>NZ_DASRSY010000001.1:0-2759 GCF_035656215.1 Paraburkholderia sp.
GTGGTAACGAGGTATTGGCGTCGCTGTTAGCAGGCGGCGTCCGCGAGCTCGGCCTCGACCTGAGCGATGCGCAACTCGGCAAACTGCTCGACTATGTAGCGCTGCTGTCCAAGTGGAACGCCGTTTACAACCTGACGGCGATTCGCGATCCACGGCAGATGCTTATCCAGCACATCCTGGATTCGCTTTCGATCGTGCCGCATCTCGCTACGCGTGGCGCATCTTCGGTGCTGGACGTGGGTTCCGGTGGTGGCTTGCCGGGTGTCGTGCTGGCTATCGTGCTCCCCGACTGGACCGTCACCGTGAACGACATCGTTCATAAGAAGACGGCTTTTCAGGCTCAGGCCAAAGCTGAGCTCGGCCTGGCAAACCTGTCGGTCGTCACAGGCCGCGTCGAAACTTTGCGGCCGGGTGCCGAAGTACCGGCAAAGTTCGACGTAATCGTGTCGCGCGCATTCGCAGAGCTCTCGGATTTCGTTACACTGGCCCGTCATCTGGTTGCGGAGCAGGGGGCAATCTGGGCGATGAAGGGTGTGCGTCCGGATGGCGAGATCGAGCGTCTGCCGGCGGGCGCCCACGTGGAACAGATTATTCGGCTGAATGTGCCGTCGCTCGACGCGGAGCGGCATCTGATCAAGGTGCTGGTGGACGCCGATAACTGACGGCCGTCGGCAGGTCCGAGACACGCACCGCATACCAGACGCGCTTTCTACTTTATTCAAGCAGCAAAAGGGACACACCAACGATGGCAAAAATCTTCTGCGTTGCGAACCAGAAGGGCGGCGTCGGCAAAACGACGACGGCAGTCAATCTGGCCGCGAGCTTGGCAGCGCAGGGACAGCGAGTCCTTCTCATCGATCTGGACCCGCAGGGCAACGCCACGATGGGCAGCGGCGTCGATAAGGCCGCATGCGCGAACACCGTCTATGAAGTGCTCGTGGATGGCGTGTCGGTGGCGGATGCGCGAGTACGCCCGGAAGCCGTCGGCTACGACGTGCTGCCCGCGAACCGGGAACTGGCCGGCGCCGAGGTTGAACTGGTCAGCGTGCAGAGCCGTGAGCGCCAACTGAAGGTCGCCTTGGCGGCGGTCGAAAGCGAATACGACTTCGTATTGATCGACTGCCCCCCGGCTTTGTCGCTGCTAACGCTCAACGGCTTGTGCGCCGCGCATGGCGTGGTGATTCCGATGCAGTGCGAGTACTTCGCGCTCGAAGGTCTGTCCGATCTGGTCAACACGATCAAGCAGGTGCATGCAAACCTGAATCGCGATCTGAAGGTGATCGGCCTGCTGCGCGTGATGTTCGACCCGCGCATCACATTGCAACAGCAAGTCTCGGATCAGTTGAAAGAGCACTTTGGCGACAAGGTGTTCGATGTGGTGATCCCACGCAACGTGCGCCTTGCCGAGGCGCCTAGCTACGGGTTGCCGGGCGTCGTGTTCGATAAGGCATCGCGCGGTGCGCAGGCGTATGTGCAGTTCGGTGCAGAGATGATTGAGCGGGTGCGTACATTGAATGACGCACCCCAGGCGTCCTAAGCGGATCGAGGAAGCACGATGAACGCAGTAGCAAGAAAGAAAGGGTTGGGCCGCGGTTTGGAAGCATTGCTCGGTGGCAGTGCGGACATTACAGAGGCCGTGGCGATCGAGGGTGCGCCGAACGTGCTGCCGCTCAGCAAGTTGCAGGCCGGTAAGTATCAGCCGCGCACGCGCATGGACGAAGGCGCGTTGCAGGAATTGGCGGCCAGCATCCGTGCCCAAGGAGTGATGCAGCCGATCCTCGTGCGGCCGGTTTCGGCGGATAAGTACGAGATCATTGCCGGTGAACGACGCTTCCGCGCCGCACGCCTTGCCGGCCTTGACGAGGTGCCGGTGCTGGTGAGAGACGTGCCGGACCAGGCCGCCGCGGCGATGGCGCTGATCGAGAATATCCAGCGCGAAGATCTGAATCCGCTAGAAGAAGCGCAGGGTATTCAACGCTTGCTCGACGAGTTCGATTTCACGCACGAGCAGGCGGCTGAATCGGTGGGTCGCTCGCGCAGTGCTGTATCGAATCTGCTGCGTTTGCTTAACCTGGCTACGCCAGTGCAGACGATGTTGCTGGCCGGTGATCTGGACATGGGGCATGCACGTGCGCTACTGGCCGTCGACGCTGCGACGCAGATCACGCTGGCCAATCAGGTTGTCAACAAGCGCATGTCGGTACGCGAGACCGAAAAGCTGGTGACGGCGACTACCAAGGCTGCGCCCACAGTAAAGGCGCGAGCGAATCAGGACGGCGGCCGCGACACGCGGCGACTCGAAGAGGAGTTGTCCGATCTGCTTGCCGCAACGGTAAAGATCAAGCTCGGCCGACGCGGCCGCGGCCAGGTGCTGGTGGACTTCGGTGATCTGGATGCACTGGAAGGCATTCTTGTCCGCTTGCGCGGTAACGCCACGGTGTAATCATGGCAAGCTGAACGTAGAAGGGCGCTGGACATGCTTGCGAATTATTTGGATGGTCGCTAGCAAGCTGTTTGGCGCACTTTGCGCGCTTTCGATGATGGTTTTGGTTTATCAGGTTCGCCGACGTTAGCTTAAGGGATCGTTTGACGATTTCCCTGATTGATCGGCATACCGTACTAGTGTCCCGAATTAGAAATTCATTGCCTTATTTGCGTTGTGTACTAACCTGGGTTGCAGGGTTCGCAAATAAGCGAGGCAACGATGAGAGGAAGACCGAAGGCGCCACTGGTCTTGAGTGAAGCGGAACACGAACAGC
>NZ_DASRSY010000002.1:0-13833 GCF_035656215.1 Paraburkholderia sp.
TTGAAAGACCACGTGATGACGCTCGGCGAGAACCCGAATCAGGTGGCCGATCTGTTCCGCACCGGTTCGCTCGATATCGGCGGCATCTATTCGCCGGCTTTTTTCCCCGACCAGATCCGCAAGCCCGAGTACAAAATGGGCGTGACCTACGGCATGAAGGAAGGCTTCGCCACGCAGCTCATGTTCACGGTGATCCCGAAGTCGCATCCGGCCGACAGCGATCTGATCCACGCCTTCATCAACCATTCGCTCGATGCCGGCGTGCAAGGCCGCATGGCTGCCGACGTGCTGAACGGCCCGGTCAATTCGAAAGCGGTGATTCCCGCCGAGAGCCGTGCGTTCGTGCCGAGCCCGCAGCAGATCGCCGAGAAAGCGATCCTGCATGACGACAAGGCGCTTGCCGTCGTGCAGCCGGCCTGGATCAAGCGCTACACCGAAATTTTCTCGGCATGACCGCGATGCTCGCGCGCTTTTCGCGGCGTGCTTCGTCGGCGTCGGATGCTGCGTCTGACGCCGCGCCGGGTGACGCGCCGAGCGCGGTTTCCGGCTCGCCCGATAGCGCATCCGGCGCCCCGGACGAGTCGACGGAAACGGCGCTCGCGAAAGCGCGCCCCTGGCTTCTGCTCACGCCGATCCTGCTATTTCTCGCGATACTCGGCGCAGCAGCGCTCGTCGTGCTGCGTATGAGTTTCGGCACCCAAGGCAACGAATGGCACGGCTTCACGCTGCAGAACTACGCTGATCTCCTCGACGGCTATTTCATGAAGTCGTTGTGGCTCACGTTAAAGCTCGCTTTCCAAAGCATGATCTGCGCCGTGCTGCTGGCCATTCCCGTCGCGTTGGCGATGGCGCGCACCAAGTCGCGGCTCGCGCGACGGCTGTTGCTCGCGGGCGTGCTGCTGCCCTTGCTCGTCAATCTGCTGCTGCAAGGTTATGGCTGGCTGATCATTCTCGGACCGGCCGGCCTGCTCAATCACGCGCTGCTTGGCAGCGGCCTCGTCGACCGCCCGGTGATGTGGTTGTATCGCGAGCACGGCGTATTGCTCGGTTTGATTCAGACAGCGTTTCCGCTCGCCGTGCTGCCGTTGTCGAGTGCCATGCGCGCGGTCTCGAGCTCGTATGAAGAAGCCGCGGCGACGCTTGGCGCGACGCGTTGGCAAACGCTGTATCACGTGTTGCTGCCGCTCGCTATGCCGGGTCTCGTGTCCGGCGCCCTGCTCGTGTTCGCGTACAACGCCAGCGCATTCGCCGTGCCCCTGCTGCTCGGCGGACGCCGCGTGCCGATGCTCGCCGTGCTGGTGCACGACCAGGTCGCGCCCTTGCTGAACTGGCCCGCCGCTTCCGCATCGGGCGTCGTATTGATGATCGCGACGCTCACGGTGATGGCGCTGTCACAGCGCCTCGTGCGCCGTACGCAACGTCTCGCCGAGGAGCCCCACGCATGAGCACGCCGGTTCAAACTCCACGCCTGACGCGTCCGCCGGGTTCACCGCGCCTGCCGCGTTTGCCGCGTTTGCCGGCAACCATGCCCGGCCAGCTCGGCAAGGCCACCGCGCTGCTTGCGGCCATCGTGCTGTTTCTCGCCGCGCTACCGATCCTGACGATGATCACCATGTCGTTCAGCGCGGCCGACACGCTCGAATTCCCGCCGCACGCCTACGGCTTGCATTGGTACCGCGCGGCGTGGCATAGCTTCGTCTCCCCGGATGCAAGCGACTCCCTCTCGATGGGCGCCGCGCTCAGCACGAGCCTGATCGTCGCGCTCTCGACGATGGTCATCGCCACGCTTGTCTCAGTACCCGCCGCCTACGCACTGAGCCGCTACCGTTTTCGCGGCAAACCCGCAGTCGAACAACTGGTGGCGTTGCCGCTCGTCTATCCGCTGGTGATGCTTGGTTTGTCGCTGCTGCTGGTGTTCAACGTGCTGCCGATCGAACTCGGCGTATTCCGCCTGATCATCGCGCATGTGATTCTGGCGCTGCCGTTCACCGTGAAAAATTGCGCGGCGTCGGTAGCCTCGATCGGCCCGGAGTTCGAGGAAGCGGCCTGCGTGATGGGCGCGAGTCCGAGCCGCGCGCTGATCGACGTGATTTTGCCGCTCATGCGCCCCGGCATTCTCGCCGGCATGCTGTTCGCGTTCATCGTCTCGTTAAACGAGTTCACGGTGACCTTCTTCCTGTACGGCATCGACACGATGACGCTGCCGGTGTGGCTCTACAGCCGTACGGTGTCGTCGCTCGATCCGACCGTGTTCTGTTTCGCCGTATTCATCGTCGCGATCGACTTCGCGCTGATCTGGCTGCTCGAAAAGCTGATCGGTGACGAAGGGGTGGCGCTTTGACCACCGGTTCGATTCCCGCGGTGCTGATGCCTTTTTGCTGGAGCATTCGATGACCCACCTGACCTTGCAGGCCGTGACCAAGCGCTTCAACGCGGCTTATGCCGTCGACAGCGTCGATCTGAGCGTGCCCGACGGCAAGCTGGTGTGCTTTCTCGGACCGTCCGGCTGCGGCAAGACCACGCTCTTGCGCATGATCGCCGGGCTGGAAACGCCGAGCTCGGGCAACATCAATTTTGCCGGCCGCGACATCACGCGTCTGCCCGCCAATCAGCGCGACTTCGGCATGGTGTTTCAGTCGCTCGCGCTGTTTCCGCATATGACGGTCGCGCAGAACGTCGCGTATCCGCTCAAGCTGCGCAAGACCTCGAAAGACGCGCAGGCGCGCCGCGTCGCTGAATTGCTGGAGCTGATCCAGTTGCCGCATATGGCGCACCGGCCGGTCACGCAACTCTCCGGCGGCCAGCGGCAACGCGTGGCGATTGCACGCGCAATCGCGTCGCAACCAAAACTGCTGCTGCTCGACGAACCGCTCTCCGCGCTCGACGCCAAACTGCGCGAAGCGATGCAGGTCGAAATCCGCCTGCTGCAACAGCGTCTTGGCATCACAACGATCATGGTCACGCACGACCAGCGCGAAGCGATGACGATGGCTGACGAAATCGTGGTGATGGAGAAAGGCCGGATTGCGCAAGTCGGCAAACCGCTCGATATTTATCGCGACCCGGTCAGTGAATTCGTCGCTGACTTCATCGGGCTCGGCAACATCCTGCCGGTGACGTACGACGGTGCGGGCGGCGTCAGTCTGCCGGGTGGAAGACGCATTGCCGTTTCGCAACCGGTACGGATGCCGGAGTCCAACAGCGATATCCGTCTGCTGATCCGGCCGGAAGACGTGTGCGTCAAATCGGCGTCCGACGCTGCGGGGCAGAACCGGCTCGCGGGCACGGTGACTTTTATCCGCGACGTAGGGGCGTCGCTCGAAGCGACGATCGATTGCGCGGGCTTCACGCTAACCGCCGCGACCACGCCGCGCGAAACGCCAGGGCTGACGCTCGGCATGCCGGTGCTCGCGGAATTGCCACCGCACGCGTGCAAACTGATCGCTGCCCGCGCGGCGCGTTGAAACGCGTCGCTGAAGAACGTCATCGAGGCACGTCACCGAGACACGTCACCATGACACGCCACTGAAGCGTTCATAGAAACCCATTCCAATACCGAGTTTTCGACAGAGGAAAGACCATGAATCAGCCCCAAGTTGCCCAATCGAACGCACGCCGCGTCTTCGCCACCCTCGCCGCGACGCTCGCCTTCACCGGCCTCGGCGCACTGTGCGCGTTTTCGTCCGCCGCGCATGCCGACGCGCTCGACACTATCGCCAGGTCCGGCACCGTACGCATCGGCGTATTCGAAGACTACCCGCCGTTCGGCTCGATCGGCCCGGACATGAAGCCGATGGGCTACGACATCGACGTCGCCAATCTGATCGGCAAGTCGCTCAACGCGAAGGTCGAACTCGTGCAGGTGACCGGCGACAACCGCATGGCCTACCTCGCCGATCACAAGGCTGATCTGCTGCTTTCAGTCGGCCAGACGCCGGAACGCGAAAAGGTGATCGACTTCTCGCAGCCCTACGCGCCCTACTACCTCGCCGTCTTCGGCCCGAAAACGCTGCCCGTGAAGAACGCCGCCGACCTCGCCGGCAAGTCGATTTCGGTCGCGCGCGGCACACTGGAAGACCTGAGCGTGACCAAGATCGCACCGCCCACGGCGAACATCAAACGTTTCGACGATCCCAACGGCGCTATTTCGGCGTTTCTTTCTGGTCAGGTACAGCTGATGGTGGTCGGCAACGACGTCGGCGCAACCATTCTCGCGCGTCATCCGGCGAACGATCCGGAGCAGAAGTTCTCGCTATTCAGCTCGCCGGACCACGTCGGTTTGAACAAGAATGAGCCGCGTCTGAAGCAGAAAGTCGACGACACGATTGCCAAGGCCCGCAAGGACGGCACGATGAATGCCATTTCGCAGAAGTGGCTGCGTGCGCCGCTGCCGGCCAATCTCTGAACCTTTATTGCGCGGACGCCCCGAAGAAAGTCCCTTTGGGGGACCGGCTCGCCGGTCTGCGCCGGAGTTTGACCTCACGATGAGCGCCATGTCATGACCTATGCGTTCGATTTCAGCGGCTTCGGCCTGTATGCGGGGCTGCTCGCGCGCGGCGTCGCCGTCACGCTGGGGCTGACCGCCGTGTCCACCGTGCTCGGCGGCCTCGTCGGCATTGGCGGCGCGAGCATCGCGGTGGCCGGCCCGAAATGGGCGCGCTGGGTGGTCGCGACTTACGTCGAGCTGATCCGCAATACGCCGTTCATCGTGCAGTTGTTCTTCATCTTCTTCGGCTTGCCGAGCCTCGGCATTCATATCGACGAAGTGCAGGCCGCGATTCTGGCGATGACCGTCAATCTCGGCGCATATGCGATCGAAATCGTGCGCGCCGGTATCGATTCGATTCCGCGCGGCCAGGTGCAGGCGGCGCAAGCGCTCGGCCTGCATGGACGGCAAGTGTTTCGTTACGTCGTGTTGCCGCAGGCGGTCGCCAACGTGTTTCCCGCACTGCTGAGCCAGGTGTTGATCGTGATGCTCGGTTCGGCGGTGGTCTCGCAGATCTCGGTGCCCGATCTGACCTATGCGGCCAACTTCATCCAGTCGCGCAACTTCCGCTCGTTCGAAAGCTACGTGATCGTCACCGCGACGTATCTGGTGTTGTCGGTCATGTTGCGGCAACTCATGAACCGGCTCGGTCGCAACCTCTTCGCGGGCCGCGTGGCTCGCGGCGGCAGCAGCGACAGCTCGCCGCGCAACTGGCGCACCCGTCTGATGTGGCGCGGCGCCCGCACCTTGCCGACGGAGCGTTGATCATGGTCGAATTCACGCTGTGGGACATCGCCCGCAATCTGTTGCTCGCCGCCCGCTGGACGGTGTTGTTATCGCTGATCGCGTTTGTCGGCGGCGGCATTGTCGGGCTGATTCTGCTCGCGATGCGCGTATCGCCGTTGCCGTGGCTGCGGCGGATCGTTGTGGTGTATGTAGAAGTGTTTCAGGGTACGCCGTTGCTGATGCAGTTGTTTCTGGCATTCTTCGGCCTGCCGTTGCTGGGTGTCGACGTATCGCCCTGGGTCGCGGCGGCCGTCACGCTCACGCTTTATACCAGCGCCTATCTGGTCGATATCTGGCGCGGTTGCGTGGAAGCTGTGCCGCGTGGCCAGTGGGCAGCAGGGGCGAGTCTCGGCATGACGTTCAGCCAGCAACTGCGCTACATCATCTGGCCGCAGGCGCTGAAGATCGCCGTGGCGCCGACCGTCGGCTTCCTTGTGCAAGTGGTGAAAAGCACGGCGCTCGCGTCGATCATCGGCTTCACGGAATTGACCAAGACCGGCACGATGATCACGAATGCCGCATTCCGCCCGTTCCCGATCTACGGCATGGTCGCGATGATTTACTTCGCGATGTGTTTCCCGTTGACGTGGTATGCGCGGGTGCTGGAGAACCGGCAGAAGGTGGGGCAGCACCGGTGACTTGCCGTTGGCTGTTCTTTGCTGCACTGAACTCCGCCCAAAGCGCTTAGTGGCCCTCACACACATTCGTAAAAAACGGCAACCGTTTCAACCGGTTGCCGTTTTTTTTTGTTGCCACAGCGATTTGACTACTTCGCCGCCTGCGTCAACTTCCGCAACTTTGCCACGTCACCTGACGTAACTGCTGGCCCACCGTTATTCCACCCGGCCCGCACGAAGGTCAGTACATCGGCGATCTGCTGATCGTTGAGCACCGGCGCGTACTTCGGCATCGGATACGGCGCGGGAATGCCGCCGATCACCAGGTCCTCCGTGCCGTTCAGCGTCACGTTGATCAGCGACGACGAATCCTTCTCCAGCACGTTCGGATTCCCCGCCAATGGCGCGAGCATCGGCGCAAAGCCGCGTCCATCCACGCCGTGGCAGTGCATGCAATACGCCGTATAAACACGCGCACCGGCATCGTTCGCGGGACGGTTCAACGATACCTTCGTCGTTTTCGGATCGTACGTATAGGGCGGCGCACCGTTGCCGCCAGCCGGTGGTAGCGACTTCAGGTACGCGGATATCGCCGCGATGTGGAAGTGAAACGGGATTCAAATCAATGCGTTACCATTGCCACATTGGCTTGATCTGACGCGCTTCGCGTACGTGCATCATTCTTGTTGATGCATCCTCGAGCGATTTTGTTAGCATGGATCTGGCTTGACCCGATCGCCCGGCCTGATCCGGTATGACTATCCGAAGGAGCGGCAAGATGAACGACCAGCAATGCACTCAATTCCTCTCGGAGATTCGCAGACCGCTATTGGCGCTGCATAAGTCGATTCTCGATCACGAACGTGCATCGTACGAAAAGGAATTCGGCCCCGTGACACCGGCAGCCTTCCTGCAAGTGCTCATCAACGGCTCGGGGTTCCGCTGGCTCACGCCGCTCTCCACGGTGATCGCGAACGTCGACGAAATTCTTGACGACAAGGAAGCGGATGCAGCCGATCGGCTCGCCGCAGCCGAGGCAATCACTGGCCTCTTTTCCCCCGACCAGCCCGACAACGCGTTCCTGCCGCGCTACCTGCCGCTCCTGCAAGCCGACCCGGCGATCCTGCATCACCACGGTCAGGTTTCGCAACTGCTGCGCGGCACTGAATCGAAGTAGCCGGCGGCGCGTTACTTCGCCTGGGCTTCGTTGGCGCTAGCTGGACGTCGTCGCTGTGGTTGAGCGCGGCTGCACGACGTCTTGAGATGGCTGCACCTTTGGCTCCCGAATTCTCTCACCATTGCCAGGCGCGCATTTCGGTCGATCGCGCGTCGTCTTGTTGAATACCGGATCGACACGCCCGCGATGATTACCAGGCTTTCCGCATCCCGCCGACACAACGACACCCTATTTCAAGGTGATTTATGCTCGTTTCGTAATAGTGGGCCGTGCGTGTGCCGCTCATCGGTCAATCCAGCGATGCCGTCAGCCACAATCTTTTGAATTTGCCTGGCTTTGCTGAATAAAACAAAGGTGAGCTTTTGCGGGACGCCTTCCGCGGATGCTGCGAAAAGCCAGTCAGCGCGCCCTGGAGCACCCTGTTAAGGTAAGCAGGCTTTCTCACGACACTCATCGTTATGCAAAACTGGCCGCTTCCCGAAAGCTATACGTTTCGCGATCAAACCGTGCGCTTTAGCGTGACCGGCAACGGTCCGCCGCTGGTGCTGGTTCATGGCACACCGTTTTCTTCGTATGTGTGGCATCGCATCGCGCCGCATCTCGCGCAAATTCGCACCGTCTATTACTACGATCTGCTCGGCTACGGCCAATCCGAGCAGCGCGACGCTCAGGACGTCTCGCTCGGTGTGCAGAATGTCCTGCTGGCGGAATTGCTCGCGCATTGGCAACTGACGAGTCCGGACGTCATCGCGCACGATTTCGGCGGCGCAACGTCCTTGCGCGCACATCTCATTGACGGGTGCGACTATCGCAGCCTCACACTGATCGATCCGGTTGCGGTCGCGCCATGGGGTTCGCCGTTCGTGCGGCACGTGCGTGAACACGGCGCGGCGTTCGCCGGGCTGCCGCCCTATATCCATGAAGCCGTGGTGAAGGCATACGTGCGTGGCGCCATCGCTCGCGACATTCCGGACGAGGAACTCGCGCCTTATGTGACGCCGTGGCTCGGCGCAACGGGACAAGCCGCGTTCTACCGCCAGATCGCCCAAATGGATCAGCGTTACACCGACGAGGTCGAAGCACGCTATTCGCAGATACGTTGCCCGACGCAAATCCTGTGGGGTGAAGAAGATCAGTGGATTCCGCTCGAACGCGGCCGGCACCTGGCGGCGGCCATACCCGAGACCCGCTTTCAGTCGGTGCCTAAGTCCGGGCATCTGATGCAGGAAGATGCGCCCGAAGCGATCGTCGCGGCGGCGCTGCGCTGGTTCGATTGAAGGCGCGCACCTGTCACCGGATTTATTCAGTACCGGATGCGGACGCCTGGACGTGAAAAAGCAGCGGCCCGGCAATTGATTTACCGGGATCGCTGCTTGTGCAGATATGCGGCGGAAACGCCCGCTGATAGCGCTAGCCGCGGCCTTGCGGCAAATAGGGCATCGGATCGATCGGCTTGCCGTCGCGGCGCAACTCGAAGCCCACGGAAACGCGCGAGTTATTTTCATCGCCCATCTCGGCAATCTGCTGACCTTGCCGCACGACGTCACCGATTTTGACCAACAGCTTGCGGTTATGCGAGTACGCGGTCAGAAAGTCCTTGTTGTGCTGGACGATGATCAAACTGCCGTAGCTATTCAGACCGGTGCCGGCGTACATCACCTTGCCATCGGCCGCGGCCCGAACCGGATCGCCCGCCTTGCCGCCGATTTCGATGCCGCGCGTTTCACCCGGCTGGAAGGCTTCGACTACGCGGCCACCCGCAGGCCATGCCAGCGACACGCCGTTCGCATGCCGGGACGTTTCTTTCGCGACTTCGCGCACCTCGGCGGCGCTCGGCGCGGCTGAGGTTGTGGCGGACTGCGCCGTTGCCTGCGACGTGGTTGCCGCCGACGCCTGCTGCGCTGCAAGCGGAACAGCGGACGCGGATGCCGCCGTGGTCTTTGCCGCGGCCGCTGCAGCGTTGGCCGCATTGACTGCCCGCACCGTTTCCGGCGAGGCGACGTGCAGCACCTGCCCCTGCTTCAACCGCGAGGAAGGCTTGAGACCATTCCACGCCTGCAACTGTCTGACACTGCAATGATGACGCTGCGCGACGCGCGCCAACGTGTCGCCACGCTTGACGCGATACACCAAGGGCGGCGCATTTTTTAGCGGCGTGCCGTCGTCAGCGGCGGCCAGCACCGACATGCCTGCAAGCGCATTGGAAGCTGGCGCTACGGCCGCCGCCGGCGCAGCGGACGCGGCCGATGTACCCGATGCGCCCACTGCCGCGCCGGTTTGCGCGCCCTGCTGCCCCACATTCGCACAACCGCTGACCGCCAGCGCGACCCACACGCCAGCCAGACTGGCCATCATCGTTCTGTCGAAACGCTTTCCCAACATGTTCGACTCCTGCTTTTTATTGGCGGGATGAGTGCTGCCCTGTCGCGTGCGATGCGCACATTCTGATGAAGTGCTGCATTCTTTCGCAACACAGCGAGGCCGCCTCGTGCGACGCCCACTCATGCCCTGCCGTCCAACCCAATCCCTTTCGCCTTGCCGGATGCCCGGATGCCCGGACTCTCGAAGCCCGGAAGCCGGAAGCCCGGACGCCCGGAAGCCCGGAAGCCCGATAACAGGCGATCTTCCGCGAAAAGGGCCAGATTGCCGATTAAATTTCACGCGGAATTGTAAAGTGCGTTTTGCAAAAAACGCCCCGCCCCACACACTCTGATACAAACCTTACGCACCGTGTCGCAGACACGGTTGCGTGTGCAACCAGTCCAGCGCCGCATGCTCTCGAGCAACTGCTACGCCGTGCAGGTTCGGTCGCCGCCGCCCTGGCTGCCTAACCCGATGTACAAGATCGGTCTGCGCCTCATGCGCGGTGTCGGCCTGGAGCCTCTACCCGCACGGTCGCAAAGACCCGTAAACGGCTGTGCCGCCGGACGACCGGACGATAACGTTTGCTTTAACGGCAAAACGTCACTGAAACTTGAATCGCCGGTCGCCGCAACGGTGAGCGTGGAGGGAGAAATGCGTTGGCGAGCGGACAGGCCTCTGCCCATTCCACTCGATAAGACAGCGGCCGATTAGCTGTAGGTTTGGCCTTGATACTTCACGTAGCCGACCGGATGATGGGTGAAGTGCAGCACCGGTAGAACGGGATTGCTGTTATCGGCGGTTGGATAAGCGCTGGCTTCGGAGATGTATTCGCCCTGCACCTCGATCGGTTGCCCGATCTGCAGCCCGGGGATTTGCTGTGCGAGCCCCTCGCTATCGCCGAAGCGCACGGCAACGAATACTTCAGTGCCGACCAGGTTCTGCGTGCCACCTTCGAACTTCACGACCGTATCGATCTTGATGACGAATTGCTGATGATCGGCGGCATGGTGAAATTCCGGGCTGAGAAACACCTTGCTGATCGTGGCTTGCACACAGGCGAGCGGCGCACCCAGCGAATTAGGGAAACTATGATGAGGAAGAGTCTGCGTCGCGAGATTATTCATGAAGTCTCCGTGAAGGGAACCCGATTGGTCTACGGCAAAACGTAGACCGCGCCGCCGGGCGGCAGCGGCGCGATACCATTTGAGCAGATCAATGCGCGTGAGTTCATTACGCGCCATTCACAGGAGACACGATGACCCAGGCTCCGCAAGCGCAAATCATCAGCGTCCATATCGCGCGCGACTGGCGCGATGTCTACGCTTTCACTTCGCCACCGGAAGCGTTTCCGATGTGGGCATCCGGGCTAGGCAAACCGCTGCGCCACGAAGGCACGAGGTGGATATTCGAAGGCAGCGAGGGCCCGGTGACGGTGCGCTTCGCCGCCATCAACGACTACGGCGTGCTCGACCACTACGTGCTCTTGCCCGACGGCAACGAGATCTACATCCCGCTGCGTGTGATCGCCAATGGCAGCGGCAGCGACGTACAGTTCACCCTGTTTCGCGTGCCCGGCATGACAGATGAAAAATTCGCCGCCGACGCGCAGTGGGTCGAGCGCGATCTGAGCAACCTGAAGGCGTTGCTGGAAGACCAAGGTTGATGTGCTCGCCGGAAGCTGCTGCGTGATGACATTCCGCATCGCAGCCCACGCATAAAAAAAACCGGCGCCTTTGACGGCACCGGCTCTTCCTTACATCACGCTTGACGCCAGACTTGCAGCGCCCAGCGTGTGACACGCTTTAACGCAGTGCTTTCACCGCATCGGCCGTCACGTCGGCAGGTTGGCCGCCGTACGTCGCGCGCAGATAATTCGCGAGTTGCGCGAGTTCCGTGTCGCTGAGTTGCGTGGCAAATCCCGGCATGTCCTGCATCCGTTCAAGGCCCGGGAAATCCTGCGCGCCAATGCCGTCCAGCATCGCCACAATCAGGTTATGCGCATCGCTTTGACGCACCGTCGAATTGGCATGCATCGGCACCGCGACGTGCGGCTTGCCCTCACCGCCAAGACCGTGACAGCCGGCACACACCGCGAGATACACATTGCGCCCCGCCTCGAGTTGCGCTGCATCGGCCGAGACCGACTGCAACGGTTGCGGCGCCGGCGCCTGGTCACCGAGCAGATACGTCGACATCGCGCGCAGATCGTCGTGCGTCATGTACTGAGTGCTTAGATGCACAACCGGATACATTTCGCCAAAGGCCGAACCTTGCGGCGCGATGCCCGTGACGAAGAACGTCTGCAGATCGGCGGCCGTCCAGCCACGCGCCGCCAAACCGTGCGGCGTGATGTCCGGTGCGGCGATCCGGCCGAGCGCCGCGCCCGTCAGCGGCTTCGCGCCGTCGAGCTGGCCGAACTTGCCGCGCGGTGTGTGACATTCAGCGCAATGGCCGAGCGCGTTCACCAGATAGCGGCCACGATTCCAGTCCGCGGACGCTCCGGAGGACGTCCCATTGGGGGGTTGCCCTTTCGATGCGTCCGGCAACGTGTCCGTCAGGAACATCCAGTCCCAGAAGCGCACGCCAAACCGCATGTTGAACGGGAACGACAGTTCGGGTTCGTGGTTCGCCACGGCTGCCGGCTTCTGCGCCATCAGATACGCGTAGATGGCATCGCTATCCGCGCGGGACAACTGACGGTAGGACGTGTACGGCATGGCCGGATACAACTGCTTGGTCGGCGTCACGCCGTCGTGCAGCGCCTTGTAGAGATCGTCCGCACTCCAGTTGCCGATGCCGTGGTCCTTGTCCGGCGTGATGTTGGTGCCGTAGAAGGTCCCGAACGGCGAGGCCAGCTTCACGCCACCGGCGAACGGCGCACCGTCTGCCGTGGTGTGACAGGCGGCACAGTCGGCAGCTTTGACGAGATAACGGCCGCGCGCGAGCGGATCGGCGGCGGTGGATTGCGGCCCCAACGCGGCTGCTGCCTGCATTGCAGCAGCAGAGTCGTCGTGCTTGCCGCAAGCACTTAGCAAAGCGGCCGTGCCGAGCAACAGCAGCGCACGCCGCAAATTCATGGAGCGGCTCATCATGCGGCGTCCTTTACGAGGCCGGGCGTGGTCATTACGACTTCTTTCACGGCTTCGTAGTAGCGCACGTAGCCCGTGCACCGGCAGATGTGATCGTTCAGCCCTTTGGTGATGGTTTGCTCGACCTGGTCTTTGGTGATCGGCTGACGCTTCAGACGTTCGATCAGCACGGTCGCCGCATTGACGAAACCGGGCGTACAGTAGCCGCACTGAAAACTGAAGTGTTCAAGAAACTTCTGCTGGATCGGCGACAGTTCGACGACCTCGCCTGCTTCGTTGCGCTTCGCGTGGCCTTCGATCGTGCGGATGGTTTTGCCGTGGAAGAAATTCGCGCCCGTGATGCAGGTGCGCACTTCTTCGCTGGTGCCGTCCGGCTTGTCGACGATCACGACGCACGCATGGCAGATGCCCTGGCCGCAGCCGAGACGCGAGCCGGTCAGGTGCAGATACTCGTGCAGGAAATCGATCATCATCAAGCCGGCGGGCACGTCGGTCGGGCCGACGACCTCACCGTTCACCTTGACCGACACCGGCAGCGTGCGGAAATGCGTCAACGGACGCTCGACCACGGTAGCGGCCGGTGCGCCGGCGGACGCCGTCACGCCCGACGCAGCGGAAGCCGGGTAAGCGGCTGCGGAGCCCGAGGCACCGGCAGTAACGGATGCCGCGGCAGCAGCCGAAGCGGAAGCGGAAGCGGAAGCGCCAGAGACTTTGCCTGAGGCAACGGCGGCACTCGCCGCATTGCTTGCAGCATTAACGGAAGTTTGAGTGGGGGCCGTCATGCGAGCACCTCCTGAATACGTTGCGGGGTGACCGGCAGGTCGGTAAAGCGATGGCCGATCGCGTGCGCGATACCGTTCACGATGGCGCCGACCACCGGAATCATCACCACTTCGGCGATGCCCTTCGGCGGATCGGTTTCGGTGAGCGGCGGCAGCACTTCGCCGGTCTGGGCCCAGACGGCGACGTCAGTCGCGCGCGGCAGGTGGTATCGGTTGAAGTTCCACGTGCCATTGCCCGGACCATCCTCGTATAGCGGCAGATACTCGTGCAAGGCGTGGCCGATACCCATTGCGAGACCGCCTTGCAACTGGCCCGACACGAGTTGCGGCGAGAGCTGATTGCCGCATTCCATGATCGAGTGATGCGCGAGCAGGTCGACCTTGCCGCTCGCCTCATGCACCGACAACTCGACCAAAGTGCCGACCGCGCTGTAGTACGTCACAGCCGCGTTGTTGCGCTGAACCGGCGGAATGAACACGCGCTGACGGTCGAGCACGCGGTAGCGGTTCGCGGTGGTTTGCAGTTTCTTTT
>NZ_DASRSY010000003.1:0-11427 GCF_035656215.1 Paraburkholderia sp.
TGCTCAGCAAGGCATCGCTCACCAACCAGTATCGCGGTCGCGCGGAAGTCGAAACCGGCTGGCTCGAATCCGGTCTGGGTGAAGGCCTGCTCGCGTTGTCTGGGGCGCAGCAGGGCGACATTGGTCTCGCGCTCGCCGCCGGCAACGAAGAAGCGGCCAAACGCAATGCATTGCATTGGGCAAAGGTGTTCCCTGGCGGCTTCTATATCGAACTGCAACGGTGCGGTCAGCCGGGCGGCGAGCAATACGTGCAGCAGGCGGTTGCGCTCGCGGCGTCGCTGAAATTGCCGGTGGTGGCTACCCACCCAATGCAGTTCATGACGCCGGACGATTTCACCGCGCACGAAGCGCGCGTGTGTATTTCCGAAGGCGACATTCTGGCGAATCCGCGCCGCTCCAAACGGTTTACGTCCGAGCAGTATTTCCGCACGCAAGAAGAGATGGTTGGGCTGTTCGCGGATATTCCGTCAGCGCTCGCCAACAGTGTCGAAATCGCCAAGCGCTGCAATTTGACGCTTGAACTCGGCAAGCCGAAGCTGCCGCTCTTCCCGACGCCCGACGGCATGTCGCTCGACGACTACCTCGTGCAATTGTCGAAAGAGGGCCTCGAAAAGCGTCTCGAACAGCTGTACCCGGATACCGCCGAGCGCGAGGCGCAGCGCGAAACGTATTACCAGCGCCTCGAATTCGAGTGCGGCACGATCATCAAGATGGGCTTCCCGGGCTACTTCCTGATCGTTGCGGACTTTATCAACTGGGCCAAGAACAACGGTGTGCCAGTCGGTCCGGGCCGGGGTTCGGGGGCAGGTTCGCTGGTGGCGTATGCGCTCGGCGTGACCGACCTCGATCCGCTGCGCTACAACCTGCTGTTCGAACGTTTCCTGAATCCGGAACGGGTCTCGATGCCCGACTTCGACATCGACTTCTGTCAGCACGGCCGCGACCGTGTGATTCAGTACGTGAAGGAGAAGTACGGCGCGGACGCCGTGTCGCAGATCGCCACCTTCGGCACCATGGCGGCGAAAGCGGCGGTGCGCGACATCGGCCGCGTGCTCGATCTCGGCTATATGTTCACTGATGGCATCGCCAAGCTGATTCCGTTCAAACCGGGCAAGCACGTCACCATCGCCGACGCGATGAAGGAAGAGCCGCTCTTGCAGGAGCGCTTCGACAACGAAGACGAAGTGCACCAGTTGATCGAACTCGCGCAGCGGGTCGAGGGCTTGACGCGTAACGTCGGTATGCACGCCGGCGGCGTGCTGATTGCGCCCGGCAAGCTGACCGATTTCTGCCCGCTCTACACGCAGGGTGACGAAAGCGGCGTGGTGAGCCAGTACGACAAGGACGACGTGGAAGCCGTCGGCCTCGTGAAGTTCGACTTTTTGGGTCTGACCACGCTGACGATTCTCGACTGGGCCGAGCGCTATATCCGCCGTCTCGATCCGTCGAAGAAAGACTGGTCGCTCGCGCAGGTGCCCCTCGACGACGCGGCGTCGTTCTCGATCCTGAAGAAAGCGAACACGGTCGCTGTGTTCCAGCTGGAAAGCCGCGGCATGCAAGGCATGCTGAAAGACGCACAGCCTGACCGCTTCGAGGACATCATCGCGCTGGTCGCGTTGTACCGTCCAGGCCCGATGGACCTGATCCCGAGCTTCTGTGCGCGTAAGCACGGCCGCGAAGTGGTGGAGTATCCGGATCCGCGCGTCGAATCTGTTCTGAAAGAGACCTACGGCATCATGGTCTACCAGGAGCAGGTGATGCAGATGGCGCAAATCATCGGCGGTTACTCGCTCGGTGGTGCTGACTTGCTGCGCCGCGCGATGGGTAAGAAGAAGGCCGAGGAAATGGCCGAGCACCGCGAGCTGTTCCGCCAGGGCGCCGCGAAGAACGGGCTGACCGGCGACAAAGCGGACGAAATCTTCGACTTGATGGAGAAGTTCGCGGGCTACGGCTTCAACAAGTCGCACGCGGCGGCGTATGCGCTGCTCGCGTACTACACCGCGTGGCTGAAGGCGCATCATCCGGCCGAATTCATGGCGGCGAATATGTCGCTCGCCATGGACGACACGGACAAGGTCAAAATCCTGTTCGAGGACTGCCTGACGAACAAGATGGCCGTGTTGCCGCCGGACGTCAATCTGTCGGCGTACCGTTTCGAGCCGGTTGCGGAAGCGGACGGCAAGCGTTCCAAAACGATTCGCTACGGTCTCGGTGCGATCAAGGGCAGCGGTCAGAACGCGATCGAAGAAATCCTTCGCGCACGTGAAGAAGGTCCGTTCATCGACATCTTCGACTTCTGCAACCGGGTCGATCGCCGGATCGTCAATCGCCGCACGGTGGAAGCATTGATCCGCGCCGGTGCGTTCGACACGCTGCACGCGAACCGCGCGCAGTTGATCGCCTCGGTCTCGCTGGCGATGGAAGCCGCCGAGCAGGCAAGCGCCAATGCGATGCAGGCGGGCCTGTTCGACATGGGCGACGCACCGTCGCAAGGTCACGAACTGGTCGACGAGCCGGAATGGCAGGAAAAGAAGAAGTTACAGGAAGAGAAGGCCGCGCTCGGCTTCTACCTGTCGGGCCATCTGTTCGATGCCTATAAGGAAGAAGTGCGCCGTTTCGTGCGCCAGAAAATCGGCGAACTGAAGGAAGGGCGCGACAAGCTGGTTGCAGGCGTGATCGCGTCGCTGCGCACGCAGATGACACAGCGCGGCAAAATGCTGATTGCGCTGCTCGACGACGGCACCGGCCAATGCGAAGTGACTGTCTTCAATGAGACCTTTGAAGCGCACAAGCAGCTGTTCAAGGAAGACGAACTGCTGGTGGTGCAGGGTCAGGCGCGTAACGACGCATTCACGGGCGGCATCCGCTTCACGGTGGATACGGTGATGGATCTCGGTCGCGCCCGCTGTCGTTACGCGGAAGCCGTGAAGGTGCAGATGAACGGCAATGCGGACGCATTGGCGTTGCGGCGCGTGCTCGAAGCGCATAGCGCGGGTAAGGACGAGCCGCAAGCTGCGCCGGCGCCGGCTGCGTCATCGCGTGGTGGCAATGGAGGCGGTGGTGGCCGCAACGGCGGCGGTTATGGCGGCGCTGGTCAGCGCCAGGCCGTGCAGATTCCGAACGGCCTCGCCGTGCAGGTGGTTTATCGCAGCGAAAACGCGCAAGGTGAAATGCGTCTGGGCGACGCGTGGCGCGTAAAGCCGACTGACGAACTGCTCGCGGCATTGCGCGGCGAATTTGCCGGAAGCTCGATCGAAATCGTTTATTGATGTCTGGTTTGCCCGCGCGCTTGCGTGGGCAAAACCGCTGGCAAGCTGCGGCCATGACGTTATGGTTGCTAGACCATGCTGGTTGCCGCTAGCACGCGGCCAACGAATGCGGGGCGCCGACAATGAGCGGTCGGCTCCCGTCAACGAGCCTTGGCTGCTACTGCCGTGTCTTTTCTGCCAGCCGCGCCAGCTTCAAGAACCGGTAGTACACCGTTTCCGCGTTGAACACCGCGATCATGAAGCCCGCGCGGCCGTCGAGAAACCCACGCCGCAGCACGTAGGTTCGCACGAAGGCCCAGGCGCCACGTCCGAGCGCCTTGCCGAAGCTGCCGCGCTTGCCGGCCGCATGACGTTGCTGCGCACCCGCTGTCGAATACGCGTCGAGCTTGCGCAATACGCCTTCGAAGTCCTCGTAGGAGTAGTGCATTAGCTTGCCGGTCAGGCGCTGCGACGGCGTGTCGAACACCAGGCGCTCGTGCACGAGGTCGTCGGAGAAACGCGCGGCACCACGTTTGAACAGGCGCGGAATCCAGTCCGGATACCAGCCGCTGTGATGAATCCAGTGGCCGCAAAAGCTCGATAGCCTGTCCACCGCGTATACATCGGCGGTGGGCGCGGCCAGTGCCGCGCGGATCGCCGCGGCCAGTTCTGGCGAGACGATCTCGTCGGCATCGATCGAGAGAATCCAACTTGTGCTGAGCGCGTCCACAGCACGGTTTTTTTGCGGGCCGAAGCCCGGCCAGTCGGTTTGCTCGAGCACGCGCGCGCCGTGTGCCCGAGCGATATCAGCGGTGCCGTCGGTGCTGCCGCCGTCGATCACGACGATCTGATCGGCGAAGGCCACGGCCTGCAGGCATTCGGCCAGTCGCGCCGCCGCGTTTTTGGTGATGATGGCGACGCCGAGGGTGGTTTCTTGCATACCTGGAACGCGTTGAGGGTACGGAGTGCGGAATGGGTCGCGCAAGTATACACAGCGTAAGCGGTGGGCCGCGCTCCAGCGCCGCCGTGACCGGGCAATCCGGCCCTTCCTTAACCGTCGGCCGTCGTCGCCAACCGTTTACAATGCTGTTTTTGATACGCCGCGCGGCAGGCATTCCGCCCGAAGCGTGGCTGCTGTCCCGCATTCCTAGAGGATTCCTTGAGCGCGAAGCCAACGTTAAGCAAACCCATCGGTTCAGGTGAGGCGTCGTCGCCTGCCGTCGTCATGCGGCGCTTGTGGCCGTATATCAAGCCGCTCATGTGGGTGTTGATCGGCGCGATCGTTGCAATGGCCGTGAGCGCGGGCACTGACGCGGCGATTCCCGCCTTGCTCAAACCGCTTCTGGACAAGGGCTTCGGCGTGCATGCCAGCGACAACGCCAAGTGGTTCGTGCCAAGTGCCGTGATCGGTCTCGCGTTGATCCGCGGGGTGTCGCAATACGCGTCCGGCTATCTGCTTGCATACGTGTCGAACCGGATCCTGCTCGAACTGCGCCTGAAGATGTTCGACCGGATGATCCACTCGAGCGTGGCGTTTTTCCAGCGTGAAACCGCGAGCACGGTGATCAACGCGATCGTCTTCGAGGTGAACCAGATTCTCAACGTGCTGTTGAGCGTGCTGGTCACGCTGGTGCGCGATTCGCTGACGGTCCTCTTCCTGCTTGGCTATCTGTTCTATCTGAACTGGCGTCTGACGCTGATCGTCGCGGTGTTGCTGCCGGGGATCGGCTGGCTGGTCGGCAAGATCAATCGCCGCTTGCGGCGCCTGAATCGCGAGCATCAACTGTTAACCAACGAACTGTCGTACATCGTCGAAGAAACCGTGGGCGGCTACAAGGTCGTCAAGGTGAACAACGGCGAGCAGTACGAGATGGGCCGCTTTACGTCGATGAGCCGCCGCCTGCGCGGCTACGCGATGCGCATGACCGTCTCCGGCGGCCTCGCGCAACCGCTGACGCAGTTCCTCGCGTCGATCGCGCTCGCCGTGGTGATCACGATCGCGGTAGTGCAGTCGTCGTCGGATCAAACCACGGTCGGCGGATTTGTCGCATTCGTCACGTCGATGCTGCTGATCATCTCGCCGCTTAAACACCTGATGGACGTGAATCAGCCGCTGCAACGCGGCATGACGGCGTGCGAACTGATTTTCGGCCTGATCGACGAGCCGTCCGAACCAGAGGGCGGCGGCAAGCCGCTCGATCGCGCGTCGGGCGAGGTCGAGTTCCGCGACGTGTCGTTCACGTACGGCGCCAACGCCACGCACAAACGCCACACGCTCGACCATGTGTCTTTCAAGGTGGCGCCGGGCGAAATGGTCGCGCTCGCGGGCCCCTCGGGCAGCGGCAAGACCACGCTGGTGAATCTGCTGCCGCGCTTTTTCGATCCGACCGGCGGCGAGATTCTGGTCGACGGCGTCGCGCTGCCGGAATACGGCCTGCCCGCGCTGCGCAGCCAGATTGCGATGGTCAGCCAGGACGTGGTGCTGTTCAACGACACGGTGGCGAACAACGTCGCCTACGGCCAGACAGCCGACCCGGAGAAGGTCAAGGCGGCGCTACACGCGGCCAACCTGTGGGATACCGTCGAGGCAATGCCGAACGGTATCGAAACGCTGGTCGGCGACAACGGCATGATGTTGTCGGGCGGCCAGCGGCAGCGCCTGGCGATCGCGCGCGCGATCTACAAGGACGCGCCGATCCTGATCCTCGACGAAGCCACCTCGGCGCTGGATTCGGAATCCGAACGCCATGTGCAGGCCGCGCTGGAAACGCTGATGAAGGGCCGCACGACGCTCGTCATCGCGCACCGCCTGTCGACAATCGAGCGCGCCAACCGGATTCTGGTGATGGAAGCAGGGCGTATTGTCGAGAGCGGCAGTCATCGTGAACTGCTCGCGCAAGATGGTCTGTACGCGCATTTGCATCGCATCCAGTTCCAGCAGAGCGCAGCGTGAAGCGCGGCAAGACCTTCAAGGTGTTCTCGCCTCTGTCCGTGCCGCGCTGCGGACGGACAGGACCGCAGCGCGCGTGACCTGGTTGTGCCGGTCCGCTTTCCTTATCCGTTTGACCGGGCGCTCGCGCGCTGCTGCCTGAATGATGAAAATTGGACTCTCCAGCAACGCGTTGAAACATAGCGGCGGTCTTGAGCGGTATGCGATGGATCTCGTGTGCGGCTTCGCCGCGCTGGGCATCGAGCCGGCGTTTTTTGCGCGTCGCTTCGATACGTCGGTGCCGGAAAGCCGCATGGTCGAGCCGCATCGCATCAACGTCTCGCTGCTGCCCGGCAAGCTGCGCGACAGCTGGTTTTCATGGCGTTTGCGCCGGGCGCGCCGGGCGGCGCAAGTCGACGTGCTGATCGGTTGCAACCGGGTCGATTCGTCCGAAATCGCGATCTGTGGCGGCACACACCTCGGGTTTTTGCGCGCCACGGGGCGAGCGCAACGGCGTTCGGACCGCTGGCAGATCGCGCTCGAGCGCCGTCAGTACGAGCAGGCGAGTGTTATCGTCGCGCACTCGAAGCTCATGCATGACGAACTGCGCGAACTGTATGGCGTTGATGAGGCGAAGATTCGCGTGCTCTATCCGCCGGTTGACGGCGCACGTTTCACGCCGGTGGACAGCGCACAGCGCGCTACGCTGCGCCGCAAGTTCGGCTTCGCCGATCAGGAGATCGTGCTGCTGTTTCCGTCGAGCAGTCACGAGCGCAAGGGTTTGCCGCTGATCGAAGCGGCCCTGCGCGATACGGTGCTTCCGGTGGTTCTTGCTGTCGCAGGGCGGCCGCCGGAGCGCACCTCCGAGCGGATCCGCTACGTCGGCTATATAAAGGAAATCGAGGACGCCTATCGTGCCGCCGATTTCACGATTCTTGCTTCGAAGTATGAGCCGTTCGGGCTGGTCGGCGTCGAATCGGTGATGTGCGGCACGCCGGTGATCTTGCCGTCGAGTATCGGTTGCTGTGACGCGATCGCGGAGCACGCGAAGTTCGTGTTCGCGCCGGACGACGTCGCCGACTTGCGGACGGCACTCGAACGCGCGGTGCGACAGCGGCTAGCCAACCCGGCGCTACTGTCGTCCGAGTTGGCGTGCGACGCCGTTCTCTACGATGCGCGAGTGGCCGGTCACGTCGATGCGCTGCTGGCGCTGGCAAAGCGCATTTTCGACAGCAAATGAGGCGGAACCCGGGTTGCTGCTTGGCGGCGGCCTGGGGCGCCTTGCCTGGCTGCAATGGCAGTGACCGGCACACTGCCGGTCACGCCTGGCGGTTCAGGTCTTGACGTAGCGGGGCGCCGGCTTTCCCGCATCGAAAACACGCCGATAAACCGCTTCTGTCCCATCAATGAAATGCCGGTCGCTGAATTCGGCTTCTGCCCGCAGCCTTGCCAGCCGGCCCATTGCTTCAATCTCCGAGCGTCTGGCGACGATGTCCGCGAGCCGCGTGGACAATTGCGCCGGCGCTTGAGGTTCGACGATCCATCCATCGACACCGTCGGTTATGTTTTCCGGCAATCCCGCATACCTTGAAACGATCACGGGCTTGGCCATGGCCATCATTTCCCGGCAGGCAAAAGATACGGTTTCAATAGCGTGCGAAAGGACGAACCCGAGGTCGAATGCGGCAATATGGGGGCGCACATCGTTCAGAAGGCCTGCAACTGAAAGCGCGCTGCGCATATTGAGCGCATCGATGGTGGCCCATTGCTCCCGGGTAGGCTCCGGGCCAACCACGATGAGGTGGACCTGTTCGCGCAGCGGCATGGGCAGTGAGGCGACTGCAGCGACCAGGTCCATGGTGCCCTTGTACCATTCGAACCCTGTCACGGTCCCGATGATTAGCTTGCCGGCATTTTCGTCCCCGACGATCTCACGGCGTCGCTGCAGCATCGTTTCTGCGTCGGGCGGCGAAAAGCGCAACGTATCGACGCCATTCTTCACGACGGTCACGCCGTTCCGCTGATAGGGCGTATCGCGCAACATGGACGCCGTGAAATCGGATACGGCAATCACGTGATGTGTAGCCCGCCTGGCGCGGACGATGTTGGCGAAACCGCGGCCGACGGCGATCGAATTGTGCTTCGTAAAGATGATCCGTGGCTTGCGCCGCCCGAGATGCGCTGTCGCGATCATCACCAACCGGTGATCCGCGGATCCGTTGACATGGACGATGTCGATCTGTCCGTGCGTAATCAGTTTCCGAAGGCTGCGCGCTGCCTGCCACATGCTCCCGAGCTGATTGATTTTGCTCGGAAAGTCCATGGGAACCAAGGTCACATGCGGCAATGCCTGAGCCTCCAGATACAGTGAACTGGTGGAGGGCGTTGCAATAGAGATTGAATGGCGCTGAGCGAGTGCCTTTGCGATCGCAATCACATAGGTCACGTGGCCGCCGCCCCGTCCGGAGTGGAAATTTGTCAGTAAGATATTCATGGTGTCGAGGGCGTTGCCTTACGCGCTGCGTGTCGGGTCTATCGTCTGGCTATCGACGGTATCGCTTTGTTTTATATCCTTGGGGCGGCCCAGCACGGCATCAATGGCCGCTCGCACTTCGTCAATCGAAGCCGGACGTCCCTCGTCACCAACCGACGTTGACAGCCCCGGCACGTCGATACCGAAGTGGCGTCGCGAGGTCGCCGTGAAAATCATGACGGTGGGTTTTTGCAGAGCGCTCGCGAGATGGACGAACCCCGTGTCCGTGCCAACAATCAGGGCCGCCATGTCGATGTGCTGCGCGACCGCTTCCACGCTCAGACGGGGCAGCACAATTGCGCCAGGAATACCGGCCGCAATCGCGACAGCGTCCTTGTGTTCCGACTCCGAACCCCACGGCAGCAAAGGCGTGATGCCCAGATTTGTAAGAGACCGGCCGATACTGTGCCAGTGACCGACAGGCCACTTCTTTTCGTCACTGGATGTGGCGTGGAAGAAAAGGGCAAACGGCGCGCGCTTCGCTGCCTTGGGCATAACGGCCGGCGTTGGGATGCTCAGACCGAAACGCGGCGCGTCATCGATCGAATATCCGAAGGTCTGGCTGACGGTGCTTCGCAGTCCGTCCCATGCATTGAGATCGCCTCTGGGTGCAAAGCGCTTGTTATAAGCGAACGCAGCCCCGGTCTCGCCGAGATCAGCCTTGGTATAGCCGTAGCGGCGGCGCGAGCGCGCGAGAAAAGCGATGATCGCGCTCTTGTAGACGCCGTGTAAGTCGAGAACGGCGTCGTATTTTTCTTGCCGCAGCTCGCTGATCGATGCGGCAATGGCCTTCAGGCTATCGACGCTACGCTGCTTCTTGAATTTCCGCAGCGGGGCACAGAGGACACGATCGATACCGGGATTCCAGCGAAGAATGTCTGCGAACGCTGCGTCCGCAGCCCAGTCCACTTTGATTCCGGGAAATGCTCGATGAAGGTCTGATACGACTGGTTGACCGTGAACGATGTCACCCAGCGAAGTGACCTTAACAATTAGGATTCTGTTCATCAGCGCAGTTGTAGGGCATTTCGGTGGCGGCCAGTCCGGTCGGGACATGTGCCAGCCGCTTCGCCGCATCTCGGATAAGACGCTTCGGGCCGGCGTGAGTTGGCGTGGGTTGGCGCGAGTTGGCGCGTTATGCCGCGCATTCAGACGATCGGCTTCGAGAGAGAATCAGCGGAACTCGTGCGGACAAAAGTTCGGTCGAAGCGATCTGATAACGGCGCGATTATACCGGACCCGCATTGAGCGATGCATTTCAGCGCGCAGCGCTGCGGGGCTGGGAACCCTTTGCTCAGGACCTACGTGCCCACTCCCGGTGCATCATCGGCTGACTGTAGCGCGTGCCGACCGGACGCTGTCGACGCACGCGAGCGCGTCGTCGAGTGAGGCTGTCGAGATAAGCGGCTGGCTCGCCGCCGAGGGGGCCTGCGTGACGTACTTTGCGATCAGCCTTTTCGCTTCAACCGCTTGATCCAAAGCGCGGGCGCGTAGAACGCGGGGAAGGTGGTGTAGAGAAACATACGGATCCGCAGTCCCAGCTTCACATTGCGTCTGCCCGTGAGGAGCGCCAGGCGTTCCCCGATGCCGCGCGCGTTGAACATTGAGTGAATGAACTGCTCACGCGCGAGTTTCGGCTCGAGCGCCGCGCGCATCCGGTCTCCGAGGCCGGCAGTGTCGGCATCGCGCTGTATCTGTTCAGTTTCCACGAGCGCGAAGCCATTGCCCTGGCGCATGCGCGCAACCAGCTCAGCCGTTGTCCGATACCGGCGCTTGCCCGAAAGACCGCCGCGCCGGTACCGCACGAGTGGCTCGCGCAGGCTCAGTGCGCCACCCGAGATAATGGCGCGAAACGTCATGACCTGATCTTCGGCCGCTGAGCCGGGCATCATCGGGCCGAAGCGCTCGAACAGCCGGCGCGACCACGTGTGCGCTGCGCCGACCAGCCACGGCCGCCTGGCAAGCCAATCGTCGAAATTCCGATAATCCCCGAGTTCGGTCGGCTCCATGCGCTCATGCACATTGCCGGCTTCGTCCATGTCGGCGAGGTCGGTCGCGATCAGATCTGGGCGGCCATCGTGTGCGAGCCAGTATTCGACGACCCGCTCGCAGCGATTCGGTGCCGACATGTCGTCGCCGGCGGCGACGAACAGCAATTCGCCATGCGCCATGGATGCGAGACGCGACAGATGTGCGCTGATACCTTCGTTGACCGTGTTGCGGCGCGTGGTCACCTGATGTGGGCCGCTGTAATCGCGCACCGCTGCCTCGATCGCGGCGTAGGTGCCGTCTCTGGACGCGTCGTCGGACATGATGATTTCGAGCGGCGTATACGTTTGCGCGAGCACGCTGCGTACCGCGTCGGCGATGACCTTTTCCTGGTTGTAAGCGATCAGCAGCACCGAAACCAACGGCTTGGCTTGTGCAGTGGAAGGGCTGTTCGGAGCGCGGTTGTTCATGTGGCGGGTTGGATGGCGATGCGGCTAGCGGCCGGCCGAGCTCGACAACTCGCCTTTGCGCGAGTCGATGATCGCCAGAAACGTGGCACTCAGCAGAGCGAGCAAGGCCGTCACCATCACGGGCACCAGCACGTCAATCGTGAGTCCGAAGACGACGGTGCTGAACGACACGGCTAGCCCGGAGTAAGCCGCGGCGCGGATCGCCGGATCGTTTGCGTGGCGATGACGCCAGAAATAAACCGAAAGGCTGAAGTAGAG
>NZ_DASRSY010000004.1:0-1703 GCF_035656215.1 Paraburkholderia sp.
AGTCGCCTGCTTCTCGGGTAGGGGGCCCCCGCGCCCTACCCGTCGCTAACGACATACTTCTGTATCCCGTTCGCAGTCCCCGGCATCGGCGGTGATGTCTCGATCCCCCGGTCGAGCGTCACCGCCCGAGGCCGGTCGGTGTCGTCAGCAACCGCAGGCGGTCCGGCAAAACGGCACGCACCGCCACGAACCGCTGACAAGCGGTTCTTGCACACGTTTAAAACCATATCGATCGATCACGTCGTGCATAACCGGAACCAAACCGAAGCGATTGCCTCATATCAGATTCAACGTTCGATATGAGGGCATCACAATATGCAACGAAACGTCCCCCACGCCATGGCGCGCACGGCCGCTGGTCTGCTCATGGTCACCGCTCTAGGCCTCGCATCGCTCGCTCATGCGCAAACCCCGGCGCAAACACCGGCTACGTCGGCCCAGCAGGAGCAACCGACCCTGTCGCAAGCCGCCCCGCCGGTCGATCCCACCTTCTCTGCCTATTCACTCGCACAAACCTGCAAACAGAAAAACAACAACGTCGCGCAAGGTCAATGCGTCGGCGCGATCCGCGGCATCATCCACGGCTATCAGTACGGTGTGCTGTTCCTCGGTCAGCGCGCGTCACTGCCGCCCAACGAAACGCAGCGGGTCTCGCTGTGTTTGCGTAATGCGCAGGTGTCGTCGATTGTCGACGAGTTCGTCGCCGACGCCGCCCAGGTTAACGAAGATTCGCTCAAGCACACGCCCGCTGAAGTCGCCGTTCTGGGTTCCGTGCACATGCACCATAGTTGCAATTAATCACGCCGGCGCAGCGAGCCACGACGGCGTAAGCGCGCCGACTGCGGCAAGGCCGGCTGCAATTCGCTAACGGCCGCCGCTGCGCTTACAGCATTTCGAGTGGTCGCTTGCTGCGCGGCGGTTTGAAATAAGTGTCGATGGCAGCAAGTTCATGAGCGCCGAGT
This sequence comes from Paraburkholderia sp., assembly GCF_035656215.1. Lineage (GTDB taxonomy): Bacteria > Pseudomonadota > Gammaproteobacteria > Burkholderiales > Burkholderiaceae > Paraburkholderia. The sequence continues at coordinate 963 of NZ_DASRSY010000004.1, forward strand.
TCCAGTTGCGACGCCCGATGGTTGTCGCGCACATGCTCGACGCGGCCCGCTTTCGGAATCGCGAACACGCCGGGCTTTTGCAACACCCACGCTAGCGCCACCTGAAACACCGAAATGCCGCGTGCGTCAGCGATGTCGTCGAGCGGCGAGCGCTTCGGCAAACGCGCGTGGTCGACCGGGCTGTATGCCATCGCCGGCATCTTGCGCGCGGCGAGCCACGACAGCAGGTCGAATTCCGGCCCACGGCGCGCGACGTTGTAGAGAATCTGATTGGTCGCGCATGCCTCGCCACCCGGCGTGACGACGAGCTCGTCCATATCGCCGGTATCGAAGTTGCAGACGCCCCAGTGGCGAATCTTGCCGGCGCTGCGCAATGTCTCGAATGCCTCGACGGTTTCCGCGAGCGGCACCGAACCGCGCCAGTGCAGCAGATACAGATCGAGCCGATCTGTTTTCAGGCGCTTCAGGCTCTGCTCGCAGGCCGCGATCACGCCGCGCCGGCTGGCGTTATGCGGATACACCTTGCTGACGAGAAAGACCTGATCGCGCAGCCCGGCCAGCGCTTCACCCACAAGCGATTCGGTAGCGCCGTCGCCGTACATTTCCGCCGTGTCGATCAGCGTCATGCCCAGTTCGATGCCGCAGCGCAGCGCGGCGATTTCCGAGGCGCGCCGCGCCGGCTGTTCGCCCATCTCCCAGGTGCCCTGCCCCAGTTTCGGAATGCGTTCGCCGTCGGGCAGG
>NZ_DASRSY010000005.1:0-17499 GCF_035656215.1 Paraburkholderia sp.
TCTTGCCGCCGACATTCGTCAGCGACCCCGTCCCGCTGCCCGAGTCGATCGTCAGCGTGCCGGTGCCTGCATGGGTGATCGTGCCGCCGTTGTTGTTCAGCGTCGACGGCGCAAGCGTCAGGTCCGTGCTGTTGGTCTGGACCACACCGCCGCCCGAATTGTCGAGCGTGCCGCTGACATTCACGTCCATTGCCCCCGAGCCGAGCTGGGTGAGCGCGCCGTTGTGGTTCGTCAGGTTCGTGGCGCTTACATTGATCTGGTTCGCGGTAATCTTCCCGCCGCTGTTGTCGAACTGCGGCGCCGTTACCGACACAGTACTGGCGCTGATCGTCCCGTTCGCGTTCCTGAGTGACGCTGCATTCGCTTTGAGCGTCGCGGCGCTCATCGATCCCCCGCTGTTGTCGAGGGTTCCCGATGTCGTCACCTGCAAGTTCTGCGCGGCCGTGACCGTGCCACTGTTGGTGAGCGTTGCCGCGTTGATCGTCGCGTTGCCGTTGCCGCCAATTACACCGCCCGTCGCACCCTGCGCCGTCGTGCCCGCCGCGTTCGTGATCTGGCCGGTCGCCGTAAGCGTGAGGCCATCGCCGTTGCCCGACACGATGCGCCCGGCCGTGTTCTGCACGTTCGCGCCCGACACGTTCACCGCGCCAGCCGCTTCGAGCCGGCCCGCCGTATTGTCGATATTGCCGCTCGACGCCGCATTGAGCGCCTGCGCCGACGTGATCGAGCCGGACCCGTTCTGCAGGCTGGTAGCGGCAATCGTCGCTACGCCGTTCGTGCCAATACTGCCGTGACCGTTGTCGAGCGCACCTGTCTGGACATTCAGCGCCCCCGTGCCCGCCTGACTGATTGTCCCGTTCGCGTTGGTCAGGCTGCCCGAGCGGATCGTGGTGTTCTGCGCGTTCGTTGTGACCGTGCCGCCGGTATTGTCGAACGCGCCCGATGCGGCCAGCGTCGTGTCGCCCGCGCCCGTTTGCGACAGCGTACCGCCGCGATTTGAAATGCCGCCTGCTGTCACGCTCAACTGCGCGGCACTCACCTGCCCCTGATCGTTCGTGACGGCCCCCGCGGCATTGGCAGTCAGGATGCCGCCCGTCTGCAGCGACGCACCTGTATGAACGATGTTGCCTGTGTCGCCGCCAGCACCAGTCGCTGTCAGGGACGCATTGCCCTTCGCCAGCGTTTGTCCGCCGGCCATGTTCAAACTGCTACCCGACAGCGCGAGATTGCCGCCCGTCATCTGCTGCCCGGCGGCAGTCACGGCACCCGAGCCCGTCACCGCGAGGTTGCCTGTTCCGGTGACGTTGCCGTTCGTGTCGACTCCCGCGCCGAGTGAGCCAGTCGAATTAATGCTCGCGCCCGTGACGGTTGTGTTACCGAGCGCAGCGATTGTGCCGCTGCTGGTCACCTGCCCCTGGCTATTCAACGTGGTGTTTTGCGTCGCATAGACGGAACCGCTGTTCGCCACGCCGCCCGCTGCGGCGATCACGACATTGCCGTTCGCACTCGTCGAGCCTGACAAGGTTATCTTGCCCTGGCTGCTGATCTGCACATCACCGACTTGCGACGCGATCGTTCCGGCGCTGTTGACGCCGACGCCAGTCTCCGTGCCGACCAGCATGATCTTGCCCGCGTACATGCCGCCGAGCTGCGCGACATCGATCGCCACGCCCGGGCTGCTGCCGTCCGGGCCGAGAGATTGCACATTCAGATCGCTATAGCGCACGTCGTTGTTGCCCGCCACGACATTGAGCGACTGGCCCGCCCATACCTTGCCGTTGATCGCCACGCTGCGCGCGATCAGGTCGACCTGATCGACATTGCTGCCGTTGAACCCCGCCGTGCCGATCTGGATCTGACCGCCCGTCACGTGAAACGCATCCAGACTGCCCGTACCGCCGAAGACCGGCGTGCCTGTCGTCAGGACGCCGCGGCTGGTGTTGATAAAGCCGCAACCATTACAGTAGATTCCAGCCGGGTTGGCGATGACCACCTCGGCTCTCTGCCCCGCCACCTCGGTGTAGCCAAGCAACTGGCTCGCATTGCCACCCACGACCTGGTTCACGATGACGCGCGCGCTGCCGGCGCCGAGATTCGCGTTACCCGTCACGTACCCGCCAAGCTGGGTCTGTACGCTCGATGCCGAATTGTTCAGGATCAGACCTGACTGGCCGACGTTGTAAGTCGTATAGGCGTTGTTCGACACGCCGGCTGCGTTCGGCGTGGCAATCTGAACGATCGGCAACCCATTTGCCGTCACCCCAACGGCCGGCCTGCTGCCCGACGCGGGTGCCGCGACTACCTGCGCATCGGCCCACAGCGGCTGCATGCCGAGCGCGCACAATGCCGCGAACGCGACGTGCCGCATCGACAGCATGTCGACGAAACCCACACGTGCGTGCATCGAAGGCGCGCGACGATGCGTACTACAAGGCGTGCCGACCGAGCGTCCTTTTCCGGTACCCGTTGCTGTTTCCTGCACAGCCGTCCAGAGGCCACGCGCGGCGTTGAAAATGACGCGATAGATATTCTTGTTCATAGCAGGAAACTCACGCTGAAGCCCGCCACCGGCCAGTGGTTCGGGAAACGGGCCGGCTGGTACAACGGACCGCCGATGAAAAGGTCGTAGCTGACGTGCCTGAATGCACTGCCGCGCAGGCCGACCACGGCCCCCGCCAGACGGCGGCCAAGCAGGTTGTTCGCTTCGGGACCAAAGACCTCGCCGCCGTCGATGCCGAAGTACAGCGCCTGGCCAAACCGCTGCAAGGGAATCTCCAGGTCATTGCGCATGAACACGCCCTTCTCGGCGGCGAGCATCGTGTTGCCATCGAAACCGCGCACGGTATAGCGGCTGCCGATCGAAAAGTATTCGGTGGGATAAAGCATGTTGGGCGTGTTCTGCGCACGCACCGTTGTCGAGTAGCGCAGCGGGAAACCCGCGATGGTGAACGGCACGCTCAACGTCGCGTCGACCGTCTCCATGTGGTAGTAGTACGTGGGGATACCTGCGCCCGCGCCCGGCAGATCCGACTGCGCGCCAAACCACGGCACGCCCCACCGATAGGCGAGTGTGCTGTCGAGTTGCGCGGCGCCGAAGTAATGTTTGTGTTCCCAGCCGACTTCCGCGTAGCTGTTGTCGCGGTGCTGAACGCCGATTTCCGTACGGTCGATGAACGCTTCGCTGAAGCGCTTGCCGACACGGAACTCGACCGTGTTCTTCTGCACCTGATTGCGGTAGAACTGGTACTCCGCCTTGACGTCGAAGGTGCTGGACTTGCCGCTCGATACGAGCGTCGAGAACGCGCCCGCGATCTGCTGGTGGTAGTCGTACTGGCTGGCCGTGGAGGTGAACGTCCAGTTACCCCAGGGAATCAAGTAGTACGCGCTGCTGCCGTGCGTGCCATATTGGCTCGTATGGCCGCTGATGTCGTGGTTGTAGCCGATGTTGAGGAGGTCGGACAGCCCGAGCGGATTGTCGAGCGTCAGGCTCACGTTGCCTTGAAACTGGCCGGTCGACTTGAGGCCGCTGTCGTCTGCCCCCACGGCCAGCGACCACGGCTTCGTGCGCTTGACCGCGATCACGACGTCGCTTTCGCCGGTCGACGGTCCCGGCACGATCTGCATGTCAACGTCCTGATTCGGCACGCGCTTCATCTGCTCGAGGCCCTGCTCGAGGTTGCGCAGATTCAGCAGATCGCCCGCCTTCGTCGGAAACGCGTTGCGCCACGTGCCGTACGTCGACGGATCGGCGAAGCGAATTGCGCTGATGATGCCAGGGATCAGTTGAAGCTTCAGCTTGCCCGTCGACAGATCCTGCGGTGTGATGACAACGCGTGTCGTCGAGTATCCCTTCTCGATGACGAGCGCCATTACGCGGTGCACGATCAGGTTGAGCCCTTCCCTGCCGACACACTGCCCTCGATAGCGCTGCAGATAGTCGTTGACGAACATCAGTTCGCCCGGAAAAAGGGGATTGGGCAACAACGCGCGTGCCCCCGCCGACTCCACGGAATCGCTCAAACCGGGCGGCACTTCCAGCGTCAGTTCGTCGACCTTGAAGCACGGTGTTTCGACGGGAACCTTGCCGTCATCTTCGACCGGACGCTCGACGGGTTGAAGAGCAACGTTTGGCGCGTTGATCGCACGCCCGCGCTCGATCGCCTGCTCCTGTGCGCGGCGACGCTGCTCCTGTTCGCCGAGCGGATCGGCCGCTTGCGCGTGTGCGACGTATACGTGCGAGGCTGCCAGCAACGTGGCACATACCGACACGAGCCGATCCAGCGTTCGCCGACGCGCGTAAGCTGTGCCCACGAATTTGCGCGTCGCTTTCGGTGACCGTGCAATCCGGCCGGATTTGTTCTTCTTCATTACGTCGATCTTGTTATGGCGTCGGAATCGACGCAGGTCAGCGCCATGCGACCGGTATTGACGAATGAACTACCGTTCGCCGCGATGCCGTTCGGATTGGCCAATATCACGTTTGCGTGCAAGCCGGTTACGTCAATAGGTCCACTGATAACGCTGGGATTGGTGCTGACTGCCTGATTGACAGTTGTCCGGCCATTAACGCCGACGTTATTGAGTGAAGCGCGCGCCGCGTCGACGTTGAAACTGCTATAGGAATTATTCAAAACTCCTGCGACAGTCGGCGCGATATTGACGCTTTGATGGCCATTCGCAGCGGTTGAAATCGTGGTCGCCGTTTCACCCTCGATCGATATGCCGATTGCATATGTACTGCACGACACAGCAGCCAACGCGGCAACGATCAGCCTGATCTGAAATTGATGCAGACGCGGGCTCCGGTGGCCTTCGCTGCTTCCCCGTGCGCTGCTGGACATTCCTGTTTTCACGCAACTGTTCGTTGCGGGTTCTCTTGGTGGATTCGCTCAATGCGCGCCACTTTGCAGTCGCAGCATTCGTACGACAAATAACGACCGCATCCAAGAGTTCTTTAGGAATATTTGGCAATATTTTTATTACGCATTGCTTTCATAGCGGACCACCAGCAGCTCCATCTGCGAGACATACTGCTGCGTCAACACCGGCGAGCACCCTATTCGACCGAACATGTCATCTCAATCATCCGGGATGACTGCGCCAGATGCGGCACGCCTCCAAGAACTCGATGACGAGAGCCGACGGAAGGAATTGCTTCACGCAGAGCAACTTGCCGCGGCTAAGCGGCTAAGGCGGGAGCAGCAACTGCTGCCAATAATCACCTGGACGAATAATTGAAAGGGTCACCGCGCCCGAGTCGGGCCAGACCATCGATACGTTTTGCATAGAATAGAACAGGTGCTGATGGAGCAGGACGCGGATCGCCGGCCCGACTATGTACGGACGACAAAGGAGTACGTGGAGTACGGGCTGGGTTCCACGGCCAAGTTCAACGAGTTCACTAGTACAACCACGGCGAACCGCCATGTCACCCGGCTGTACTTCCGGTCGATTGCGACGGAGAAGGTCTACACCAAGCGCAAGTCTGTGATCGTGCAGTTCCGCAATGACAAGGGCACGCTATTGGCTCAGGTCGTCACGGATGACCTAGAGAAGGGTCAGCGATTGGTCGATGCGGTCGAGACGATGAAGGCAGGGAACTAAGTCGTGTTGCGCGAAAACAAGGAAGGGAGGGGACGTGGGCGAGAGGGTGTGGCGAGACAGTGAACTGTCTCCTGGATGTCTCGGGAGGGTGATTTTGTACTGGCTGGGTAACGCTAAGCACTTGGTTCTATTGGTGCGCCCGGCTGGGATCGAACCAGCAACCCCTGCCTTCGGAGGGCAGTACTCTATCCATTGAGCTACGGGCGCTTCAACACGAAAGCGCGGCAACCTGAACAGGAGCGACGCCAAAGCGAGAGCGAAAGGATACCCGGTTTCGGCCAAACCGTCCACCGGACGGCCTGCATGGCGGGATTTGGTGCTCCCCAGACGGCGTCGGCCGCACCCCGCGATGCGGGTAAACGCCTGCTGAACACCTCGCCGCCGCCCCTCGCCGCCATCGAAACCTTGCGTCTATAATCGTCCGTGCCTGAATTAAGAAAAAGAAGTTGCCGTCACGCTGTACCGCTCACATACCCACGGAGACGAGACAAGCATGAGCGAAGCACCACACGAAGCCCCAATCAAAACCCCCGGGCAGCTCATCGCCGCGATCATTGCCAGTTTTGCGGTACCGATCGTCATCATCGTTCTGCTCGTGATCTACGTCGACAATTCGACACGCACCGGCGCCGGCACAGACAGTCTTTCCGACGCCGAGGTCAACGCGCGCATCAAGCCGTTCGCTCAAGTCGACATTCGCGACGCCAATGCGCCGCGCGTCTACAAGACCGGCGAAGAGGTCTACAAGGCCGTTTGCTCGGCGTGTCACGCGTCGGGTGCGGCAGGCGCGCCGAAATTCACCAATACCGCCGACTGGGCGCCGCGCATTTCGCAGGGCTTCGACACGCTGTGGCACACGGCCCTTGCCGGCAAGGGCGCGATGCCCCCGCGCGGCGGCACCAGCCCTGACGACTACAGCGATTTCGAAATCGCCCGTGCGGTGGTTTACATGGCGAACAATTCCGGCGGGAGCTTCCCTGAACCGGCGCAACCGGCAGCGAGTGCGGCAGCCGCCGCCTCGGGCGCTGCCGCTGCGGCACCGGCGGGTGCTTCGGACGCAGGCGCCGCACAGGCTGCCGCTGCGATGGCGGCCATGGCAAGCGTGCCGCAAGCGGCCGCACCGGCAGCAGGCGGGGCGCAAAGCGCAGATGCTTCGCAAGCCGGCAAGGCGCTGTATCAGCAGGTTTGCCAGGCGTGTCACGCGGCCGGTGTGCTGAACGCGCCGAAGTTCGGCGACAAGGAAGCCTGGGCACCGCGCCTGAAAGACCCGATCGACACGGTCTACAACTACGCACTGCATGGCAAGGGCGCGATGCCGCCCAAAGGCGGTTCCACGGCCTCCGACGCAGATGTGAAGGCCGCTGTCGATTACATGGTGAGCGCGGCGAAATAAGTCGCTTCCGGGATCGCCTCCAGCGGTTGCCACAAAACGCAAAAATCCCTGCACGGTGACGATACGGGCAGGGATTTTTTCATGTGGGATGCGCCTTATGCGCCACCAGGTTAGGTGTCTGCCGATGCACCTGCCGCGCACGGGGGTTTAGCGGACAGGCGAGGCAATGCAAACGAACGTGGAATTGCCCGCGCACCGGATCTCCCAGCAAGCCGGTCTTTGCGATCAAGCGAACGGAACGCGCCTGCGTTCGCGTTCGCTCCTACGCTACAGGCTTCTGCAGCAGCGCCTTCAAACTCGCGAGCCGGTCTTTCGGTGACATCGGCGCTTCTTCGGGTGTCGGCGGCGGAGCGTCGTCGAGCAGCATCTCGGGGATGAAGCGCGACGGCTCGCACACCACCGTTTCGCGCGCCCGCTTGCGCTTCTTGCACCAGTTCAGATGCAGGCTTCGCTGCGCGCGCGTGATCGCGACGTACATCAGACGGCGTTCTTCCTCGATGCGCTCGTCGTCGATCGGCTCGTCGTCGGGGCCGCCACGGTGCGGCATGATGCCTTCCTCGACGCCCACCAGAAACACGTGCGGGTACTCCAGCCCCTTAGACGCGTGCACGGTCGAGAGCCGTACCGCGTCAGGATCTTCTTCGCGGCCTTCGAGCATCGACATCAGCGCCACAGTCTGGATCAGGCCGAGCAGATTCTTGCCGGTGTCGCCGAGGCCGTCGGCGGTGTCGTAGCCGGTTGCCTCGCTGTTCTCAGAGCCCGCGGGTTCAGCCTTGGTGCCCTTGCGCTTCAACCACTCCATGAACTCGAGCACGTTCTGCCACTTGGACTGCGCCTGACGTTCGTCGAAGGCGTCGTACAGGTAGGCTTCGTAGTGGATCGCGTCCATCAACTCGTCGAGCAGCGGGCCGGCGGCGTCTTTCTCGGCGCGGTCGGTGAGACGCTGCATGAAGTCGCAAAACACGCGCATCGGTTCAATCTGCCGCGGCGACAGGCGCGCCTCGATGCCGCCCATATACACCGCTTCGAATAGCGACACCTTTGCCTGGCCCGCGAACGAGCCGAGTGCTTCGAGCGTCGTGTTGCCGACGCCGCGGCGCGGCGTGGTGATCGCGCGGATGAACGCGGGGTCGTCATTCGCGTTGGCGATCAGGCGCAGGTACGCGCAGATATCCTTGATCTCGGCTTTGTCGAAGAACGACTGGCCGCCCGACAGCACATACGGGATCCGTTCACGACGCAGCACCTGTTCGAAAATGCGCGCCTGAAAGTTGCCGCGATACAGGATCGCGTAGTCGCGGAAATTCGCGCGCCGTTCGAACTTGTGCGCGGACAGGCGGAACACGACGGATTCGGCTTCGTGCTCTTCGTCGTTGCAAGGCGTGACGGTAATCGTGTCGCCCATGCCGTGTTCGGACCACAGCTTCTTTTCGAACAATTTCGGGTTGTTCGCGATCACGTTGTTCGCGGCAGTGAGAATGCGCACCGTCGAGCGGTAGTTCTGCTCGAGCTTCACCAGATGAAGCTTGGGGAAGTCCTTGCCGAGCTGCGCGAGGTTTTCCAGCGTCGCGCCGCGCCAGCCGTAAATCGCCTGGTCGTCGTCACCCACCGCGGTGAACGCCGCGCGCGGCCCGGCGAGTTGCTTGAGCAGCTCGTACTGGCATGCGTTGGTGTCCTGATACTCATCGATCAGCAGATAGCGTAGCTTGTTCTGCCAACGGTCGCGCACCGGCTCGTTCTTCGCGAAGAGTTCGGCGGGCAGGCGGATCAGGTCGTCGAAATCGACAGCCTGATAGGCGTGCAGCGTCGCTACGTAGTTGCGATAGACGATCGCGGCCTGATGTTCATCTTCGTTCGCGGCGATCGCGATCGCCTCTTCCGGCATGATCATGCCGTTCTTCCACAGCGAGATGATCGACTGGATCTTACGGATGAAGCCCTTGTCCGTCGAGCCGACCTGCTCCTGGATCATGCCGAAGCAGTCGTCCGAATCCATGATCGAAAACTGCGGCTTCAGCCCGACGTGTTCCGCTTCCTGCCGAAGAATCTGCACGCCGAGCGAGTGGAAGGTGCAGACCGTCAACTGGTTGACGGGCACTTTGCGACCTTCCTTGCCGGGCGTGGTGAGCGTCTTACCTTCGAGCAGCTTGCCGACGCGCTCGCGCATTTCCAGCGCGGCCTTGTTCGTGAACGTGACGGCGGCGATGTGGCGCGGCTCGAAGCCTTTGGCCTCGATCAGGTGCGCGATTTTCTGCGTGATCACGCGCGTCTTGCCGCTGCCTGCGCCGGCGAGCACGAGACACGGACCGTCAAGATAACGGACCGCTTCATTTTGAGCGGGGTTCAGGCCTGCGGACATCGTCTGTGGATGGGTAATGCGGTTGAGGGCGCTTAGGTGCGGAATCGCGAGACCGAAGGCCCGGGGGCATGCTGCGAGGGGCCGGCGGCTGGAACAGGCGACCCGCGTGGCAGCGAGGGGGTTCCGGCTCGCTACGCTCCGCGCGAGAGGAGCGATGTTAACACGGATGACTGAAGCGGATGCCGTGACAGACGAGCTGACGGAAGGGCACGAAGGGTGTCCGCGATTGCTGCTCGCCCGACGACAAAAAACTCATGCTCGAACTAGCTACCGCGACTGCTGCCACAACTGACGGCCGAGCGCCGCCTAGACAGACGCCGCTGACAACCGCCCTCGACGCCGCTGACAGTCCGCCTTCGGGACATGCCACAATTACAGTGTTGCGCGCCGTCGCCGCGGTGGCAAAGCGGCGCCCCGTTTTTGCAGGAAGACACGCATGTCCGCATCGCTGAAGATTGGATTGATGGGTTACGGTTTTGCTGGCGCGACCTTTCATGCGCCGGTGATCGAGCACTGCGGGCGGGCGAGCATCGCGGCCATCGCGACGAGTCAGCCCGAACACGCGCTGGCCGATTACCCCCACGCGAAGGTTGTGGCCGATCTCGACGCCCTGCTGGCGCTCGAAGAAATCGACTGCGTCGTCATCGCAACGCCCAATGACACGCATTTCGACCTGGCGCGCCGCACGCTGGAAGCGGGCAAGCACGTGGTGGTCGACAAGCCGGTCACGCTCACCGCCGCCGACGCCCACACGCTCGCCAACATTGCACTCGCCCGCAGCAAACTGTTCGTGCCCTTTCACAACCGTCGCTGGGACGGTGATTTCCTGACCGTGCGGGACCTGCTCGCCGGCAGAGAGTTGGGACGCATCACACAATACGAATCGCATTTCGACCGGTTCCGGCCGGAGGTTCGGCAGCGTTGGCGCGAGGAGACATCGCGCGGCGGCGGCTTGCTATTCGATCTTGGACCGCACCTGATCGATCAGGCGTTGGCGTTGTTCGGCGCGCCGCAGACCGTGTCCGCGACGGTTCGAACGCATCGCGACCAGGCCAGCGCGCCAGACTACGTGCACATTCAGCTGGGGTACGGTGAGTTCGAAGTGGTGTTGCATGCAAGCGCGTTGACTGCACTGGTCGCGCCGAGGTTTGCGATCCACGGCACGCAGGGGAGCTATGTGAAATATGGGCTCGATACGCAGGAAGATCAGTTGAAAGCCGGCTTGCGGCCTGGCGATGACGGGTTCGGCGCCGGCAATACGGCGGGCGTACTGCGTGTGATCGAAGGCGATCAGGAAGTGGAGCGGGAAGTGCCTACGCGCAATGGGGAATACGTCGGCTTTTATGTTGCCTTGGCGGATGCCATTCAGAACGGCGTGAAATTTCCTGTCAGCGCTCAGGACGCGGTCGACGTGATGTCGATCATCGAACTTGCCGCAAGGAGTGCGGAAGAAGGCACCCGGCTGCCGTTTGAGCGTATTCGCTAACTTTTTGCCTATGGGGCGCATTCTGCCTATCTGGCGGTGGCATACAGACAATGCCGCCGCGCAGGACAAAAAGCCTGACAACCCCGAAAGGAACATAACGTTACAAATAACCCTGGGGTCGCGGTCAGCGCGATTCCCCGGCAATCCGTTGCTACCCCAGTAGCACCACAAAACGACAACGACTTCCGGAGAGTCCATGCCACGTATCGTCCGCGCAGTAGCAGCATGCGCATTGCTCAGCTCCCTCGCCGCCTGCGTGGTGGCCCCCCAGCAACCCGCGCCGGCGCCGCGCCCTAACCCGCAGCAGATCGCGGATCAGCGCATGAATCAGGTGAACGGCCGTATCGACAACCTGAGCCGCCGTATCGACGTTCGCGTCAACCAAGGCTACTACCCGCCCCCGCAAGGCGGCGCGTTGCATCACCGCCTCGACGTGATCCGTCAGGAAGCGCATGACATGGCGGCGCAACACGGCGGCGGCCTGTCCGGCGACGAACAGCGCGTGCTGAACCAGGAACTGGACAACGCGGCGCACGCCATCGGCGAATAAATCGCGCCGGTTCAGGCACTGAAGCAAAGAAGCGCGGGCATCACGTCCCGCGCTTTTTTTTGACATTCGCGAGCCCGCAGCGGCAACCCCCATGCCCCTTACGGGCCTTTATTTGACAAGCCCCCGACCCTCGCGTACATTCGCCGCACGCGTCGGGAGAGCGTGCTGGCCGCAGAAAATCGCAGGCCGCGCCGCCGAAGGGGCACACCCGCAAACTCTCAGGCAAAAGGACCGACCGCGTCGAAAAACCCGCGTCAAGGCAACATCAGGCATCGGTTTTTCGCACTCTGGAGAGCGGCAGTAGCCGTCTGCGTCGTTTAGTCGAGCAGATTCTGGCAAGCTGCCCACCGAAGGGGCGCGCGTTTCACCGTAGCGATCACGGCTTCACCATCGCACGGCAGCGCAATCTCTCAGGTATCGAGGACAGAGGGGTCATGCAACGCAATCGCTCGCAGGCGTCAGCCGCGAGGCGTAGCGCCGCATGGCCTTTTTTGTTTCGCGAGATGCCCGAGGCCCCATGACCGAACTCAAACACACCCCGCTCAACGCCACCCATCGTGCGTTCAACGCCCGCATGGTCGATTTCGGCGGCTGGGACATGCCCGTCAACTACGGCTCGCAGATCGACGAACACCGTGCCGTGCGCACCGACGCCGGCATGTTCGACGTCTCGCACATGTGCGTCGTCGATTTCACCGGCGAGCGCGTGCGCGCCTTCTTCGAATACGCGCTGGCGAATAACGTCGCCAAGCTGCAAACGCCGGGCCGTGCGCTCTACTCCTGTCTGTTGAACCCGAATGGCGGTGTGATCGACGATCTGATCGTCTATTACTTCGGCGAAGATCATTTCCGCGTGGTCGTCAACGCCGGCACCGCCGATAAAGACATCGCCTGGTTCGGCCAGCTCAACGCCGAAGGCAGCTTCGGCCTGACCATCACGCCGCGCCGCGATTACGCGATCGTTGCCGTGCAAGGTCCGAACGCCCGCGAAAAGGTCTGGCAAACCGTGCCGGCCGCGCGCGCCGCCACTGAAGCATTGAAGCCGTTCAACGCCGCGCGCGTCGAAGACACGCCGTTCGGCGAACTCACCGTTGCCCGCACCGGCTACACCGGTGAAGACGGCTTCGAAATCATCGTCCCGGCGGATCACGTCGAAGCGCTCTGGAACGCACTGCAAGCACAAGGCGTGCGCCCCGCCGGTCTCGGCGCGCGCGACACGCTGCGTCTCGAAGCCGGCATGAACCTGTATGGCCAGGATATGGACGACAACGTCTCGCCTTTGGACGCCGGCCTCGCCTGGACGGTCGATCTGACCTCGCCGCGCGAATTCGTCGGCAAGGACAAGCTCGAAGCCGACGGTTCGCAGGCCGCGTTCGTCGGTCTGATCCTGCTGAAGGAAAACGGCAAGGCGGCAGGCGTGCTGCGTGCTCACCAGAAAGTCGTCACGCCGCAGGGCGTTGGCGAAATCACCAGCGGCACTTTTTCACCCACGATGCAGGAATCGATCGCCTTTGCGCGCGTGCCGAAAGGCGTGCAGCCGGGCGACACCGTTCACGTCCAGATTCGTGACAAAAACGTACCCGCAAGCGTGGTAAAACTGCCGTTCGTGCGCAACGGCAAGGTGCTCGCAGTTTAAGCAGCCGGCGCGTGCGCATCAATCTTTAACCCAATACCGAATCACACCGCATAGGAGCATCCGATGAGCATCCCGGCCGATCTGAAATACACCGAATCGCACGAGTGGGTCCGCACCGAAGCGGACGGCACGCTGACGGTCGGCATCACCGACCATGCGCAAGAAGCGCTCGGCGACATCGTCTTCTTCGAAGTCCAGGAACTGGGCAAGACCGTCAACGCCGGCGACACCGTCGCGGTGATCGAATCGGTGAAGGCCGCTTCCGACATCTACGCGCCGGTTTCGGGCGAAATCATCGAAGCGAACCCGGTCGTCACCGATACGCCGGATGGCGTCAACAGCGCGCCGTACGACAACTGGCTCTTCAAGATCAAGCCGGCCGCGGACGCCTCGCTGGACCGCCTGATCGACGCAGACGCGTACTCGAAAGCGATCGGCGCCTGATTCACCGCACGTTGCACCATTACGTTTAAACCCGACAGGCGCGGCGCGTCCGATTCAATCGTCGAACGGACGCCCGCACCGGCAGGAACACCTCATGAAGCTCGAACACCCGGATCGTCTGATGAACCGCACTCCTCTCTCGCTCGCCGCGCTCGAAGTGCATGATGCCTTCGCTGAACGGCACATCGGCCCGGATTCGGCCGACCAGCATGCGATGCTCGAAGCTCTCGGCTTCGCGTCGCGCGCCGCGCTGATCGACGCCGTCATTCCGAAGACGATCCGCCGCACCGAAACGCTGCCGCTCGGCCCCTTCGCCCAGCCGAAGAGCGAAGCGGAAGCGCTCGCCGCGCTGCGTGAGCTGGCGGACAAGAACCAGGTGTTCCGCTCGTACATCGGGCAGGGCTATTACAACGCGCACACCCCAACGGTGATCCTGCGTAACGTGCTGGAAAATCCGGCGTGGTACACCGCGTACACGCCGTATCAGCCGGAAATCTCGCAAGGCCGTCTGGAGGCGCTGCTTAACTTCCAGCAGATGATCGTCGACCTCACCGGTCTCGCGATCTCGAACGCGTCGCTGCTCGACGAAGCCACCGCCGCCGCCGAAGCAATGACGCTGCTGCAACGCGTCGGCAAGCCGAAGTCGACCGTGTTCTACGTTGCCGACGACGTGCTGCCGCAAACCATCGAAGTGGTGAAGACACGCGCCACGCCGGTCGGCATCGAAGTGAAAGTGGGCCCGGCTGCGGACGCCGCGAACGCGAATGCGTTCGGCGTGCTGCTGCAATACCCGGGCGTGAACGGCGACGTGCGCGACTATCGCGCGCTCGCTGATGCGATCCACGCAGCGGGCGGCCACGTGGTGGTCGCCGCCGACCTGCTCGCGCTGACCGTGCTCACGCCGCCGGGCGAATGGGGCGCGGACGTGGCCGTCGGCAACACGCAGCGCTTTGGCGTGCCGGTTGGTTTCGGCGGCCCGCACGCGGCTTACCTCGCCGTGCGCGACGAATTCAAGCGCCAGATGCCGGGCCGTCTCGTTGGCGTGACCGTCGACGGGCAAGGCAATCCGGCGCTGCGTCTCGCGCTGCAAACGCGTGAGCAACATATCCGCCGTGAGAAGGCGACCTCGAACGTGTGTACCGCGCAAGCGCTGCTCGCGATCATGGCCAGCATGTACGCCGTCTATCACGGCCCGCACGGCCTGAAGACGATTGCGTTGCGCGTGAACCGCATTGCTGCATTGCTCGCGGAAGGCGCGAAGCAACTCGGCTATACGCTCGTCAACGAAACGTTCTTCGATACGCTGACGTTCGAGGCCGGCGCGCGCACTCAAGCGCTGCATGACGCCGCGAAAGCGAAGCGCATCAACCTGCGCCGCGTCAGCGACACGCAAGTCGGCCTGTCGATCGACGAAACCACGACGCGCCATGACCTCGCCGATCTGCTCGCCGTGTTCGCAGAAGCAGCTGGCGCGAAGGGCGTGCCGCAAGTCGACGCACTCGACGCAGCCATTGCCGCTTCGAACACCGCATCAGTGCCCGCTGCGCTTGAACGCACCAGCGCGTACCTCACGCACCACGTGTTCAACCGTCATCATTCGGAAACGGAAATGCTGCGCTACCTGCGCAGTTTGTCCGACAAGGATCTCGCGCTCGACCGCTCGATGATCCCGCTCGGCTCCTGCACGATGAAGCTGAACGCGACCTCGGAAATGCTGCCGGTGACGTGGCCCGAATTCGGCCAGATTCATCCGTTCGCACCGGCTGAGCAAACCGTCGGCTACCGCGAAATGATCGATCAGCTCGAAGAGATGCTGGTCACGGCAACCGGCTATGCAGCGGTGTCGCTGCAACCGAACGCCGGCTCGCAAGGCGAGTACGCCGGCCTGTTGATCATCCACGCTTACCACGCGTCGCGCGGCGAAGCGCACCGCAATGTCTGCCTGATTCCTGCTTCGGCGCACGGCACGAACCCGGCATCGGCGCAAATGGCCGGCATGCAAGTGGTCGTCGTGGCTTGCGACGCGCAAGGCAACGTCGATATCGAGGACCTGAAGAAGAAAGCCGATCAGCATGCCGACAAGCTCGCGGCAATCATGATCACGTATCCGTCCACGCACGGCGTGTTCGAGGCGAATGTCCGCGAAATCTGCGAGATCGTGCATGCGCACGGTGGCCAGGTCTATGTGGACGGCGCGAACATGAACGCAATGGTGGGCCTGTGCGCGCCGGGTCAGTTCGGCGGCGATGTCTCGCACTTGAACCTGCATAAGACGTTCTGCATTCCGCACGGCGGCGGCGGACCGGGCGTCGGTCCGGTCGCGGTCGGCGCGCATCTCGCGCAATTCCTGCCGAACCAGATTTCGTCGGGCTATGAGCGCGCGCCGAACGGTATCGGCGCCGTGTCGGGCGCACCGTACGGTTCCGCCTCGATCCTGCCGATTTCGTGGATGTACATCGCGATGATGGGCGCGAAGAACCTCACGGCTGCCACCGAAACCGCGATCCTCAACGCGAACTACGTCGCGAATAAACTGGCGCCGCACTACCCGGTGCTGTACTCGGGCCCGGGCGGACTGGTCGCGCACGAATGCATTCTCGATCTGCGCCCGATCAAGGACACCAGCGGCATCACCGTCGACGACGTCGCCAAGCGCCTCGCCGACTACGGCTTCCACGCACCGACCATGAGCTTCCCGGTGCCGGGCACGCTAATGGTCGAACCGACCGAATCGGAATCGAAGGAAGAACTCGACCGCTTCATCGAAGCGATGATCGCGATCTGCGAGGAAATTCGCGCTGTGGAAGACGGCCGCTCGGACCGTGAAGACAATCCGCTGAAGCACGCACCGCATACGGCAGCGGTGGTCATCGCGAACGACTGGAAGCATGCGTATGCGCGCGAAACCGCCGCGTATCCGCTGCCCACGCTGATCGCGAAGAAGTACTGGCCGCCGGTCGGCCGTGCGGACAACGTATACGGCGACCGCAATCTGTTCTGCTCCTGCGTGCCGATTGCCGATTACGAGTAAGCGTGGCCTGATCGCGCATCGCCTGAAGGTTGTAAGCAGGCGTTGCGCGGTTCTGTCGCTTGGGTCCGCAAACGGCTAACATCACACACCGAATCAGCCTAACGAGGAGTTTCGCATGGCGCGAAAGGTGCGATTGATGCAAAGCCGGACCGGAGCAAGGCGAGCCCAGACGTGGCAGCAGACTTGCACACTGTTGTTAGCAGGCGCAGCAGTGCTGCTGCCGCTGCGGCAGGCGCAAGCCGCAATGAATTTTTGTGCAGCGCCCGCGCTGCAAACCAGCGAGCGCACGAATGCCGATCCAGGGGTCAAAGCATTGGTGAGCAATGTGCAGGCACATCTGAACGATCCGCCGCATGCGCTGGCGAAACTGCATACCGCAGGCACGCTGCCGCACGAAGGCATCTACGATCAAAGTGTGGAGGCGGAGAAGGATCTCGATCTGCTGCGTGACGCCGCGCTCGCATGGCGCGCGACCAGCGACGACCGTTATCTGAAGCTGGTCGACCGCTTGCTGTATGCGTGGGTCACGACTTATCAACCCAGTTTCAATCCGATCGACGAAACCCATTTCGAAGGCCTGATCCTCGCCTACGACATGACCGCGAGCGCGCTGCCGGTGAAAACGCGCAATGCATCGATGGCGTTCCTGACAAAGCTCGCGAACGGCTACATCGGGCAGATCGACGCACAGCCGCGGCCGCTCAAGGGCACGTTCAAGAACAACTGGCAAAGCCACCGGATCAAACTGATCTCGATGGCCGCGTTCACGCTGGATAACCGCAAGATGATCAACGCGGCGCAGCGCCTGTTCGTCGAGCATATCGGCGACAACATCGCGCCGGACGGCTCGACGTTCGACTTCGGCGAACGCGACGCGCTGCACTACGTCACCTACGACCTGCAGCCGCTCGTGATCGCCGCGCTCGCCGCGCGCCGCCACAACCGCAACTGGTTGCCGGAGAAGGGCGCGAACGGTGCGTCGCTGGCCGCCGCATT
>NZ_DASRSY010000006.1:0-8085 GCF_035656215.1 Paraburkholderia sp.
CTGCGCGTCGGCCGCGTGACGGCTGCCTTCGACTTGCGCGATCGGATAGGTAATCGGCGTTTGCGTCGGCACGTTCATCGCGACCTTGACCTTGTCCGGCATGACCGCGGCGTCGGTGCTGAATACGAAACCGGCGTCGACTTCGCCACGCGACACGTAGTCCAGGCTCTGGCGTACGTTCGATGCCAGCACGGCCTTCGCGCTGACCGCGTCCCACACGCCCGCGGCTTGCAGCGCGCCTTGCGCATAGCGGCCAATCGGCACCGAAGCCGGATCGCCGTAAGCCACGCGCTTCACATTCGCCGACGCCAGATCGTTCAGCGAGGCTGGCGCGAAACGGCTGTCAGTCGGCACGATCAGCACCAGCGAATTGGCGGCGAAGTCCTTGCGCGTGGCCGGAACGATTACTTTTTCCGCGGCGGCTTTGTCCATCGCTTTCTGATCCGCGGAGGCGAAGACGTCGGCTGGCGCGCCTTTGGCGATTTGCTGCATCAGCACGTCGGACGCGCCGAAGTTCAGCAGTATCTTGGTGCCGGGATGCTGCTGTTCGAAGACCTCGCTCACCGCCTTGAACGCGTTGGTCAGGCTGGCGGCGGCGGAGACCACCAGCTCGTCGGCACGTGCGTTGGCGCTGACGGCAACGGAGATGGCGCTGGCGATGAACAGCGCATGTTTCACAAGGCGGCGGGACAGAGTCATGAAGGCTTGGATGTCCGGCGTGGGCCGGAACGGCGGGTTAAAACGCTATCGTAATATATGAGAGGTTATAGCGGTACCCATGACGATCATTCAGTCGCGCGCATAAAGCTGCGCACGAGTCGGCAGGCTGGGTTTCAGCGGGACGGGCAATCAGTTGAGTGTGCTTCAGGCGTCCGACGAAGGCGGTGGCGTCAGCGTGTTGAGCGTCTGCGACAGGGGCGCCGTGGCGGGACGTACATCACGCACGGCCTTCCACTTGGCGCGAATGAACGGCCGGTCGTGACCGGACACCGTCAGCGCGATATGCGTGACCCAGCGTTGCGTCGGCACATGTACGCCGTGCATCAGTATCGCGAGGACCATCAGACTCGCGGTGACGGGCAATGCCGACAACCGGCCCGGCTCAAGATTCCACGCCATGCGCACGAAGACCAGCGCCGCCAGCGCGCCGACCAGGCAGCCGGTGACGGCCTCAGAGGGCGAGTGAGCGCTCAGCACGACGCGCGACAAGCCCACCGCGATGCCTGCGGCCAGGCCCAGTAAGACGCCAAGCAGACGAATCGCCGGACGCGCCGGGAGCAACATCAGGAACAGCGCGACCGGATAGACGGCGGTAGACAGCATGGCGTGACCGCTGACGCCCGTGAAGTCCAGTTCGCGCACGCCGACGCCCCAGCCGAGGAAGGCCAGTTTGGTCACGGTCACAATGCCGATGGCCGCGCCAAGCAGCAGCAACCAGCCGGCAGCCATGCGCCACGTGTAGCCGATCGCCAGCCAAAGTGCGATGGCGATCGCGAGCGGCAGCGTCATGCCGGCGCCGCCGAGGCTGGTGATCGAGTACCACAGATGGACAGGTAAATCGGGCATGGCAAAAGCGCGACCAAGGCCGCGTAGAATCGGGTTGGTAATGATTTAACGCGCGAACGGCATGAATCGCCGACGCGCCCAAGGGCGTAAACCGAAATTATTTACCCACCAGTATAGATGGGTGCTGCAGGCCGGATTTGCCGCCCGGCACGCTTTTTGTGAACGGACGTGGGCTGGCGAACAAGCGTTGCAATGGTTTGACGTTGGTGTTGCTGCAAGGTTCGCCCGGCGGAAAATTCGGTGTTCGGCAGTGGTTCGGGCCTCCAGCATCGCATGAGGATTGGTGTTATTGTGCATTGCACAACAAAGCGTCGTTCTATCGAACGACCCCTGTCCCTTTTTGCGAGGTTATCCGCCGATGGCAAAAAGTCTATCGAACATCTGGCTGCGCGGTCTCAAACGCCTGCTCGCTATTCAAACCGAGCAAGCGCACACAACCAAGCGCGCCCCCACACGGCCGGCACGAACTGCCACCAGCAAGCCTTCGGCTAAGGTCCGTCCTGTCAAACCGGCGGCCGCGCTGCGCGCATCCGCGAAACGCGAGGCGCCGCGCGCTGCCCCACGGGAGTCGCGGGTTCGTCCGCGTGCTTCGGCATGGGCAAGCGGTTCGTGGACGCGTTCGTTCCATTCGGCGCCTGCCGCGCCTGGGCGCCTCGTCAATCACCTTCAGTACGGTTTGTATATCCCGTCCGGTCATGTGGGCGAATTGATGCCGCTGGTCGTGATGCTGCACGGCTGCACCCAGTCGATTGACGAATTTGCCGAAGGCACGCGGATGAACGTGCTGGCGGACCGGTTCGGCTTTGCCGTGGCTTATCCGGAACAGTCGAAGCACGTACACTCGCATCGCTGCTGGCATTGGTACGACGCCAGTGACAGCGCCGGCGGCGCCGAGGCGCGTGCGGTCGTCTCCCTCGTTGATTCGCTGGTTGCCCAGCATGGCTTCGACAGCGAGCGTGTGTATGTCGCCGGAATCTCCGCCGGGGCTGGCCTGACGGCGCTTCTGGCTGTCAACTATCCGGAGCATTTCGCGGCGGTCGCGCTGCATTCCGGCCCCGCTTTCGGGGAAGCTCGCTCCGGCATTACGGCGATGGACGTGATGCGCCGCGGCGCGCGACATGAACCGGCCGAGTTAGTCGACAGCCTCGTTAACGTGGCGGAATACCCCGGTATGCCGGCCATCATCCTCCATGGCGACGCCGACCATGTGGTCGCCCCGGTCAATGCGGACCAGTTGGCGGAACAGTTTCTTCGCCTGAACCGGATCGTCGACGAGAAAGGCGCGCGCAAATCCGGTGAAGTCAAGGAAGAGCGCAAAGGTGGCGTGGTAATGCGTGACTATCTGCGCGGCGGCCGACGTGTGGTGCGGCTGTGCCGTGTGCAAGGGCTCGCGCACGCCTGGAGCGGTGGCGACGACGCCGTGCCGTTCCATTCCGCCAAGGGGCCGGACGCAAGCGCCCTGGTGTGGGAATTCTTCAGGCACCAGCGCCGCGTTGGGGCCGGCAGTACCGCTGAAAGCACCGTCACAGAAGCCTCGGCGGGCGCACGGTGACGTTGGAGCAACACTTCGAAATGAGTGTTGGCGTAATCCTAGGGTTTTCCCTATAATACGGGTTATCCCTTAGGCGTTAGTGCCTAAACTCATTGTCGAGGTTGACCATGTATCTGCTTAGCCGCCTGTTTCTGTTCCTGACCAAATCGCCCGATCAACTCGCGAAAGAACGCGCTGACGCTTTCCTCGCAGAAGCAACCGATCTGTACGATCTGGAATTCCGTATGCGCAAGCTGGATCGCGAAGCGACCACTCGCCAACCGTCGTGGATGAGCCAGCACTAAGCTGCGCGAGTTTGAAGCATCGGCGCGTAGTGAAGAACGCCGGTGTTGGGGGCGAGGCGCCCAAGCTCCCACAGGTTGCTGGAAGCGCCTGGACAGCCGGATTCAATTGCCACGGCGCGTGATTCGACACCGCGGCGAACCCCGCCCAAGCGACATAGAGTACCTGTAGTCCGTTTGCCCAGCGGTCTCGTCGCCAGTATGCAAATGTCAGCACGACAATGCAGCGACGCCGACCAGCACATCTATTAGTCTCCTTCAGACGTTCTTAATCGGATCGGTGTGAGCACACGCTTACTTGCCGAAACGCGCCAACGTGCGCAGCCGTGCTTTGGCATGGTCGATGATCGGCACCGGATAATCCTTGCCCAATACCACGTCGAATTCCGCGAGCCGTGCCGCGCCTGCGAGCCACGGCGCGTGAATCCATTTGGCCGGTAGTTTTGCAAGCTGGGGAAGGTAGCGTTTGATAAAACGTCCTTCGGCGTCGAATTTTTCGGATTGAGTGATCGGGTTGAAAATCCGGAAATACGGTTGCGCGTCGCATCCCGTCGACGCGGCCCATTGCCAGCCGCCATTGTTCGCCGAGAAATCGAAGTCGTTCAATTGTTCGGCGAAGTAGCGCTCGCCGAGCCGCCAGTCGACGCCCAGGTCCTTCACCAGAAAACTCGCTGTCACCATCCGCAGGCGATTGTGCATATAGCCGGTGCGGTTCAGTTGCAGCATCGCGGCGTCGACCAGCGGATAGCCGGTGCGGCCGTCGCACCACGCGGCATATGCCTCGTCCGCTTCCGGGCCTTGCTCCCAGCGCAGCCGGTCGTACTCTTCCTTGAACGACGCGCCGGCCGCCAGCCTCGGATGGTGCGCGAGGATCATGAAGTAAAAGTCCCGCCAGATCAGTTCCGAAAGCCACGTGGCCGAGCCTTGCCCGTCGGGCTGCAGCGAGATCTCGTGCGCGATCCGCGCGAGCGTGCGGATCGAGA
Source organism: Paraburkholderia sp. (assembly GCF_035656215.1). Lineage (GTDB taxonomy): Bacteria > Pseudomonadota > Gammaproteobacteria > Burkholderiales > Burkholderiaceae > Paraburkholderia. The sequence goes on from NZ_DASRSY010000006.1 coordinate 4,383, forward strand.
CAGTACCGAAGCGCAGATGCATCGACAGATAGCTCGGACCTTTGACGGCGGGAAAGTCGCGCCGATCCTTGTAGCTGTCGATGCGGGTCATGAAGTCGTCGAGCAGACGTTGCGCGCCGCTCATGCCGCCAGGCAAGTTGAGTTCCGCCAGATTGCTCGGTGTGAAGCCGAGCTGATCGAGCCTTGGCAACTGGCGCTCCAGTTCGGGCGGCAATACTGCCAGATGCTTCACGTAGGTCTCGACCGGATACGGCTTCAGATCGAAGGCCGTCAGCTGCTTGAGCCATGCGTTCCTGTATGGCGTGAATACCGTGAACGGTTTGTTCTGGCCTGTCAGCACCTCATCACGCTCAAAGATCACCTGATCTTTAAACGTCAGCCATTGGCGTCCGGCAACGGCCAACCGCACGCGCACCGTCTCGTCACGCTCGATCGCAACCGGTTCGTAATCGTGATTCGTGAATATCGCATCGACGCCGAGTTCGTCGGCGAGTCTGGGCACGAGATCGGCCGGATCGCCATACAGCACGACGAGGCCGCTGCCCCTGGCGCACAATGCCTCATCCAGCTCGCCCAATGCAGCAAGAATGAACTCGACGCGGCGGTCTTGCGGCTGCGTATGCGGATGGCGAATTTGCCATGCGTCGATCAATGGTTGCAGGATCGTCGTGTCGAATACGAACACGCACCAGACGCGCTCGCAATGCTTGAGCGCGTAGTAGAGCGCGGCGTTGTCCGTGCTGCGCAGGTCGCGGCGAAACCAGACCAGGCCGGTATCGAAGGTGTCGTTCAGGCGTCGGACGCGTGTCATCGGAATCGCAGGTCAGGGTGAACGGCTGCGCGGCAAAGGATCGACCGTCGCAATGATGAGCTGCCAGGCGACGATATTACTAAACCGAGCGCCTATTCACAGGGCTGGTGATGGTAGGTGATCGCACGGATCGGTGTGGCACATTGCGTGCCGTGTCCGTAAAACGGCGCAGCGCCCGCCCTGTTTTGCAGGGTGCGGGCGCTGTTCAGGGCGGCGCGGTTTTGCCGCGCCGGCGTCAACTATTCATCAGCTAGCCGTTGAGGCCGTGCCTTACGCGACTTGCAGACGCACTGCAACGTTGTTGCGCGTAGCGTTCGAGTACGGGCAGACTTGATGCGCTGCGTCGACCAGTTCCCTGGCTGCGTCAGCGGCCAGACCCGGCAACGAAACGCGCAGATCGATGTCGAGCGCGAAGCCGCCGTTGTCGTTCGGGCCAATCCCCACTTCTGCCGTGACTTGCGTGTCAGCCGGCAAAGTCTGCTTCTTCTGGCCGGCGACAAACTTCATCGCGCTCAGGAAACACGCCGAGTAGCCGGCTGCAAAGAGTTGTTCCGGGTTTGTGCCCGCTGCGCCGTTGCCGCCCAGTTCGCGCGGGGCGGCCAACTTCACGTCCAACGCATTGTCCGACGATACTGCACGGCCGTCACGGCCACCGGTGCTGGTTGCGCTTGCTTTGTAGAGGATGTTCATTTTGCTGCTCCTTCGTCTGGGTTATCAGGATCTGCATGCTTGCCGCACCTTGCTTGGCCGCCGTTCTGGCAGAGCGCTATCGAAGCGGCATGTGATAAAGGTAGTACACAAATCATTTGTGTGCAAATGATTTTTCGCATCACACCGATAGCGTGCTTTTTGAAGCAGGCCGGTTAGTGGTCCATGTAATCGTTCAACGTGGTGCGCAGGCGTGTCAAATCGACGCGCAGACGAAGCAGGAATTCCGGCGTCTGCTGGGTCGCGCAGAAGATTTCAGCCGGCACTTCGCGTGCCTGACGCTTCAGGGCGGCGCCTGCTTTGGTGAGCCGGATATAGACGAGCCGCTCGTCTTCGATACCGCGTACCCGTTCCAGGTAGCCTTGCGCTTCGAGACGTTTGAGCAGCGGCGTGACCGTTGCCGAGTCGAGATTCAGTCGCGCGGCGAGGTCTTTGACCGTGATGTCGTCGGCTTCCCAGAGCACCAGCATCGCCAGATATTGCGGATAGGTGAGTTCGAGCTTGTCGAGCAGTGGCTTGTACGCTTTCGTCATCGCAAGCGAGGTCGAATAGAGCGCGAAGCAGAGCTGCTCGTCGAGTGTGAAGGGCAAAGCGGGGCGCTGGGTCATGATGCATCTCGTCTAAAAAGAGCGTGCAAATCGATTGCGCGCAAACCATTGTGCCGCAAATCGAGGGAAGGTGACGAGTGTGGGTAAGGATTCGACACCGCAACGGGGCAGCGCGGCGGCGTAAGGCGGGAGTGGGTTGCGCTCTTGGGCAGAGGCAGGCGGTGTGCACCACGCAAGAAGTGGCGATGCTCCCGAGTGATACCGCACGGGCGCTAGAACAGCGCCCCACAACACGCAAGTCTGCGCTCAGGCCGCTGGCGTGGTCGGCAGGTCCGGCGTTTCGGGCGTTTGCACGCCGAAGCAGCCGCGATAAGTCGCGTAGAACGAGCAATACAGCATGGTCGTGACGATCATCGTGGCGGGCATCAGGATCGCGAACGCGAAATCGCCCGCGCCCAGCGCCTGCATCAGCGCGGACAAACCGAACGAAACCGTGGTCGCCACCGCGAACCACAATGCGCCGAATACGATGAACGCGCCGCGATTGCGCCAGCAACTGACGATACTGAAGAACATCGCCTTGACGGGGGGCACATCGTGCCACGCGATGAGAACCGGCGAGAACCAGAAAATCATTGCTACCGGAATGTAGAACGCGAATGCGGCGATCACGGCGAGCGGGATATTGCTGTTGGCGATCGCGTCCTGATCCATCGTGGCGGCGCCGAGCATGACCTTCAGCAGCATGCCGCCGTCGGCGAGCGCCGAGCCGGCCAGCACCAGCGCCATTGCGACGACATACAGCACGCCCAGTACCAGCAGACGTTTGGCGACCACCGGGCCGTACGAGTGAAAGCCGTCCACCAGAATGGTCGGGAACACCGGCTTGCCCGCGATGGTGTTACGGCACGCCGCCATGAAGCCGACTGCGACACCCGGAATGAAGGCCAGCGGCAGCACGCCGCCGATTACCGGAATTTGCGACATCAGCGTCATGACCAGCAGATAGGTGAAGAACAGCGTCAGAAACGCGAGCGGGTTCTTGCGGAACAGCCAGATACCCTGCCGGAACCAGACATAGCCGGTTTTCGCGGGGACTTCGATCAGTTGCATGGGGTATGAATGCCTGGAAGTGCAACGCCGGACAGGCGTTCGCGCAGAATGCGCTCGAAATGGCCGGGGTCGTGCGGTTTGAGTAACTCGGCCGCGCGCGGCAAATGAAAATCATACAGGCGCGAGACCCAGAAGCGGTAAGCGCCCGCACGCAACATGTCGCCCCAATGGCGGTTTTCTTCGACGGTGAACGGGCGCACGGTCTGGTAGGCGCGCAGCATGGCTTCGGTGCGCGCGTCGTCGAGCTTGCCGGTGGCGAGGTCGACGCACCAGTCGTTGACCGTTACCGCGACGTCGAACAGCCACTTGTCGCAGCCGGCGAAATAGAAGTCGAAGAAGCCGCCCAGGCGCACCTCGTGGCCGGTGTCCGGCGCGGCATGCGCGAACAGCGCGTTGTCGCGGAACAGGTCGGCGTGGCAGGGGCCCTCGGGTAAGTCGGCGTAATCCGCCGACGCGAAAAAAGCCTCCTGATGCGCCAGTTCGGACGACAGCAAGTCACGCTGTGCGCCTTCCAGAAACGGCA
>NZ_DASRSY010000007.1:0-1963 GCF_035656215.1 Paraburkholderia sp.
GCCGTAATTAACATCCAGTCGACCCCGTTCTGCGCGCAATACATGAAAAACGCCTTGCATAGCGCCACCTTCACTATCCGACCGATCGCACCGCGCGCGACGCCGAGTCGCGTCGCCTCGGCGAGGCGCGCCTCGCCCAGCCAGTCCGGCAGGCGGACCGATTGTTCGACGGCAAGCGGATCGAATGCGTTCGTCTGGACCCGCATGGTGCCGATCGGGCCGCCGTCCAGCCGCGATTGAGCGAGCAGCACGACCGTGCCGGGCGCGCCATCCAACGCCTCGACGCCCATGGTCTCGGCGAATTCCGGCAAGTGGCGCAGATAGGCGGCGCGGCGCATCTCGACGGCCTTAGCGAGCTCCGCCAGGTTACTTACCACCTTTATCGTAAACGGCAACCTTTCCGTTTTCTTTACGGTGCGCTGATTGAAGCGTTCTCCAAGCGGCGCGTAGCCCGTATTTTGCGTCAAAACAACTGAATCGATGCGGTCCATTTCAACCTCGTAGGTGGATGAGAAAAAAATTTGTCGCTTTCGAAGCGACGGAGTCGCTTCTAAGGCGACAAACTAGATTCTCACGAACGCAAATGAGGTGATACGCATAGCCGGGAAAATTCGGAGAGCCGATTTTGATGAGAGAGGTTTGGGGAATCCGAAAAAATTAGCGCCAGGGATCCTGGAACGCCAGCTTTTGCGCATTCTCAGTGCGCATTCCACGCGGGCTCGCGGATCTCGCGCGCGCTGGGATGTTGGAGATCGGGAGCGGGACGCCGCCTGAAATGGAAGAGGGATGGAAAAGTCCTGACGCCCGGTCCTAGGGGTAGACCGGCCACACCAGCGACTCAATCAGCGAACCAGCGAGTGCCCGCTACATATGGCCGATGGCGGATCGCGCTTTTAGTACGAAACCCGAAATGTTGGAGAGTCTTCCGGGCGGCTCCTGCGCCGGTCATAAATCCGTGTCGTGGCGATATTGGCGTGACCGAGCCATTCCTGCACGCTAGCGATATCCGCTTGGTGCTCCAGTGCATTGGTCGCCGCCGTGGCCCGCAGACTGTGCACACCGAAACCCTGCACGTCGATGTGCACGGCTGCCGCGTACGCGAGCACGATCTTGTAGACGCCATCGGCAGTCAATGCTGCATGGGTCTTTCTTCGTGCCGGTTGAAAGAGTGGGGCATCCGGCGCTTCGCCATGTCCGGCGACCTCGAGATAAGCGTGGATGCGCCCGGCGCTGCCTGCATGCAACGGCAGATAGCGCAATTTGTTGCCCTTGCCGTGAACACGCAGATGGAGGACGCCGCGCCGGGCGTGGATGTCGCGAACCGTGAGCTTGCACAGCTCCTCCCGCCGAAGGCCGTGATACAGCAGAACGGACAGTAGCGCGCGGTCGCGTTTGCCCTTGAGCGTCGCCGGATCGGGCGCATCGAGCAGCACGCGGGCCTGATGATCGCCGAGCGCGGGCGTCCTGCCCTGGTTACTGTCGACCTTCGGACGCTTCGCGCCCTTGACCGGATTGAAGTCGACCGCATTCCTTTCGCACAGGTACTCGAACAGCGACGACAGCGCGGCGAGCTTGCGCCGGATCGTGGCGCCCGACAGCGCGCGCGTTTCGAGCACCTTGCGCCAGGCGAGCACATGCGCGCGGGTGACGATGCGGAATTCGTCCGGCTGCCAGATCCCGGCGAAACCCATGAAGTCCTGCAGGTCAGTTTGGTACGCGCGCCGGGTCTGCGGATTGTCGAGATTGGCAAACCACTCGGCCTCGGCCGGCACCGCGGCAAGCTGGTGAAATTCCGCAGCGGTCAGGGGACGGTCCATCCGTTCGGCGATCGCACGACCGGTATCGGGGCGTGACGGCATGAGAGACCTTCCTTGGTAATCCTGACTTACAGGATGCGCAGGTTGCGGATCCGGCCGATCCTGGGTGAGCGCTCGCAGATCAGCCCGGCGATGTATTCGGGCAG
>NZ_DASRSY010000008.1:0-6289 GCF_035656215.1 Paraburkholderia sp.
TCTGGACGCGATGCCCAAAGAGCCTGTGCTCGTCACCATGCAGCGCGGCCACGGCATGATGCCGGAGAAGGGCGCGCGTGTTTCCCTGCGTTATGAGGCTGACGATGTCGTCCTTATCAACCCCTGATACATCTGAATCCATGAACGCCGCCGCCGATGCCCGCCGCAGCGCGAGCGCGGCCTCGCACACGGCGGCGGTGAAGCGACGCGAACGCGTGGCGCAATGGCACCTGCTGTTCCTTGCGGTGGTCGTGCTGGGTCCGCTGGTTATCTATCCGCTCGTGCGTCTGGTGCTGCTGAGTCTCACTGGGCCGCATGGTTTGAGCTTGCAGGCTTACTCGGCGTTCTTCGGCAATCCGGAAACGAGCGGCGTGGTCGGCACGACGCTGTGGATTCTGTTTGCCAGCGCCGGCCTTGCATCACTGCTAGGCGTGGCGTTGGCGTCGATGCTGTTTTTCAAGCCGTTTCCCGGCGCGCGGATGATCACGCGCTTCCTCGAACTGTTCGTCGCGTTCCCGTCCTTTCTGGTCGCCTTTACGTTGATCTTTCTGTACGGCTCGCAAGGCTCGGTCAGCATCGGCTTGCAGCGGCTGTTTCATCTCGAGGCGCCACCGCTCAATTTCCTGTTCGGCGTGGGCGGCGTGATTCTCGCGGAAGTGGTCTTCTACGCGCCGTTCGTCGTGCGTCCGACGCTGGCTTCGTTCGCCACGCTCGACATGCGTCTGATCGAAGCCGCCCGCAGTCTCGGCGCAAGCGGCTGGATGGTCGCGTTCAAGGTGATCCTGCCGCTCGCGTGGCCGGGCATCGCTGCGGGCACGATCCTGTGTTTTCTGCTGACGTTGAACGAGTTCGGCATTTTGCTCGTGCTTGGCAGCGCGCATCTGATCACGCTGCCGGTTGCGATCTACAGTTCCGCGACCGTCGACCTGGATCTGCCGACCGCCGCCGCTGGCGCGGTCGTGATGCTGGTCATGTCGTTGTCGCTGTATGCGTTGTACCGCCAGGTCAACCGTCGCAAGGTGAAAGGAGCGGGTCATGGCCGTTGAACTCGACCCGACCGTTTTGCCGGTCATGCACAAGAAGGCGCGGCCGGTGCGCCGCAGTCTGCCGGTGCGTATTCTCGGTAGCCTGTTTCTCGGCTTTGCCGCGTTGCTGTGCTTCTGGCTGTTCGTCCTGCCGGTACTGGTGGTTGCGCTGTCCAGCGTGGCCGGGCACTGGTCGGGCACGATCCTGCCTGACAGCCTCAGCATGCGCTGGTTCGAACGGCTGGGTTCCAGCGATTTCGACGCGCTGGCTACGAGCCTCGAAATCGGCATGGGCGTCGCCGTACTCGGCACGATTCTCGGGCTGTGGCTGGCGTTGGCACTGGAGGGGCGCGACCGGCGTGGTCTTGGCGCGTTTGTCGACACCATCGCGATGATGCCCAACGGCGTGCCGAGCGTGGTGCTCGGGCTGGCCGTGCTAATCGCGTACCACAAGCGTCCGTTCGATCTGTCCAGTTCGGCGGCGATCGTTGTGTTCGTGCAGCTCGCGCTGGTGCTGCCGTTCTGCTACCGCTGTGCGGCCGCCGCGTTGCGTCCGGAACTGACCATTCTGCGCGAAGCGGCAGCGAGTCTGGGTGCGCCGCCGTCGATGGTGCTGCGCCGCGTCGTGCTGCCGCAACTGGTGCCCGCGATCCGCGCGAGTCTCGCGCTCGGCTTCGCGCTCTCGCTCGGCGAACTCGGCGCCACACTTACTGTGTACCCGCCGGGCTTTGCGACGGTGCCGATCGTCGTGGTCGGGCAGGTGGAGCGCGGTTATTACCTGCCGGCCTCCGCGCTGTCGCTGATTCTGCTGATGGTCTCGCTTGCCGCGCTGCTGCTGATCGCGGCGCGCGTCCCGCGCCGTCGGGTGGACTGACGAGCACCTTCTGATTGTTGTGTTTGCGTGCGCATGCCAGGCGGCGGGCGCGCAAACACATATCGATGTGGCGAAATTTGTCAAAATGACCGAATATATGCAAGCTGCTTCCGTCGATCCGATTGAGGTTGTGCGCAGGCATTCACTGACGACGCTGGTCCGCGACGAAATCGAACGGCACATCATCGAAGGGGCGCTCGCGCCCGGCGACAAACTCAACGAAGCCGACTGGGCTGCGCGTCTGCAGGTTTCGCGCGGGCCGGTGCGCGAGGCGTTTCGCGCGCTGGAACAGGTGGGCCTCGTGCGCACCGAGAAAAACCGCGGCGTGTTCGTGCGGACGGTGTCGCTGGCGGAAGCGGACGAGATTTACGCGGTGCGTGCGGTGCTCGAAGAGGCGGCGTGCCGGATGCTGGCTTCGAGCATTGATGCGCAGAAGCTTGCCGTGTTGCGCGAATGGCTTGACGCGATGCGCGCCGCGCTCGACGCGCAGGATCACGATGCCTACACGCGCGCCAATGTCGCGTTTCACGACGCGATCGTGGCGGCATCGGGCAACGTCAAGCTGTATGAGACATATCGAAGGCTGGTGAGCGAACTGAGCCTGTTTCGCCGCGCCGCGCTGGTGGTGCATGCCGACGCGATGGAGCGCTCGCTCGCCGAACATCGTGCGATTCTGACGGCGCTGGCCTCGCGCGACGCTGAGCATGCTGCCGCGCTGATGCATGCGCATGTGAACGGCGGCCTGCAGCGCGCGCGTGAGGCGTGCGAACCGGCGGGGCAGTTGGGCGCGGTGCGGATGTCGGCGGTATCGAATGATTGAGACTGGTTGCAACAGATTGACTAGAGCACGGGTGCTCTTCACGCATGGAAGGTAATGATGGCAAACGCAAGCGAACGTACGATCGACGTCAATGGCCGCACCTACCGGCTACCCTCGCAACCAACAGTTGTGGTGTGCGTCGACGGCTGTGAATACGATTACCTCGAAGCTGCGGTCGCGGCGGGCGTCGCGCCGTTCATCGGCAAGATGCTCAAGGACGGCGCGGCTTTCAAGGGCGACTGCGTGATTCCGTCGTTCACCAACCCGAATAATCTCTCGATCGTGTGCGGCGTGCCGCCCTCGGTGCACGGCATTTGCGGCAACTATTTCTGGGACCCGGACGCGAACGGCGGCGAGGGCGCGGAAGTGATGATGAACGATCCCGCCTATCTGCGCGCCGGCACCTTGCTGGCAGCCGCGGCGGAAGCAGGCGCCGCAGTTGCCGTGGTTACCGCGAAAGACAAACTGCGCCGCTTGCTCGGCTGGCAGTTGAAGGGCATCTGTTTCTCGGCGGAAAAAGCCGACAAGGTGACGCGCGAAGAAAACGGCATCGACGAAGTACTCGATCTGGTCGGCCTGCCGGTGCCTGATGTGTATAGCGCCGGTTTGTCCGAGTTCGTGTTTGCCGCCGGCGTGCGACTTGCTGAAACCCGCAAGCTCGACCTGATGTATCTGTCGACCACCGATTACATCCAGCACAAATGGGCGCCCGGTACCCAAGGCGCGAACGACTTCTACGCGATGATGGACGGCTATCTCGCGAAGCTCGACGCGCTCGGCTGGGTGATCGGCCTGACCGCCGACCACGGCATGAACGCCAAGCACGATCCGAAGACCGGCGAGCCGAACGTGATCTATCTGCAGGACGTGCTGGACGATTGGCTTGGGCACGGGAAAGCGCGCGTGATTCTGCCGATCACCGATCCGTATGTCGTTCATCACGGTGCGCTCGGTTCGTTCGCGACGGTTTACCTGCCGCACGACGTGAGCGTTGCGCAGGTGATCGAACGGATCGGCGGTTTGCAGGGCATTGAAGTCGTGCTCGACAACCGCGCCGCATGCGAGCGTTTCGAGCTGCCGAACGACCGCGTGGGCGATATCGTTGTGGTCAGTACCAAACACGTGGTGCTTGGCACGCGTCGCGATGAACATGATCTGTCCGGACTGACCGTGCCGTTGCGCTCGCACGGCGGCATCTCCGAGCAGGAAGTGCCGCTGCTGTTCAATCGCCGCGTCGAGGGCCTGCCTATCGATAAGCGGCTGCGCAACTTCGATATCTTCGACGTCGCATTGAATCACGTGTCGGCATCATGAACGCCGTGCTGCGGGACCATCCGGCATTTCGGGCAGAAGCGTTGCGGCTCAAAGGCGAGCGCGCGACGCGCTCGCGCACGCTCGACGTGCTCGATCCTTTTACGGGAACGCGCGTAGGCACGGTCCCGTTGGCGAGCATCGACGACGTGCGCGCCGCGTTCGAATATGCCGCTGCGTATCAGGCGAAGCTCACCCGCTACGAGCGCTCGCAGATTCTCGAACGCGCGGCGGCGTTGCTGCGGGAGCGAACTGAAGAAGCTTCGGACCTGATTTCGCTCGAGTCGGGTTTGTCGAAGCAGGATTCACGCTACGAGATCGGCCGGGTTGCCGATGTGCTCAAGTTTGCCTCGATCGAAGCTTTGCGCGACGACGGCCAGAGCTTCTCGTGCGATCTGACGCCGCATGGCAAGAAGCGCCGTGTGTTTTCGCAGCGCGAGCCGCTGGAGGGTGTGATCGTTGCGATTACGCCGTTCAACCATCCGATGAACCAGGTTGCGCACAAGATCGCGCCGGCTATAGCCACCAATAATCGCGTCGTGCTGAAGCCGTCGGAGAAGGTGCCTCTGTCGGCGCTCTATCTGGCGGACATTCTTTATGAAGCTGGCTTGCCGACGCCGATGCTGCAGGTGCTGACCGGCGATCCGCGCGAAATCGCCGACGAACTGATCACGCATCCGCTGGCGGAGCTCGTGACCTTCACCGGCGGCGTGGCGATCGGTAAATATATCGCTGCAAAGGCGGGCTACCGGCGCATCGTGCTGGAACTGGGCGGCAACGATCCGCTGATCGTGCTCGAAGACGCCGATCTCGATCGCGCGGCGAAGCTTGCCGTGCAGGGCTCGTATAAGAACTCCGGTCAGCGGTGTACCGCGGTCAAGCGGATACTGGTGCAGAAGAGTATCGCGGCGGACTTCACTGATCTGGTCGTGGAGAAGACACGCGCATGGACCTGCGGTGATCCATTCGACGCGTCGAATCAGATGGGCACCGTGATCGACGTCGCCGCCGCGCAGCTATTCGAGGCGCGCGTCAATGAAGCGGTGGCGAGCGGCGCGCGCCTGCGCATCGGCAATCAACGCGACGGCGCGCTGTACTCGCCGACGGTGCTGGATAGCGTCGACCCGTCAATGACACTGGTGCGCGAGGAAACGTTCGGCCCGGTGTCGCCGATCATCACTTTCGACACGCTCGACGACGCCATCCGGATCAGTAACGGGACGCCGTTCGGGTTGTCGTCCGGTGTGTGCACGAACCGGCAGGACGCGATCACGCGCTTCATCAACGAATTGCGCGTGGGGACGGTCAACGTGTGGGAGGTGCCGGGATACCGGATCGAGCTGACACCGTTCGGCGGCATCAAGGATTCCGGGCTTGGATATAAGGAAGGCGTTCAGGAGGCGATGAAGAGCTTCACTAACCTCAAGACCTTTTCGTTACCGTGGGAGTAAGAGCGTGGCATTGAGTCTGAGCGACATCCGTTCATTATTCGAGCAATACGGCAATCTTGCCTATAGCGGCGAACCGGTGACGCAGCTTGAACATGCGCTGCAAAGCGGCGCATTGGCGGAAGAGGTGGGCGCCGACGATGAACTCGTTGCTGCTGCGTTTTTGCACGACCTCGGCCATCTGCTGAATCTGCAAGGCGAAACGCCGACGGAGCGGGGCATCGACGATCTGCATCAGTATTTCGCGCTGCCGTTCTTGCGGCCGGTGTTGTCCGACGCAGTGTTGGAGCCGATCCGGCTGCATGTCGACGCCAAGCGCTGCCTATGCGCAATCGACGATGCGTATTTCGGCCAGCTTTCCGCCGATTCGGTGCGGAGTCTGGAACTGCAAGGCGGTATCTTCAGCAAGGAAGAGGCTGACGTGTTCTTGCAGAAGCCGTACGCGGAAGATGCACTGCGCCTGCGCAAATGGGACGATCGCGCAAAAGAAGAAAACCGCGCGACGCCGGGCCTCGATCATTATTTGAGCGTAGTCGAGCGTGCGATGCAGAAGCGCGCGGCTGCCTGAAAGAGTGGTTTTCGGCTGATCTTCGGATGAGCGTGTTATGCCATCTTCGCATCATTTCTGGCGCAACCCATGCGTATCAAAATAACGCTTGCAAGCGGCCGTTCGGCTCGCTAGAATCTCGCTCTTTCGTGCTCCGGACGCCGGGGCACGGGAAGCGGGAGAGCCAGCAGTGGCAAGGCTTTGCGCGAAGTGAGCGGGTTGAGAAAGTTGGAAAAACCTGTTGACGGCGTAGCGAAAGTTCTC
>NZ_DASRSY010000009.1:0-11197 GCF_035656215.1 Paraburkholderia sp.
AACGCAATCTCTCCTCTTTCGCGCGCCGGACCTGTGCCGCGCTGGCGCTTCCCGCCGTCGCCCTGTTGAGCGGTTGCAGCAGCAGCGCACCGCTGTTTCTGTCGGACGGCCGCCCGACTACGCTGGTTCAATGCCGGGAAGGCTCCGACTCCTGCACGCAGCAGGCAAGCGCAGCGTGTGGCGGCGCGTTCGACGTCGTGCGCCAGTCCAGCGACAACGGCACGTTCAGTCTGATATACGCCTGCCGGGCGAAATGACGTTACGCCAGCCAATGGCTGGCGAAACGGATTGACTATGTTCTTCCTTTATCTCGCCGCGTGGCTGTGACGGCGTGTGTTTCACTCAACGCAGATCCCGTTTGAACGGGCTAAAACCGACCGTGACCTCGTGCAATATGCATATGGCCGTCATAAATATCTGCCTCTAATGCGTATTGCCGAAACGGTTAAGATGCGCATTGGATATTTATCTGGCTGTTCCCAGAGTATTGCTTATACCGTTTGCGCCAATAACGAAGCGCTCCGGTTTCTCCATTAAGCTGAGTCGGTGCGGCACCTAACGGAACGCGAAGAATCTTCGCAGTATCCTTAACTGGCCGGCTCAAAGATAAAACATATACGCAGATTTTGCCGGATCACGACGGGCCGGATTAACGACTTAAGAAAGATTTTCCGCTTGAGCGGGTGGATGAGGTAATTGCGGCACGTTTTATGCTTTTTAAACGGGTTCAATGAGTAATTCCGGGGAAAACAATGAATCACCGTCAACTCGAAAAAGATATCGAGCATCTTGAGCATGTAATCTCGCATATCTCCGCTGAAGACCGTATCCCGCTGTCCTATTGGCGCAATCGCATCGCATCGGTGTCCGGGGCGGGACTGGTGCCGGCGCAGGCCAGCCGGGTCAAACGCCTCAATGCCGCCCTCTCGGCATTGGAGAACCGGCAGAAAGCGTGATTGTCCGCGGGGGCGGATGATGACGTGTACCGTCTGATCAGGTAACGTTTTCTGCAAGAATAAGGGAACGTAACGCCGAAGGACCCAGGAGGAGCATGCACCCAGCAGGACTATCGGCGACCCGCCTGACGGCGCTCACGAACGCCATGCAAGGCTATGTGGAACGCGGCGAGGTGGCGGGCGCCGTTTCGCTGGTCTGGCGGCGCGGTGAAATCGGCTATTTCGAGCCCCTCGGCTTGCGCGACGAAGCCGCGCAATTGCCCATGGAGCGCGAGACGCTGTTTCGCATCGCGTCGATGACCAAACCGGTTACGAGTGCGGCGATCCTGATGCTGATTGAAGAGGATCGGCTCGCACTCGACACGCCGATCTCCTCGTGGCTGCCGGAGCTGGCTGCTCCGGTCGTGCTGCGCGATCCCACCGGCCCGCTCGACGAAACCGATCCGGTCAGAGCGCCGCTTACCATACTCGATCTGCTCACCCATCGCGCCGGCTTTGCTTATCACTTCACCGCCACCGGTCCGTTGGCCGAGGCGTATGCGGCGGCCTTCAACGGCATTGAAGCGCATGGGGATGCCAGCGCGTGGCTGAGGCGGATAGCGGGCTTGCCGTTGATGTTTCAGCCCGGCTCGCGCTGGCACTACGGTATCGCGACCGACGTCCTCGGTGTGTTGATCGAGCGCGTAAGCGGCATGCGGCTCGGCGACTTCTTCCGCACGCGGATCTTCGAACCGCTTGGCATGCGCGACACGGCGTTCTGGGTGCCCGACGCGCAACTCACGCGTTTGGCGACGGCTTATGGCGTCGAGCCGGGAACCGGGCGGCGGGTGGTCGAAGATCATCCGTCGGCGAGCCGCTGGGCGAATCCCGACCGGTTCCAGAGCGGGGGTGGCGGCCTTGTCTCGACGGCGCAGGACTATCTGCAGTTCGCGCAACTGTTGTTAGGGCGTGGACGCGTCGGTTCGACACGCTTGCTGTCGCATCGCTCGGTCGATCTGATGCGCTCGAATTTTCTGACCCGCGACCAGCGCCGCGTGCCGGCGTTCGGTCATGTGCTGTGGGCGGGCCAGGGATTTGGCCTCGGCTTGTCCATCGTCGACGATCCTGCGCAGCAGTTGCCGCTCGGTTATCGGTCAATGGGGTCGTTCGGCTGGCCGGGTGCATATGGCACAAGCTGGTTCGCCGATCCGGTGGAAGACCTGATTGGTCTCATGCTGATTCAGCGGCGTGCTGTCGAACCATTTCCAATGTCGCTCGATTTCGAACGCCGCGTGTACGATGCAATTGACGATTGAGTGCGTTGGCGACGGCAGGTGAGCGGGTAACCGTGGACGGCGGTTAGTCGCAGGCCGTTCTGTGCAGGTCGCCCTATGCGGGCGCACCCGGGGTAGGCCGCTCTATCCGGCACTTTTTTTGTCTGATAGTGTCGCCCCCAGGTGACTTCCTCCGGGGCGTCCGCACTGCAAGTTCGTCAAATCGATCGGAGTACCCGTCATGGCCTCGTACAAACAGTTGACTGCCCAGCTCGAAAAGCTCCACAAGGAAGTCGCGGTGGCGCGCGAAAAAGAAATCGCACAGGCGATCGCCGAGATCAAACAGAAGGTCGCCGAATACGACCTCACGGCGGAAGAGCTGGGTTTCACCAGCAAACGTACAACGGGACGCAAAACGGCTTCTGTAGCCAAGTACCGTAATCCGAAAACCGGCGAAACCTGGAGCGGCCGTGGCCGCTCGCCTGGCTGGCTCGCGGGCAAGAATCGCGAGCGCTTTCTGATCGAAGTCTGAAGCCCTTTCGTGCATGGCGCTTGCGCTCGCATCGCGCCGGGTTTTCCAAAGTGAAGTTGCGCCGGGTTTTTCTCGCACCGCTGAGCGGGTCCCGAAAACGCTCACCTTTCGCGTGAGCCTGCAACACGCGTCGCGGATTTCTCCAACTGCCGCGCGCCAGGATTCGTTATTTCGGTGAGCCTGGTTTTGTTGAATGACGCACCTTGCTGCGCGATCACCTCTGCTGTACCTCGTGGCTGCACAACCTTCCTCGAAACCCGCATCAGCCTTTGCTGGCGGGCGTTCCCAGGCTATCCGAAGAATCGCGGAATCCGTCGGCCGGTTCTCACGCTGCCTTTTCCACGGACTTTGCCTGGCTGCCGAAGCTCGCGCTGCTGGTGCGTGAGCGGCCCGCAGGCGTGTTCACCTTTCGCATCGATTCGAGGTTCGAAATCGCGGGTCCCGAAAACGCTCACCTTTGAGTCTGCGCGTGTGCGCGACGTGGTATGCCATCAAATGCGCCACCTCATACGCAACCAAATGCGCCTCTCATACGCCACCTGAGGCACCACCTCATATGCCCACTTCATGCGCCCCGGGGCAAACCCGGAGATGAGTTCGCCTCATACCCCGGATCAAAACTCATCGATACATGGTCGCGAAGACCGGACAGCACAATCGGTCATCCACTCACCCTCGACGGAAAGACCATGAGCGTATCGACGGACAAACAACTCTTTATCGGCGAAGGATTCGAAGGCCCCGGCGTCAACCTCGCGCACATCAACGTACTAGTCGGCCCGCGTAACGGTCCGGCAGGGCAGGCCTTTGCCACCGCATTGGCGACGCCTTCCGCGGGACATGCGCCGTTCGTCGTGATCGCGAGACCGGGCGTGCCGACCAAGCCGTTGACGCTGTACGTGAACAAGGCGCAGATCGGCAGCGACTTCCACGGCAACGCGACGTGGGGCGCCTCGCAGGCCGGCATCGCCAAGGCGGTGGCCGAGTCGCTGGAGAACGGCACGCTGCCGCCTGAAGCGGAAGACGATTGGGTGGTGGTGTCGGCGAACTGGGTCAACCCGGGCACCGACGATCTCGACGCTGTCTTCGAGAACAACTATCGCGCGTGCAAGAACGCGATCCTCGCGGCGATGAAGGGCCTTCCGCATCGCGACGAAGTGTTCGCCGCGGCGCGCGATGTATCGAATCCGTTCTACACCCCGAAACAACGTTAATCACGCGTAACGCGGTTCGCGCGCCATGGGGCCGGCGCAGCCGCGTACGCAACTCGATTCGATCAGGAAGGAGACAGCACCATGGAATACATCCGCCTCGGCCAATCGGGCCTGAAGGTATCGCGTCTGTGCCTCGGCACGATGAACATGGGCACACCGCAATGGAAGCCGTGGATTTTCGACGAAACGCAAAGCGAGCCGATCGTGCGTCATGCGCTTGAAGCCGGCGTCAATTTCATCGACCTTGCCGATTTCTACTCGATCGGCGTGGGTGAAGAAGTGGTAGGCCGTATTCTGAAACGCATCGCGCGCCGTGAGGAAATTGTCGTGACGACCAAGGTCGGCTACGACATGGGTGCGTATCAGAACGCCGGCGGCCATTCTCGCAAGCACATCATGGACGGCATCGACGCGTCGCTGACCCGCCTCGGAATGGACTACGTCGATATCTACATGCTGCATTTCTTCGACGTGAATACGCCAGTCGAAGAAACGATGGGTGCGTTGAACGATATCGTGTGCGCGGGCAAGGCTCGCTATATCGGCGTATCGACGATGTACACGTGGCAGTTCGCGAAGATCATGCAGGTCTGCGAGCGCAATGGCTGGCACAAGCCGATCAACATGCAGTTGCAATTGAACCTCGCTTATCGCGAGGAAGAGCGCGAGATGATTCCGTACTGCCAGGATCAGGGTGTCGGTGTTTCCGTGTTCAGCCCGCTGGCTCGCGGCCTGCTGACCTGCGACGCAAGCTCCATGCGCAACCAGACCGACTTCTTCACCGCACAAATGTACGGCGATACGGCGTCGCGCGAGATTGCTGCCTCGGTGGCGCGTGTGGCGGCGCGGCGAGGTGTTTCGGCGGCGCAGATCGCGCAGGCGTGGGTGCTGAATCATGGCGGTGTTGCGAGCATGCTGGTCGGCGCGGATACGCCCGCGCAATTCGATAGTGCGCTGGCCGCGCTCGGCACGACGCTCTCTGCCGACGAACTGTTCGAGCTCGAACGCAATTACACGCCGTGCGATCTGATCAACGACTACACCGCAGGAAAACGCATCGCGCGTGAGTCGCGGCTTGCACAAGGCGTGTTCGTCGAGAACCTGGAGAAGGCAGCATGAACGAGTTTCTCCGCACAGGGCATTACATTGGCGGCGAGTGGTACGAAAGCGCGAGCACGTATGCCGTTTGCAACCCCGCCACCGGCGACGTCATCGCGCAGGTTGCCAAAGGCGGTGCGGCGGAAACGACGCGGGCCGTTGCAGCCGCCGAACGCGCCTTTCCGGCATGGCGCGCGATCACAGCAAAGGAACGCGGCGCGCGCGTCAAACGCTGGGGTGAATTGATGCTCCAGAACCGCGACGCGCTTGCCGAACTGCTGACGATGGAGCAAGGCAAACCGCTCGCCGAAGCGCGTGGTGAAGTCGGCTATGCGGCAAGCTTTCTCGAATGGTTCGCCGAGGAAGCCAAGCGCAGTTATGGCGACGTGATCCCGAGCCCGAATCCGAACGCGAAGATCATCGTGACGCGCGAACCGGTCGGCGTGGTCGCGGCGATCACGCCGTGGAACTTTCCGCTCGCGATGATCACGCGCAAGGCTGGACCGGCGCTCGCGGCGGGCTGCACGATGGTGCTCAAGCCTTCGGAAGAAACGCCGTTGTCCGCCTTGGCTTTGGCGGTTCTGGCAGAGAAGGCTGGCATTCCGCCCGGGGTGTTCAACATCGTCTCCGGCGATGCGGTCGCGATTGGCGGGGTGCTGACTGAATCGGAGGTGGTGCGCAAACTGTCGTTCACCGGATCGACGCGTGTTGGCAAACTGCTCGCGAAGCAGTCGGCGGATACGCTGAAAAAGCTGTCGCTCGAACTCGGCGGCAACGCGCCATTCATTGTGTTCGACGACGCGGATCTTGACGCGGCCGTGCAAGGCGCGATGGCCTCGAAGTTTCGCAACACGGGCCAAACCTGTGTGTGCGTGAATCGCTTCTACGTGCAGGACGATATCTACGAAGCGTTCACGCTGGCGCTGACGAAAGCCGTGCGGGAGATGCGGGTTGGCAATGCACTGCAAGGTGAGGTCGAGCAAGGTCCGCTGATCAATCAGGCGGCGCTGAAGAAGGTGGAAACGCATGTCGCCGACGCGCTGCGGAAGGGCGCGAAGATCCTCACCGGCGGCAAACCGCATGCGCTTGGCGGCACGTTCTATGAGCCGACCGTACTGACCGATGCCTCGAAGTCGATGCTGATTGCTTCGGAAGAAACCTTCGGTCCGGTGGCCGCTTGCTTCCGCTTCCAGTCCGAAGACGAAGCTATCGCCGCGGCCAACGACACACCGTTCGGCCTCTCCGCGTACTTCTACACACGCGATCTGGCTCGCGCATGGCGCGTGGCCGATGCGTTGGAAAGCGGCATGGTCGGCATCAACGAAGGAATTCTGTCGACGGAAGTCGCGCCGTTCGGTGGCGTCAAACAATCAGGCCTCGGCCGCGAAGGCTCGAAGTACGGCCTCGATGAATACACCGAACTGAAGTACATGATGATGGGCGGACTCGGCCGCTGATCTTTATACCGTGCTCGCCGCCACGTGCGTGCGTCTGCCTGTCGCTGTATGCCACAAAAGGCAGCCCTTCGCCGGCGGCGCTACCGCGGACACAAACGCAAACGCACGCGCGAAAACGCAAACGACGCAACTCGCCGACGCACTGGCAACATGCCGGACGCGTCGGGTGGACTACACAATGAAGGAGACAGCGTGAGCAATCAGGACATGCAGACGGCCACTCTCGGCCTCGCCTCTGCTTTATCACCCGCTGCGGCGGCACCCGCGCGCGGCTCCATTCCTCTCGACGACGTTCCGCTTAACGCGTTTCACGTCAAGATTGCCGGATTGACGTTCGGCGCGCACTTTACCGAGGGTTTCGCGCTCGGCACGATCGGCTATGCACTGGCCTCACTGAATCGGCAGATGCCGCTCGACGCGTTCTGGATGGGCATGATCGGCAGTTCAGCGCTGATGGGCATTTTCGTGGGCAGCCTCGTGTTCGGCTGGTTGTCCGATCGCCTCGGGCGGCAGAAGATTTTTCTGCTGAGCTTTCTGATCATCACGGCGGCGGCGTTCGCGCAGTTCTATGTGAAGTCGCCTGCGGAATTGTGCTTGTTGCGGGTACTGATTGGCTTCGGCATGGGCGGCGATTTTGCAGTGGGTCACGCGATCCTCGCTGAATTTTCGCCGCGCAAACATCGCGGCACCTTGCTCGGTTCATTCAGCGTTGTGTGGACGGTCGGCTATGTTGTGGCGAACGTGCTCGGCATGCAATACGCCGATGCTTCTCCTGACGCATGGAGATGGTTGCTGGCGTCGGCGGGTATGCCGGCGTTGATCGTGCTGTTACTCCGCATGGGTACGCCTGAGTCGCCGCGCTGGTTGTACGGCAAGGGGCGTGTCGCCGAAGCCAAGGCGATCGTGCTCAAGTACTTCGGTCCCAACGTGACGCTCGACGGCGGCAATGATGGCCACACGGCTCACGGGCATACCGGTTTTGCGCGGCTTTTCAGAAGGGACCTGATTCGCCGGACGATCTTCAATTGCGCGTTCTTTGTGTGCCTCGTGATTCCGTACTTCGCGATTTACACGTTCCTGCCTACGATCCTCAAGGCCATTCATCTGAACGACGGCTCGGGCGCGGACTTTCTGCTGAACGGTTTTCTCGTGCTTGGCGCGCTGATCGGTATCTGGCTCACCATCAAACTCTCGCGTCGCGCGTTCCTCATCGGCTCGTTCGCCGTAACGTGCTTGTCGCTGGTCGCGTTGAGTGTGCTGCCGGAGTCCGCAACGCTGGCGATGATCGTTGCCTTCGCAATCTTCACGCTCACAATGTCTGCATTCTCTAATCTGGTCGGCGTGTTTCCGCCGGAGTGTTTTCCAACCGAGGTGCGCGCCTGCGGTGTCGGGCTTGCGATCGCGTGTAGCCGTCTTGGTTCGGCCGTCGGCACTTTCCTTCTGCCACTTGGGATCGTCCATCTAGGCTTTCACGCGACCATGATGGTGCTTGCGGCTGTTTTGCTGATCGGCATGGTTGTCTCGATTGCTTGGGCACCGGAGACAAAGCATCTGACGTTGAACGAAGCCAGCGGCGCTTAGCGCGCCCACGCGTTTCGATAAAACCCGCCGCACCGGCAACGGTGCGGCGGGTTTTTTGCGTGCGCCGTGTGGTCTGAAATCGACCTTATGCCAGGAATTTTAAGAAAAGTCCTATTCCCAGTCCCTGTAAAAAATCCATCCGTCAGGAATATCTCACTTCTCGTAGGGTAATTCTCAATCAAATAGGAATCGTCCTACGTACTTACGTCGCGCCGAATTTTAATATTGTTTTGCGCCTGAACGAGAGGCCAATAGTTCGAAGCAAAGACCGCCATTTTCCCGGCGTAGAACATTGGAGCGCCCAGGGGCAAATGGCGAGTCTTACTGAATATCGATTCGTCGTTGATCCAATTATTTTATTTACTCACTGGAGCAGCAAACATGAAATCAATCCTCCCCGCAATCGCGATCGCAACCGGCGGTCTGTTGGGCCTCGCATCGTTCGGCGCCCACGCGGCGGACGGCACGATCACGTTCACCGGCACGGTCTCGGATACCACGTGTTCGATCAACGGTACGGCATCGGGCGCCCCGGCTAACCTGGCAGTTATCCTGCCGACGGTTTCCGCAGGTACGCTCGCCGCGCAAGGCGCAGTTGCCGGTACGTCGAGCCCGACCGACATGACGCTCGCACTGAGCGGCTGCTCGGGCACGGCCACCAAGGCGATCGCGGCCTTTGAAAACGGTCCGACCGTCGACCAGGGCACCGGCTATCTGACCAACCAGGCCGCTTCGGGCCCGGCGTCGAACGTCGAAGTGCGTCTGTTGAACGCCTCGCTCCAACCGATCAATATCACGACCGGTTTGAACAACGACATCGCCGGTAACGGCGCAACGATCAGCGGCGGCGCGGCGAATATGAAGTACTTCGCGCAGTACTACGCCACGGGCAAGGCAACGCCGGGCGCAGTGAGCACGTCGGTGCAATACACGATGCAGTATCAGTAAGCGATGACCGGGGCGTTCGTTTGGGCGAACGCCTTTTTTACGGCCTTATTTCAAGATTACTTTCAAAGGTGTTGAGATGAAGTTGCTCGGAAAAATGACGATGGGAATCGGTTTTGCATGTGCGTTGCTAGCAGGCAGCGCACATGCAAGCGTGACGATCGGCGGTACGCGAGTGGTGTATCCGCTCGAGCAACGCGAAGTCACTGTGAAGCTGGATAACGACAGCCACAATCCGTCGCTCGTACAGGTATGGATGGACGACGGCAATGCCGATGCAAAACCTGGTGACGTCAAAGTGCCGTTCGTGATTACGCCGCCGATCTTCCGGATGGATCCGAAGAAAGCGCAGACGCTGCGTGTGATGTACAGCGGCGAAGCGCTGCCGCAAGATCGCGAATCGGTCTACTGGCTGAACGTGCTGGATATTCCGCCGAAAGCCGACGCGGCCGCTGACGCGAATTCGCTGCAACTGGCCTATCGCACCCGTATCAAGGTGTTCGTGCGCCCAGCCAAACTGCCGGGCAAGCCGGAAGAAGCACCCGCGCAATTGAGCTGGAAGATTGCTGCCTCGCCGGATGGCAAGGGCCAGGCGGTGAGCGTATCGAATCCGACGGCGTACTACGTTTCGTTTAGCGAAGTCGATATCGAAAGCGGCGGTCACACGTTCAAGAACGAACAGGGCGGCATGGTTGCGCCGCGCGCTTCGGTGGTCTTGCCGGTAGCCAGGATGAATGGCGTGCCGGCGGGCGCCAAGGTTCACTACACCGCAATTAGCGATTACGGCGGCGCCCTTAGTGGCGACGCGACACTCGGCCAATAGAGCGCAGCAACTGGCCGCTCCGGCGGCAGCCTCCCGCCCTATTGCTTAACCCCTTTCGAGCACATGGCGTGCGTTGCACAGGCAACGCACAACGACGACGCACGCCTGTTGCTGGACATTGGAACTCATTTAGATCATGAAACTCTCACCTCGTCATCAGCCGTGTACTCGCACCAGTGAAGGTTCTGGTTCGTTCGGCCTGAACCCCGTCACCGCGGTTGTCATGTCGGTGTTCGCGGTGCTGGGCGGCGTCCAGTCGACGAGCGTGAGCGCAACAGAAAGCAGCGATACCGTCGCAGCCGTTCAGTTCGATACGACGTTTTTGCGTACCGACCCGAAGCAAACGGTGGACGTTGAGCGTTTCGCGCGTGGTAATGCAGTACAGCCGGGTGTGTATACGGTCGACCTCTGGGTCAACGACCTTCGCGTGGCGCGTCAGGATGTGCGTTTCGTGGCCACGCGTGACGGTCAGAGCGCGCGCGCGTGCTTCAGTCGTCAGATGCTGGAAACGCTGGGTGTCGATTTCGCCAAGGTTGGTGCGGATACGGGCGTGAAGCTGCCGGCGCCTGCGTCGACTGAGGCAGGCGCAAGCGCTGACGTGACCTCCGGCAAACAGTCTGACGACGCCGCTGCCGCCAATACCGACGCATGCGTCGACCTTGCCGCAACTGTACCGGACGCTACTGTCGACTTCGACTTCTCGGAACAGAAGCTCGTGCTGAGCATTCCGCAGAAATACATGCGCAACGCCGCGCGCGGCTATGTGCCGCCGGACATGTGGCAAACCGGTGTGAACGCGGGCTTCGTGAGTTACAACGCGAACACCTATCACACCGCTGGCTCGGGCATGGAGTCGACGCAAAGCTATCTTGGCTTGAACGCCGGCGTGAATATCGGCGCGTGGCATTTCCGTCATCAATCGTCGGTCACGCAGCAGACTGGTCAGGGCACGCATTTCGACAACATCGCGACCTACGTGCAGCACGACGTTGCCGCGTTGAAATCGCAAGTGACGTTGGGCGACGGCTATACGACCGGTGACGTGTTCGACAGCGTGCAGTTCCGTGGTGCGCAGATCGCCACGGACGACCGCATGCTGCCCGAATCGCTGCGTGGCTACGCCCCGGTGGTGCGCGGCACGGCGGAATCGAATGCGCGCGTGACGGTTCGTCAGAACGGACAGGTGATCTATGAAACCAGCGTGTCGCCGGGTCCGTTCGAAATCAACGACCTGTATGCGACTGGCTACGGCGGCAACCTCGACGTAACGGTGACCGAGGCGGATGGCCGCACCAAGACTTTTACGGTGCCGTTTGCTTCAGTCGCGCAATCGTTGCG
>NZ_DASRSY010000010.1:0-13517 GCF_035656215.1 Paraburkholderia sp.
TCCGGGTGAATCGTGTTGCAGCGGACCTTGTAGCCCTGCTGCTTGCAATGCGCGGCGATTGCGCGCGTCATGGCCGTCACCGCGCCTTTGCTGGCCGAGTATGCGCAGAATGCGCCGAGCCCGCCCAAGGCCGCCACCGAAGACATGTTGACGATCGAGCCGCCCTTCTCCTTCATCGCCTTGACCGCCGCGCGGCAGCCGAGAAAATAGCCTTCGGCATTGATGCGCAGCACACGTTGCCATTGTTCGAGCGTGGTGTCTTCAATGCTGCCGAGCAACAGCACCGCGGCGTTATTGACCAGCACGTCCGGCGTACCGAAGGCCGTTTGCGTCGCGCCGAATACATCGTTCCAGCCGGCTTCGGACGTGATGTCGTGACGCACGAACAGTGCGGCGTCGCCGATCTGCGCGACCACTTCGCGGCCGGCTTCTTCGTTGACGTCGGTGAGCACGACGCGCGCGCCTTCACGGGCGAACAGCAACGCGTCCTGTTTGCCGACGCCGCTCGCGGCGCCCGTCACGACGGCGATTTTGCCTTTGAGTCTGTCTCCCATCTTCGTTCTCTCTTTTCAGTGTCAGTCAGTTTCAGTCAGGGAATGAGCGGTGTTCGCGAGAACCACGCCCGCTGCGGCCCGGCCCGCCTGGCGGCCGGACCAGATACAGTCCGCAAGCGAGAGGCCGCTCACGTAGTGATTCGATGCGAGGCCGCACGCGGCGCGGCCGGCGGCGAACAGGCCTTCGATCGGCGTGCCATGCGCCGACAGCACCGCATTGGTCGTCTCGTCGACCTGCAAGCCGCCCAGCGTGATCGACGGGCAAGGGAAAATGCGGCTGTCCGATGAAATGTCGATCGCGTAATACGGTCCTTGCACGAGCGGTTGCAACATGGCGGCGGATTTGCCGAACGCGCGGTCGATGCCGTTAAGCGCGCCCAGGTTGTACGTATTGATAGTTCGCTCAAGCACCAGCGGATCGCTGCCGATACGTGCGGCCAGATCGGCCAGGGAGCGAGCGCGCTTGCGGCCTGCCAGCATCAACAGCATCGCGGGCACGCTTTGAAACGCCCACAGCTTGCCGCGCAAACACTCCCTCAGCGCGAGCTTCACGAGCTGCGCATCGAGAATCAGCCACGCGTGCCCTTCGCGCGTTTCGCACATCGCGTGGCCGAGCGCCGCGCCATAGACTTCCTCGTTGCAAAAGCGCTCGCCGTTGCGATCCACGACACAGCCTTGCGCCCACGCATAAGGCGGATTGATGAAGCGCCACGCGGACACACGTTCGAGCCGCTGCGCCACGCCTGCGGCCGACAAACCGAGCCGGATGCCGGAGCCGTCACAACCGGTGGTGCCAAGACGCCAGTTCGGCAGATAACGCGGCGCGTAGTGCGCCACCATCGAACGATTGAAGATGAAGCCGCCGGTGCTCAACACCACTGCGTCGGCCTTGATGGTGATGAGCCTGCCCTCGCGCTGCTCGAGGCGATGAAGCGCAACGCGTAACCGGTCAGCCCACGCCGGCATGCCGTTATGCAGACGCTCCGCCCAGCGCGCAAGCCTCCGGTGCGCGCGCTGGGCGCGGCCCGGCGCCACTTGCCAGACTTGAGCACCGATCACACGACCGCTGCGATCGGTGACCAACCGGCGCACGCTTGCGTGGCACATCGTGTCGACGAAGGGCTGCGCATCCACAGCGTGCCGCAAAGTGTCGTACAGCACGCGGCCCGACATGCCGTCGCCGACCACGCGATGTCCACGCGGCGCCGGCGCATGCTCACGCACGGCATCGCCCACCGCTTCGTTGCCCGAGTAATAGAGGTAATAGCGGTTCTGCGGATACGACGTCTTGCGTGGCGGCACCGACGCGGCAAAGCGTACGCCCAGACGTTCGAGCCAGCGCAGCATGTCGGCGCTACCTGCGCAAAAGCGTTTGAGCGTCGCCGCGGACACCGCGTCGCCGACTTCCTGCTGCAGGTAATCGAACATCGCCTCGGGCGTGTCGCTGTAGCCCGCTTCGGTTTGATAGCGCGTGCCACCGCCTGCGTAGACCACGCCGCCACTTTTCGCGCTCGCGCCGCCACCCTCGAAACGCTCCACGATCCGCACTTTCGCGCCTGCCGCCGCCGCTTCCAGCGCGGCACACGCGCCCGCCGCACCGAAGCCCGCTATCAGCACGTCGCACACGTCGTCCCAACGCACGCAGGCGGGATCGTCGACGACGAGCGGCGCTTCGACCGGCGTGGCCGATTCCTGCTGTGCGGACGAAGGGCTCTGCATCACGCGGCGCGCCCGCTCAGGCCGCTGCGCAGCGCACGGGCGCCGCGGCGGTGGTATAGACCCCGTCTACATACACCAGCGGATCGACCTCGCCGCTGATCAGCACCTGTTCGACGCGGCCAATGAAGATTGCATGCGTGCCGTAGTCGAAACGGCCGTCCTGCGTGCAGATGAGGCTCGCCTGCGCATCATGCAAATACGGCACGCCGAGATCCGAGCGCTGCCAGTTGCCGGTCGTGAAACGTTCTTCGCCTTTGAGGCGTCCGCTGCAGTCAATCGCAATGTGCTGATGCTGCGCCGAGAGCACGTTCACGCAAAACGCCGCGCCCTTATCCAGCGGCGGAAAAATCGACGACGTGCGGTTAATGCAGATCAGAAGCGACGGCGGCTCGGTCGAAAGCGAATCGACCGCAGTGGCCGACATCGAATAGCGCCGTTCGCCGTCGCTGCAACTGATAACCGCGACCGAGCGTGCAAGGCGGCGCATCGCCAGCAACATATCGGCGCGCAACGGATGTGAGGTGAGGTCGGTCATGACGTGACTCCGCGAAGTTCGCTGCTTGCAGCGCGTGCTGTTCCTGAAGTGCTGCCGTCGCCGTTGCGATCGTCGTCGCCGGCGGCGGCGGCGGCGGCGGCGGCGGCGGCGGCGGCGTCGGCGTCGGCGTCGGCGAGATGATTCGCGGCGATGTATCCGAAGGTCATGGCAGGGCCGAGCGTCGAACCCGCGCCGGGATAGCTCGCCCCCATCATCGACGCGCTAGTGTTGCCGATCGCATAGAGCCCGGCAATCGGCGTACCGTCGGTGTGCAAAACCCGCGCGTGGGCATCGGTGAGGAGACCGCCTTTGGTGCCGATGTCGCCCGCGTCGATACGCACGGCGTAAAACGGTCCGGTCCCGATGGGCGCGAGGCACGGATTCGGTTTGACGCTGGGGTCGCCGTAGTAGGTGTCGAAGGCGTTGCCGCCTTTGGCGAATTCTTCGTCGATGCCGGTCGCGGCGTAGCGATTCATCTTCACCACGGTGTCGCGCAACCCTTTTGCATCGATGCCGATTTGCGCGGCCAGCGCGTCGAGCGAATCGGCCTTGCAGAGCAGCGAACGAAACGCCGCGGGAATGCGGGTGTCCGACATCATCGCGCCGGGCATGATCGGCCCGCACGGATATTTGCGGCGGAATTGCGCGTCGAACACCATCCATGCCGGCACACATGCACCGGTTTGCGCATGATCGCGATACATCGCCGGCACGAACTCCGAATACGGCGCCGCCTCGTTGACGAAGCGCTTGCCCAGTCCGTTGACCACCACGCAACCCGGCAGGTTGCGTTCAACGAACAACGCGCGCTGCTTTTCCTCATGATCGACGTGCACGGTCGGCGCGCCCCACACGTGTTCCATCAGCGCGACCTGCGCGCCCAGTTTCAGGCCTACTGCGATTGCGTCACCCGTATTGTTCAGCGGGGTCGCGCTCCACTGCGCTTGCGTGGGACGTGGCAGATAGTGCTCGCGCATCGCCTGATTACGTTCGAAACCGCCGGCCGCGAGAATCACGCCACGTTTTGCGAGCACCCGCACGTTATCTCCACCGCGTTCCACCACGACGCCCGTTACGCGTCCGTCTGCTTCGAGCAACTCGCACATCGGCGCGTTGAGCCACAGCGGAATGTCGCGATCGAGCAATGCACGACGCAGGCCACCTGCCAACGCATTGCCGAGCGTCAAACGGCGATCGCGTCGCGAATGGCTGCGCGCGCGTACATCGAACCAGTAGCGACCGAATTGCTTGAGCGCGAGTCCGATATAACCCGGCGCTTTCGACAGCAACATGTGCGCCTCTTTCGACGTCACCGCCACTCGCCCACCGATCAGCGTACCGGGTGAAGGCAGGCGCAAGCGCGCGAATTCTCCGCCGAGCGACGCGCCATCCACCGGCAAGGGATCGAGCGCACGGTAACCGGGCATCGATCCCGGCAAGTCCTGAAAGTAGTCCGCGTACTTCGGCAACGCTTCATAACGCACCGGCGTATTCGCTTCGACATAGCGCAGCATCTCCGGCGCAATGTCGAGATAGGCGTCGATCCGCTCGGTCGCCGTCACGCCTTTTGTGCAGGCATCGAGGTAGGTTCGTGCGGCCTCGCGTGTATCCGTGGCGCCCAGCTCGGCGATATGGTGGTTACACGGAATCCAGATGCCGCCGCCCGATACCGCCGAGGTCCCACCGTACACGTCGCTCTTCTCGAGCACGACCACAGACAGGCCACGGTCGGCCGCGCGGCACGCGGCCAGCATGCCGCCCGCGCCGGAGCCGACCACCACGACGTCGAACACATGCGTCTGCGTTTTCTGTTCGCTCATGGCGGCATCCATCAAACGAAGAAGTCGGTATTCGGACGCCCGAGCATCACGGCGCCGAGATTCTGGCCGAAACGGTCGAGGTTGTTCGCGTAGTGCGCGCGCGCCGCATGCAGATCGAGAAAGCGCCGTACCAGCGGATTACGGTTGTAAATGCCGTTGCCGCCCGCGTAGCGCAGCAGCGCATTCGCGGCCTGTGCACAGCGTTCGGCCACTTGCGCAGATTGATAACGGAAATGCACGCGCCGCTCGATCGACACCGCCAGGCCGCCATTGGCCGCTGCGAGCAGTTCGGCAAAATTGCGCTTGAGCAGCAGCTTCATTTCATCGAGTGCGACTGCAGCGTTGGCGCAGGCGGTCTGCGCACCGGTGTCGTCGGTGGTTTTCGCGCCGCTGTTGGCGCTCACGCGTGTGGCGGCATACGA
The DNA here is from genome assembly GCF_035656215.1 of Paraburkholderia sp. GTDB lineage: Bacteria > Pseudomonadota > Gammaproteobacteria > Burkholderiales > Burkholderiaceae > Paraburkholderia. Next base: position 5,051 of record NZ_DASRSY010000010.1, read on the forward strand.
CGTGAAGTCGTCCAGCGCGCCTTGCAATGCGCCGATGCACGCCGTACACACCGCGCGTACGAAGATCTGCGCAAACGGCAGATGGAACAGCGGCGCATCGTTGACGGCGAGACCAGGGCTCGTGCCCATCATGCCGTCGATAGCCTTGTGCGTGCGATAGTCCGGCACGAATGCATCGTTCACCACGATGTCGTGGCTGCCGGTCGCGCGCAAGCCCAGCACGTCCCAATCCTGTTCGATCGAGTAATCGCTTTTCGGCAGCAAAAAGGTGCGGTATTCCGGCGGTTCACCTTCTTTCGCCGGCGGCACCAGCGCCCCGAGAAAGACCCATTCGCACAGCTCGCTACCGCTGGAAAACTTCCAGTGTCCGGACAGCCGGAAGCCGCCTTCAATTGGCGTCACCCGGCCCACCGGCATATAGGTCGACGCAATCAGCGTGCTTTGATCCTTGCCCCACACGTCCTGCTGCGCGCGTTCGTCGAACAGCGCCAGTTGCCAGTTGTGCACGCCGACTACGCCGTACACCCATGCAGTCGACATGCAACCGCGCGCCACGGCCATCTGAATCTCGAAGAAGGTCTGCGGATCGAGTTCATAGCCGCCGTAGCGCTTCGGCTGAAGGACTTTGAAAAAACCCGCCGCCTGAAAATCGGCCAGCGTCTCAGCGGGAATCCGGCCATTCGCCTCGGCCTGAGCCGCGCGTCCGGCGAGTACCGGCGCGAGCGCTTCGGCGCGGGCGATCAGTTCAGTTGCAAGGGCGTTCGAATCGTTGTCGCGATGCACGGCTGTCTCCATGATGGCGCGCGAGATGGGTGTCGCGCTTATTCTGCTGGCTTCATCTTCGAGCTCCGGCTGCGGCGTCGCATCGTCTGAAGAGACTAGCGACGCCCGCCTCACCCGCTGTTACACCGCGACCTTATGCGGCAACCTGCGCCTTCAGCTTCTCGGCCTTCAGACGGTTGAAATACGGAATCACGTGCTCGCCGATGTTGCGGATCGTTTCGAGCTGCGCCTCCTGCGACACCGTGCCCATCTGGCAGAGAAACAGCACTTCATCCACACCCGCTTCCATCAGGCGGCCTACATAGCCGATGCAATCGTCGACGGTGCCGTAAGCGTGATTCGGGTTCATCATCGAAAGCGCCGGATCGCTGAAATCGACCACCACTTCTTCCGACGCGAAGCGCGAACGGATCACCATTTCGCCGGTATTGCCCTTCACGAGATCGTCGCCCCAGTTATCCGGGTTCGGACGCTCGCCGCCGGTGTACCAGTAAGCCAGCGACTCCATGAAATAGCGCTGACCGCGAATGCCGATCTTGCGAGCCTGCTGGCCGTCCTTCAGCACCACGGTCGGGCACAGGGCGGCCAGGTGCTCGGTCGGACGGAAGCCAACCTGGTCCTCGGCCTTGCGGGTCGCCCATGCTTCGCGATACAGCGCGTTTTTCTTCGCGACTTCGTCGGGACCGCCGAAACCGAGCACTAGTGCGCCCAGACCGCGTTGTCCTGCGCGCAGCAAGCCGTCGTTGTTGGTGCACGCCATGTACATCGGCGGATGCGGGTCCTGGAACGGTTTCGGGTGAATCGGCCGTTTAGGAATCTTGATGTATTTGCCGTCGTGCTCGATCTCGTCCTGAACGAACATCTTCGGCACGAGGTACATCGATTCATCGATCATCGGTTGCAGCTCGGCGAGGTCGTAGCCGAACGCGCCGGCTTCCTGCTGGCTGCCGCCTTTGCCGACGCCGAAATGCACACGGCCGCCGGACAGAATGTCGAGCATGGCTACACGTTCAGCCACCTTGATCGGGTGATTCATCGCGGGCGGCAGGCAGATCACGCCGTGGCCGAGGCCGATGCGGGTTGTGCGGCCGGCCAGATATGCGAGGAAGGTTTCCGGGGCGCTCATATGCGCGTAGTTCGTCAGCGACGTGTGTTCGACGCACCAGACGGTATCGAAACCCATCTGTTCGGCGAGCAACGCCTGCTCGACGGTCTCCTTGAATACCCGGTGATCGCCTTCCCGCGAAGCGTCCGTGGTCTGGGCTTCGTAAATCAGAGAAAACTTCATTGCGTGCGTCTCCATGAATTTTGGACTGTGCTGAAACGGGCGGTCCGCTCCCGACCCACCGATTCATACGATGATCGTGACGGTCCACGGAATGAAGTTTCAGTTCGCGCGTGCAGGCCGGCATCGTCTATTTGGATTAACGGTGTGCGATCTGGCGTAGAAGCTTTGATCGAAGGCGTTTTTCCCGTTTTCTTTCGCCCTCTGTTTCGCCGCGCTTTTCATGCTTCGGCTAGTCCGATTGGACCTCGTGCGGCGTTCACCCGCAGCGCTACGATCGAGCCGCTATATAACGCGGCTCAACTGATGGGAGTGCAATGCAATGAAAGCTTCGATGATGCTGTACCCGGTCGACACGATCGATGCGGCGCTGCCGCTCTTTGTCGACGGGCTCGGTTTGACGGTGAAATTCCGCGACGGCGAACGCTATTGCGCGCTCGACGGTGGCCCCTTGAGCATCGCGCTGGTGGCAGGTGAAGAACGGATCGTCGAGCGCGCGGCGCTGGTGTTTCGGGTGGACGAAAACGATGACCTGTACGCAGCAATGGCGCGTGTGGTCGCAGCGGGTGCGTCAGTGCGGGTACCGGTCCAGCAAGGACCGCACGAATTGCGCGCGGTGCTGGAGGACAAGAACGGCGCGTTGCTGGTGTTGTCGCAAAAGCGCGCGGTTTAAGGCGCTGGATGAAGTGTCGCGCTTGATACAAGCGCGACACGCGCCGTAGCTTCGTTCAAATCAGGCGAGTTCCGCCCCGGTTCAACCGAGCGGCACCACGCTACCCAGCAGAATGCGCACGAGCGTAGCCTGACGCGTTACGCCCGTCTTCGAGAAGATCGCCCGCAAATGGGCCCGCGCGGTGTTCTTGCTGATGCCCAATTCGTCAGCCGCTTCTTCCAATGTCAACCCATTGGTCAACAGCAAGGCGAGCGAGGTCTCCGCGGGCGTGAGATCGAACAGCTTGCGCACGATCTCCTGCGAGCCCTGCGATTTACGATCGGGATCGCGCAAGAACAGTACGGTTGCCGGGCGGCGCTTGTTATCCTCGGACCAGTCCGATAGCGGAATCGTGCGCACCAGCACACCCAGTTTCGCCTTGTCGCAACCGCGCGTGATCGGCATGGCTTCAACAATCGGCGCGGCGGTGCCGAAATGTCCCATCAGTGCATGACGCACCAGACGCTGCAGATTGCGGTTCTCCTGCGCGTCGGTGGCCTCCACGTTGCCGTGCACGATACGCAGGCCGTTGCCCTGCGCGAGAATCTCATCGGCCACGCTGTTGGTGCGCATGATCGCGCCACTCTCGTCGAGCGTCACCGTGCCCACCAGCATCCGGTCGATTGCGCTTGCATACAACGTGCGCTCCGACTCCACGATGTCGAGCCGTGAATGCAGTTCGACCGCGCGCCGCAAATGCGGCAGCAACAGCGCGCAGAACGCCTTGTCGCGTGCGGAAAAATGCTTCGAATCATGACTGCGGCACACGCGAAACCGGCATTCCACGCCCGACTCCGTGCGCAAATCGGCACCCATGATGTAGCGGATATCCGCGGGCTTCAGGAACTGCTTGTAAAGCTCGCTTGTGAGCCACCCCGTGTCGCCAAATACTTCGTCGACCGTGACCACGCGATCCGCCGGCAAACCGACGAACGGGTCGAGCGAATAGTAGTAGTTGTTGTACGACGCTTCGCCTGGCACGCCCGACCCCATTTCGGAAGCGTGCACCATCAGGCCGCGCCGGTCGCTCGAAGGCGAACGCAGAATCAGGGTGGCATAGCTCGCGCCGAGCGAGGTGCGGATCAGCTCGAGCGCGCTAGCCCACGGTGTGCTTTCCAGCGCCCCCTGATAGATACGCGCGGTCAGCTCGCTGAACTGCGCGACGCTCACTTCGGCCAGTTCACTCATGGCCTGGCCCTCTTCAGGGGCCCATTTTGTCTCCATCAACACTCCGTCCTCCGTGCGATTTTGCATCGCGTCGCCAAGCTTAAGGGCCGATCTGTTTGCTGGCATCGGGGGAAGTACTTAGCTGAGGGAAGTTTCGCTGAGCGTGCGAACGAACTCTCGTCCAATCGGACGATGTCCCCTTAAAGCCGCCGCGCTTCAATGCATTCAGTGTTGCGGCGTGCGCGCTGAATGGTCGGATTTACGGCTCGATTCGCGTCACGCACGGCCGCCTCGCTTATACCCGGTATAGCCGTTTTCATGACCGTTGTTTTCATGACCGTTGTTTTCGTAACCGCTTCTCAGGAGACCCGATGGCGCTCGATCCACAGGCGCAGACCGTACTCGCCGCTTTCGCCGGCATGCCTCCGCTCGACTTCGCGCAACTCACCGCGCCCGCTTATCGCGCGATGCTCGCTGCGGGCGGCGCTTTTGCGCCCGGCGACACCGTCGCGGCGGAAGAGGATCTGATGATTCCGACCGCCAGCGGCCCGATTGCTGCGCGCCTTTACCGGCCCGTGATTGAAGCCGGCGATGGCAACGGCCTGCTGCCTCTTACCGTCTTTTTTCACGGCGGTGGCTTCGTCTCCTGCGGGCTCGACACACACGCCAACCTGTGTCGTTGTCTGGCGCAACGCGCGCGAACGGTCGTGCTATCGGTCGATTACCGGCTCGCGCCGGAAGCGCGTTTCCCGGCCGCCGCGCTCGATGCGTGCGACGCCGTGCGCTGGGCCGCCGCCAACTCGAGCGATTTGCGCGTGCGGCCCGGTGCGCTTGCCGTCGCCGGCGACAGCGCAGGCGGCAATCTGGCCGCAGTCGCCGCGCAACAGTTGCGTCATAGCGACGTGAATATCGCGCATCAGTTGCTGTTCTATCCGGTGGTGGATTGCGCGACCGAGCATCCGTCCTACGAATCGATGAGCGACGGCTATTTGCTAACGGCAGGCATGATGCGCTGGTTCAAAAACCAGTATTTCGCGGAAGGCGCTGATCGCGCCGATCCGCTCGCCAGTCCGCTTGCCGCAACCGATCTCACCGGGGTGGCCAGCGCCACCATCATCAGCGCCGAATACGATCCGCTGTGCGACGAAGTCGAGCATTACGCGGCACGTCTCGCGCAAGCGGGCGTGCTCACGACCCATCTGCGCTGGCCCGGACAAATGCACGGCTTCGCCAGTTTGCTCGGCGCGCTCGATGCGGCCGACCACGCACTCACACTGGCAGCGCGAACCTTACGCCATGCGCTGCACGTCCAGCACACCTGACTCCGCTCACTAGAAAAGACATGACTGCATTGATCCGCCTCGCGGCCGAAGACGGCATCGCGACGCTCACGTTCGACCGCCCCGAAGCACTGAACGCTCTCAACGAAGCGATGGCAAACGAACTGAATGCCAAGCTCGCACGCCTCGCTAATCACGACGAGATCCGCGCGATCGTGCTGACCGGCGCCGGCAAAGCCTTCATGGCGGGCGGCGATTTGCAGACCATGCGCGCCGCACTCGACGCCAAACCGGTGGTACGGGATCGCGCGATCGGCAAGCTCGTGCGGCTTGCGCAAACCGTGGTTGAGACCATCACGGGTTCGCGCAAGCCAGTAATTGCCAGCGTCAACGGCGCGGTGGCGGGCTTCGGTTTGAGCCTCGTCGCGGCCTGCGATCTCGCTATCGCCGCAAAGAGCGCGACGTTCACGTCGGCGTATGGCCGAATCGGCACTTCGCCCGACGGCGGCGCGACCTACACGTTACCGCGCGCGCTCGGCACCAAGCAGGCCGCGCAATGGATGTATCTCGACGAGCGGCATACGGCCGACGAAGCGTTGCGAGCGGGTATCGTCAACTGGGTCGTACCGGACGATGAACTGGCCGCGCAAACACGCTCACTGTTAAAGCGGATGGGCGCCCTCTCGCCGGATGCGTTCGCGCAAACCAAGAACCTGATGCTGCACGCACCCGAACGCAGCTTCGCCGAGCATCTGTACGCGGAGCAACGCAGCTTTCTGCACTGCGCGGCAGGCGGCGATTTCCGCGAGGGCATCGACGCATTCTTCGACAAGCGCACGCCCGCATTTGGTTCTGGCGCACGTTGAGCATTCCTTTTTATACGCAGCAACAGCAGCAGTAGCACAGGGATAAACCCATGAAACTCGCCACTACCGACGAAATCGTCACCGAACTGAAAGCCGGCCGCATGATCATTCTGGTCGACGAGGAAGATCGTGAAAACGAAGGCGATCTGTTGATTGCCGCGGAGCACGTCACGCCCGAAGCGATCAACTTCATGGCGCGCTTTGGCCGTGGCCTCGTCTGCCTGACGTTGAGCGCCGAACACTGTGCGCACCTCAAGCTGCCGCCGATGGCCGAACAGAACGGCACGCAATACGGCACCGCGTTCACGGTCAGTATCGAAGCGGCGCAAGGCGTCACCACCGGCATCTCCGCTGCCGACCGGGCGCATACGATCCGCACCGCGATTCGCGCGGATGTGCGCGCCGAGCATCTGGTGCAACCGGGCCACGTGTTCCCTATCGCAGCGAGGAAAGGCGGCGTGCTGGTGCGTGCCGGACACACCGAAGCCGGCTGCGATCTCACCGCCCTCGCGGGGCTCACGCCCGCCGCGGTGATCTGCGAAATCATGAACGACGACGGCACCATGTCGCGTCTGCCGCAACTGATCGAATTCGCCGAGCATCATGGCTTGAAGATCGGCACGATTGCCGATCTGATCCACTATCGGAGCACTCACGAGTCGCTCGTCGAGCGTGTCGGCGAGCGACCGCTGCACACACCGTGGGGACCGTTTCGCGCGATTCAGTATCGCGACACCGTGCGCCAATCCACGCATCTGGCTCTCGTGCGCGGCAATCCAACGCGCGATGTGCCGGTGCTCACGCGCGTGCACGAATGCTTTTCGCTGCTCGATCTGCTCGATGCCGAACCATCCGCGCATTCGTGGCCGTTGCACGCAGCGCTGCAAAAAATCGATACGGCTGGATGCGGCGTGGCGGTCCTGCTCGATTGCGATATGCGGGCCGATGCGATGAACAGCAGTAACGGCATGCCGACACGCAAGGACGGAAGACTCTCCGGTATTGGTTCGCAAATTCTGCGTGAACTCGGCGTGCGTCGACTGAATGTGTTGTCGAGTCCCTTCAGGCTGCCGGCGCTATCCGGGCACGAACTGGAGATCATGGCGTTCATTCCGCTTGGCGAAGCGGATCTGGACAATCCGCATGCCTTCGAACGCGCGCCTGCCGCGCCGAGGGTTGGTGCACCACGAATGCCCACACCACTTCGGTCCACCGCAGCGCCACATGTCAACGCCCAGCCCGCGTCATACGAACTCGAAGCCTCCTCATGGTGAATCCTGGATGACCAAGCACAGCAAGCCCAATCAGCCTTACGTAGCCCTCGTCACTGGCGCCTCACGCGGCGCCGGCAAAGGTATCGCACTCGCGCTGGCAGCGACAGGCGCGACGGTCTACGTGACCGGACGCACACAGCGCGAAGGCGACGCGCCTTTGCCGGGCACCGTGCATGCGACGGCGGTCGAAATCGATAAGCTCGGCGGCAAGGGCATCGCCCTCACCTGCGATCATGCTAACGACCAGCAAGTAGCAGAAGTATTCGACACCATCCGGCGCAACAGCGGACGCCTCGACATTCTCGTCAATAACGCCACTGCGTTGCACGATGAACTGATTCGCCCGGCACCGTTCTGGGAAAAGCCGCTCGACCTCGTGGATATTCTCAATGTCGGCCTGCGCTCCGCGTATGTTGCGAGCTGGCATGCCGCGCCACTGATGGCCGCGCAAGGCGACGGGCTGATCGCGTTCACGTCCTCGTTCGGTGCGAGCTGCTATATGCACGGCGCGGCGTACGGCGCGCAGAAAGCGGGCGTCGACAAGTTCGCCAAGGACATGGCCGTCGATCTGAAACCGTACGGTGTCGCGACGGCCTCCATCTGGATGGGCATGCTGCAAACCGAGCGCACCGCGCGCGTGATCGCTGAGCATCCCGAACAGTATGCGGGCTTCAGCGAACTCGCCGAGACGCCGCAATTCACGGGACGCCTGATCGATGCGTTGTATCGCGACCCGCAACGTCAGCAGAAATCCGGTTTGGTGCTGGTCGGTGCGGAGCTTGCGCGCGAGTACGGTATCACCGAGCTCGACGGCCGCCAGCCGCCCTCGCATCGCGAGGCGTTGGGTGGGCCGGTGCAGGCGCATCCTGCAATCGTGGCCTGACTGAAACGAGGCACCGGCGGCTAGTCTTACTGTGTCATATATTTTTCAGGCTACTGCGTTAATGAATGGTACAAGTGTTGCGTGAGGCGCAGTCCGAGCAAGATACGCAAGGTAGTGATGGAATCAGGAACGTGGCGTTGTGCGCGCTGGACTGCCGCGTGCGATGTAATCCGCGGGAAGGGCAGGCAGCGCGCGTTCAACGAAGTTTTTTTTATCG
>NZ_DASRSY010000011.1:0-7870 GCF_035656215.1 Paraburkholderia sp.
GGGAAATCGCGCGCAATGGCGGCAGCCACAGGTATCGGGCACATGAGGCCGATGCAAACTCATGGGAGCGCGCTCGACGGCCCAAGGCGTGTGCGTTGTCGGGCAATGCGCGGCTGCGCCGGCTGGTGGCGGCCAGGCTCAAATTACAATGGACTCCTGTACAGATAGCGGGATGGCTCAGGCGCGAGTTCCGGGTCGACAAGGACATGAAGATATCTCACGAGACGATCTACCGGAGCCTGTTCATCCAGGCGCGCAGGGTGCTTAAAAAGGAACTCGTCGCCCATCTTCGTACGAACCGTACGATGCACCAGGCGAAGAGCGCCTCGGCGAGCGGCCAGAACAGGGGCAACATAATCGGAGCAGCGTCGATCAGCGAAAGGCCGGGCGAGGTGGAGGACCGTGCGGTACCTGGGCATTAGGAAGGCGATCTGCCGGCGGGCTCAAACAACACCTACATTGCCACACTGGTGGAGCGGCACTCGCGTTATGTGATGCTGGTCAAGGTGGCAGGCAAGGACACGGCAAGTGTGGTGTCGACGCTGATAAAGCAGGTGAACAAGCTGCCGAAACAACTACGCGGATCGCTGACATGGGACCGCGGTACAGAGATGGCGAGCCACAGGAACTTCACGATTGCCACGGACGTACAGGTGTATTTCTGCGATCCGCGAGCCCATGGCAACACGGCAGCAACGAGAATACGAATGGCCTGCTGTGTCAGTACTTTCCCAAAGGCAAACCGGTGGATGGCTATTCGCAGGCAGAATTGAACAAGATCGCCGCGCGCCTGAACGGTCGACCCCGGCAAGCCTTGCAATTTATGAACCGTGCCGAAAAACTGGCAGAAACGTTGGGTGTTGCAATGACCGGTTGAATCCCCCCACCCAGCCGCCACGCGCAAAAGCATCGTCAATAAACCCCAGCCTCCCCCACAGGCCGATTCTTAAACCTCTTATGCACCCAATAATATTGATCAGGAATCCGCCGCACTTGCGTCTCGAGGAATTCGGTAATCCGCCGCGCATCCACAGCAACATCATCCGAAGGAAAATCAGCTAACGCGTCAAAAATAGTCAGCTTATAGCCGCGATAGTCTGGCAAGACTTCAGTCACAAACGGCACCACCCGCGCATTCCCAGCCTTCGCCATCCGCGAAACAGAAGTCAACGTACAAGCCGGCACACCAAAAAACGGCACAAACACCGAATCCCGCAGCCCAAAATCCATATCCGCAGCCAGCATGACCGGCTTGCCGTCACGCAAAACCCGCAACGCGCGCCGCACACTATCGCTACGCGGAATCATCTCCGTACCAAAGCGCCCGCGCTGCCGCTTGGCCATCGCATCGAGCAACAGATTCGACATCGGCGTATACAGCGACGCAACCGGATGCCGCGTCGAATACATCATGCAACCCGCCTCGATACCGACAAAATGGAAGCCCACAAAAATCGTCGGCTTGCCCTGCATGTCCGTAAGATCGATCGCGCTCTCCACTTCGACGAGGCGTGCCAGCGCCTGTGCATTGCCGAACCATTGCGGGCCGCGCTCGACATAGCTGCGGATCACATGACAGAAATGAGCGCGCGCGAGACGCTCGCGCGCCTCGTCGCTCATGTCGGGAAAACACAATTTCAGATTGGTATGTACGACGCGCCGGCGCGCGCTCGGAATCCGGTACAGCAACGCACCGATGCCGGTGCCGATGCGCGCGACAACACCGTATGGCAGGAAAGCAAACGCGCGCAGCAGACCTGTCATCAGACAGATGAGTATTCGACTTTTCACGAGGCAACGACCCGGTGGATACTGAGTGACAAACACCCCAGCCGCGGCAACCTAGCAGTTGACCACGGGCGAAGTGGCATGCGCGCGCGTTAAACGGGTCTCGCGCGGCGCGACTTTCGAGGATGGGCATCTCGCTCGCGGCGAGACGCAGCAGTGCCGGAGGCCGAAACCGCTTAGGAATCGGGCGTCCATATAGGACCCAATATAAAAGCACCGTAGGCGTAATTAAAACACACTGCGGAGAGCAGGCACAAAATCTGCTCGACGGGCCCTGCCCCAGTGGCGCCACAGAATCAGCGCCAGGCAGCGATTTCCCTGCCCTTCAAAAATATGTGTGTGCGGCCTTGGGCAAACCGCACACACTCACTACACTCCCAGACGCGTCCCAAAAGAAGTGCTCAGTGGGAGACATCAAGGCTTGTTCGTCTCGAACAAATCCATGATCTGCTTCTTTTCATTCGACGAGACACTCGGCGGCGGCACCGCCGGCGGCGTCATACCCGCAGGCCCCACACCGCCGACTGCATCGCTCGCACCAGCGGTCGGATTCGCCGAATCGAGCCCGATGCTGGCCACGAAACCATTGCCCGGCGTCATGTCCGTATAGAACAGTTCGCCGTCGACCGAAGTCACGCCGTCAGGCTGCGCCGGTTCGCTTTGCGGCACACCGCGCAGCGCGCGCTGCATGTACCCGACCCAGATCGGCAACGCGAGCTGCGCACCGAACTCACGGCTACCGAGACTCTTCGGCTGGTCATAGCCCATCCACGCCACCGCGACCAGCGATTGCTGATAACCGGCGAACCAGCCGTCCTTCGCGTCGTTGGTCGTACCCGTCTTGCCCTGCAAGTCCGAACGATGCAGCACGTTGGTGCCCGCACCCGTACCCGCGGTGGCCACCGAATGCAGCAGGCTATTCATGATGTACGCGTTACGCGGTTCGAGCGTACGCGGCGCATCCTGGCCCGCCGTCAATGGTTGCGCTTTCGAGAGCGGCTCACCACGTGCGTCGGTAACTTCATTGATCAGATACGGATTGATGCGGTAGCCACCGTTCGCAAACACCGAGTAAGCGCCCGCCGATTGCAATGGTGTGACGAGGCCCGCGCCGAGCGCCATCGGCAGATACGGCGGGGTCTTGTCGGCGTCGAAACCAAAACGCTGCGTGACAAAATCTTGCGCGTACCTGGTGCCGATGAACGACAGGATGCGGATCGACACCAGGTTCTTCGACTTCTGCAACGCGAGGCGCATCGGCATCGGACCGTCCGGCTGGTCGTCGTCCTTCGGCTCCCACGCATCACCGCCCGGCGTGCTCGGCGGAAAGTACAACGGCGCGTCGTTAATGATCGTGGCCGGTCCGATGCCCTTGTCGAGCGCGGCCGAATAGATGAACGGCTTGAAGCTCGAACCCGGCTGACGCCACGCCTGTGTGATGTGGTTGAACTTGTTCTTGTTGAAGTCGAAGCCGCCTACCAGCGCGCGAATCGCGCCGTCCTGCGGCGTCAGCGAAACCAGCGCACCCTCCACTTGCGGAAGCTGCGTGATCTGCCAGTTGCCCTTGTCGTCGGCAACGAGGCGCACGATCGAGCCCGGCTTGATCTTCGTGGCCGCCGCCGCGCGCGCGGAGAGCGCCCCCGCTGCGAAGCGCAGACCGTCGCCGCTGATCGTCACGTCGGTGCCGTCGACCAGCTGTGCTTTCACCTGCTTCGGATTCGCATCCGTCACTACGCCGGCGATGATTTCGCCGTTGTCGGGGTGATCGGTGAGTGCGTCGTCGATAGCCTGATCGCGGTCGTCGCCCGGTGCGGGCAGTTGCACGAAACCTTCCGGTCCGCGATAGCCGTGGCGCCGTTCGTAATCCATCACGCCCTTGCGCACCGCGCGATAAGCCGCGTCCTGGTCGGCGGAATCGATCGTGGTGGTGACGTTCAGGCCGCGCGTATAAGTTTCGTCCTTGTACTGCGCATACATCATCTGGCGAACCATTTCGGCAATGTACTCAGCATGCACGCTGTATTCGTTGCCCGGATTCTTGGTGTGAATCTCTTCCTTCACGGCCTGATCGTACTGGTCCTGGCTGATGTATTTCAGCTCGAGCATGCGCTTCAGAATGTATTCCTGACGGATCTTTGCGCGCTTCGGATTGACCACCGGGTTATACGCGGACGGCGCCTTCGGCAAGCCCGCCAGCATCGCGGCTTCAGCCAGCGTGATGTCTTTCAGATCCTTGCCGAAATACACGCGTGCGGCCGCGGCAAAACCATACGAGCGCTCACCCAGATAAATCTGGTTCATGTAAACCTCGAGGATCTGATCCTTGGTCAGCGCGCGCTCGATCTTGTACGCCAGCATCATTTCGTAAATCTTGCGCGTGTAGGTCTTCTCGCTCGATAGGAAGAAGTTGCGCGCCACCTGCATCGTGATCGTGCTCGCGCCCTGCGAGGCGCCGCCGTGCATGATGTCGGAAACGCCCGCACGCAGAATGCCGACGAAGTCGACGCCGCCGTGCTCGTAGAAGCGATAGTCTTCGATCGCGAGCACGGCCTTCTTCATCTGATCCGGAATGTCCTGAAAGCGCACGATGCTGCGCCGCTCTTCGCCGAACTCGCCGATCAGCACATGATCTGCGGTGTAGACGCGCAATGGCACTTTCGGGCGATAGTCGGTCAGCGCGTCGAGCGACGGCAGTTGCGGCCCCATCACCACGAGCGCGTAACCGGCAATCAGCGCGCCCACCACGGCCAGCGTCGCCAGCAGACTGACAAACCAGATGGCGATGGTCGTACCGATCGACCGGCGGCCGGCCTCCCGGTCGCGCGAAGCAGCGTTGCGTCCTGGAGTGCGGTGGTAGGAGTCCCGGTCTTCACCAGCCGGAGAATTTGAAGAATGCGGTCGTTTGATGATTGGCATGACTGGAATAGTGGGCGCGTAACTGAACGCCTTTCTGCACACGCTCCTGGCGCGTACATGGATCGTGGTTGTAGCGCGAGCGCCGTTGCCGCACGCCCGGCCTGGCAGCGAACCCCAAGCTCACAGCAACGGCAGACCAGGCGGCACAACACACGACAATAGCAAACGGACTGCATGAGGCGCAAAACACCGCGCGGCCCTACGCCCCCGGGCAGCCGCACGGCACGCCTGGGACATCGTCCGGCGCAACGTAACAGCGCATTTTAAAGAAATCAAGCGCCGTCCAAGACAGTTTTTTTGTAAGAATTCCCTTCGCGCGGCGTCTGGGCGGTGGGTCGCGTCAGTCACACAAGCGCCGGGCGCCGCCTGCGGGGTTATCAACAGAAAATGTTGAAAGGCCTGTGGACAAGCCCACCGGAAACGCCACAACTCATTGATGTCACGGGATTTTCATGTCGCGCCCGTTCCGCATCGGTGCAACTCGTCATATGATGGACTCGGCGCGCGAGTCGTTACCGACGCGCGCGACGGCGTACGCCAAATACACGCCTTGAACCGCCAATGCCAACAAGTATGCGAGCCGACCATGAACAAGCCCAGCGAACGCATCGTCGTATTCGTCACGACCGCGCAGAAACGCGCGATCGCCGCCACCGCCGAAGACCTGGGTATCAGCGTCAGCGAACTGATGCGGCGCGCGGTGTTGAGCTTCGGCGCGACCAGTGAGCAGGTGAAAGCGGCCAGCATTGTCGACCGGTTGAATGCGCCGCGCGCGCCAGACGCGCTCGACGCGGCGCTGCAGCGTGTCGCGCGCGGCACGCGCCATGCACGGGCGGCGCTCCCGGCAGCCCCGCAAACCCACGGTAACAACGAATCCGGTGCGCCGGCGGAAAGCGCGGCCGCATCGCATGCGAATGAATTGCTGGGCACACCCGCAGGCGGAAGCCCGGCACCGTTGCTGCCGGCCGGCGTATTGGCCGCGCTTACCGCGACAGACGAGGAAATAGAAGCCGCCGCGGCCGCCGAAGCCGTGGGGCGCGTCGCTGCGGCCAAGGCGGCATCCATTGCGGATTCGGCGCAGAAGCCAGCTGACGTGGAAACGCCGTTGCGCAAGGTGCTCAAGCGTCCGCGCCTCGACGCCGCGCGCGACGAAGACGATGACCCGCACAGCGATCCGAGCACGGAAGGCGGCCGCTTCGCCTGAATCGAAACTGGCACGATCAAACGATCCGACCCATCACGCATGGACGCCCTGCTGGTAAAGCAGTACGAGCACACCGCTCACGCGCCATGCGTCTTCACATCCGCGACACCCGCCGCGCGCAGAGTGGGCGATTACGTCGTCGCGCCCTGCCCTCCATGCGCAAGGTCGGCGATGACGTCATCGTGCCCTTTAAGGCGGTTTTAAGAGAATGCGTGGTGTAATATCCGCGAGCGGCTGAATGACTCACCGCGCGTTTTTTCGGCTCTTTGCAATTCGTTTCAAAAACGTAAATTTACGGCGCCGCTATTGCAATTGTCGTGTGCGCCCCGAACTCCGGTCCGAACGCTGCGCAGCTTTACGCGCAGCGGCGTAAAGTAGCATTGGAAAGCAGTTAAAGCGCGTGGGATTATTCAGCGCCGATTTCATTCTTTGGAGGTTTTCATGTCGCTTTTTGACAGCATTTCGCGCACGCTTAAAGGTCTCCTTAACGACGCAGCCGATTCCGTGCAAGACCCGTCGCGCGATTCGCGTCAGATCGTGCGCGAACTCGACGAGAGCATTGCTAAAGCCGAGAACTCGCTGATCGAGATTCAGGCGCAAGTCGCCACGCAGCAAAGCAAGCGCGATGTTGCCGCCGACAAGGCGAAGAAGTACGAAGACGGCGCCAAGCGCGCCCTGCAATCCGGCGACGAAGCACTCGCACGCGAAGCCCTCGGCGCGCAAGCCACAGCCGAAACCGAGCGCGATGCGCTGGCCAGGGAACTGGTCACGCTGGAGCCCTCGGTTGAGCAGTTGAAGAGCCAGATCGACGACATGCGTGGCCGTCGTAACGACCTGAACGCGCGCTCGAGCATCCTGCAAGCCAAGCAGCAGATCGCTCAGGCCAAAGACGTTGCAGCCACTGCGTTGGGCGGTATCGGCGGCAAGAATCTGTCCGAAGATTTCCAGAAGCTGGAAGACAAGGTTGCGTTGTCGAATGCCCGTTCCGACGCGCGTTTGAATTCGGCCGACGTAAAGAGCGGCAAGGCACTCGACGACAAGCTCTCGGATCTGAACCGTGGCCCGTCCGTCGAAGATCGTCTCGAAGCGTTGAAGAAACAGATCAACACGCCGGCTCAGTAATTGCGTCAGCAGTAAGTACCGGCTGCGGTTATCAGCGCAGCCGGAATCGACTGAAGGAGACGGGTGCATCGCACCCGGTCCGTAAATGAAAAAATTTCTCGCAAGCGTGTTCGCCTCACTGCTGTTCGTGTCGGTCGCGGCGTTCGCTGTGCCGACGGTCCAACAGATCGAATCCGCCATGTCGCAAGGCAACTGGCAACAGGCCGATGCCGGTTTGAGCGAAGTGCTGCAGGCGCATCCGAACAACGCACGCGCGCACTACCTGTACAGCCAGGTGCTCGATCGCGAAGGCCGTTCTGCCGACGCCCTCGCCCAGGTGCAACAGGCCAAGACGCTCGACCCGCAAATCCGCTTCACCGACCCGACCCGTTTCGCGCAAACCGAAGCGCGTATCCGCAAGAACGCGGAACGTGCCGGCGCTGCCGGTGGCAACACCACGAGCCGCGCGGCCAACCCGTTCGTGCAGCAGAATTCGCCGGCGGTACAGCAGCAGTCGGCGATGGTGTCGCAGGCGCCGCAACGGCATGGTCCAGGCATGGGCATGTGGGTCGGCATCATTCTCCTGATCGGCGTGATCGCGCTGGTGTTGCGCTGGACATTGCGCCGCGCCCGCTCGCAAGACGATTCGCGTGCCGACGACGATCGTCGCGTGCAGCTCAAGCGCGCGACCGAGATGCTCAACGCCGTGCGCTCGTTGAAGCTCGACGTGAAGCTTTCCACCGTACAAGGTCATGAGGCGCTGGAGAAGGAAGTCGAATCGACCGAAGACCAGTTGCGCGGTGTTGTCGAAACCTTGTCGAACGGCAAGAATCCGGTGCCGCCGTATCAGCTCGACGAACT
>NZ_DASRSY010000012.1:0-25317 GCF_035656215.1 Paraburkholderia sp.
GAACACGAACGGCGGCGCGGATGCCGACGACGAGGCGGAGCGGCACGCTCCATCGCTGGTTTGATCTCCCGGGCCACCTAAGCGGGTAAACCTCCGCGAACCCGCATCGATTGCCGCGGTCCGGAGCGCCGGCCGTCGTAGTCGCTTACCGGATTCCCCTTTGACGATCCGCTCGCGATGGATGCCATAGCGCATTCGCGCTGCTCCATCGACAGTTCATCAAGCAGTGAAACGTCGCGATCAGCCAGTCGGCATACTGATGCTCAGGTCCTCGGACCATCCATATCCGACTGGGAGCTCGCACATGACGATTACCTGCTTTATCCGTTATCAGATCGACCCATTCCAACGCGATGCCTTTGACGACTACGCTCGCAACTGGGGCCGCATTATTCCCCGCTGCGGCGGTCATCTGATCGGCTACTTTCTGCCCCACGAAGGGACCAACGACATCGCGTGGGGCTTGATCGCGTTCGACAGCCTCGCCGCGTATGAAACGTACCGGGCGCGACTGCGAACCGATCCCGAAGCTCGGGAAAATTTCAGGCTCGCGCAGACCAGGCGCTTCATTTTGCGCGAGGAGCGGACTTTCACCGAAGTCGTCGAAGGCACGCTTGGGGTGCCGGCGATGAGTGGGATGGAAGCGACGGAATAGGCGACCTGACGTTACAATTCAAACCGGCTGGCCGAACCCTCGCTTGATCGCCGCAAGCCGCCGCGGATGGAACTTGTACGACCCAACCCGTGTCGGTTCAGGGTCACGTCGCCGAACCGATCCACGCGTCCCGGCACCGTCGTCCGCACCTGGTACCCCGCCTTACACCCTATGCGCAAAATATTTCACGCCTGGTTTGTCATTTTTCTCATCCTGGGCGCCGCGCCGGCCTTTGCCGCCGCGGCGCAACCCGCCGCCGCATCCGCGGCATCCGGCGCCGCGCTCACCCTGACGCCCGAGCAGGCCCGCCAGGCCCTCAGCGTCCTCAACGATCCCAAGCGCCGCGCGCAAGTCAGCGACACGCTCCAGGCGATTGCCGCAGCGGGCGCACTCAGCGCGCCGCCTGCCTCGGCGGCTGCGGCCGCTTCGGCGCCCTCCGCGGCCAGCAGCACCGCCGCGCTCGTTCCAGCCGCGTTCAAGTCCAATGGCCTCGCCTCGCAACTGGCGCGTCAGGGCGCGCATTGGGCCGTGCACCTTGGCACGTCATTGCGCAGTTCGGCCGCCGCGCTGCTCGACGTAGCGTCGGTGCGTGCCTGGTGGCATTGGCAATCGACCAACCCGCAAGCGCGCGGCGTGCTCGGCCGGGTCGTCTGGTCGCTGCTGGCGGCACTGCTGCCCGCGCTGGTGCTGGAATGGTTCGCGCGCCGCCTGTTGCGCCGCGCATATACGGCCCTCGCCGCGCGCCGCGAACGTGGAGACGAGGACAGCGCGTCGCAAGCCGACCTGCCCGTCGACGTCATGCCACAACAGGCCGATGCGCCGAATGCCGCACCGCCGCTGCCCGTTTCTCCCGATGCGTCGGCGCAGGCAGCGAAGCCGTCTGGCACGTCGTCGCGCACATCCACCACCGGCCAGGCCACTGAAGCCAAAGGCAAGCAGAAGGCCGTGCATCACTGGACGCTCCTGCAGCGTCTGCCGCGCGCGCTGCTCACAATGGTGCTGCGCCTGTTGCCCCTCTTCGTGTTTGTCGGCGTGGCGAGCGCGCTGATGTCGATCTTCACCGACGATGGCACGCCGCAAGACCGCGCACTCGACTCGCTGATCGACATCTACGTGCTGTGCCGCGTGATCGTGGTCGTCAGTGGCTTCTTTCTGCAGCCCACCGCACCGCGCCTGCGCCTGTTACGCATGAGCGATGCGTGGGCCGTTTTCGTGCAGCGCTGGATCGTGCGGATCGTCGCCGTGGTCGGTGCCGGTTCGGCGATCGCGGAGATTGCGCAGTCGCTCGGGTTGAACGACGCGGCGCATCTCGCGCTGATGAAGGTGGTCGCGCTCGCGGGCCACATCATGATCTCGATCCTGATCCTGCGATGCGCGAAGCCGGTCGGAGAATTGATCCGCAAGCGCTTCGCCGCGCGCGAGTCGCTGCAAATGTTCGGCAATGCGCTCGCCGACGCATGGGCATGGTTCGCGGTGTTCATGGTGATGGCGCTATGGTTCATCTGGGCGCTCGACGTACAGAACGGCTATCACACCCTGCTGCATCTCGGCGGCATTACGCTGGCGATTCTGGTGGGTGCACGGGTCGTCTCGATCGTGATTTTCGGTGCGATGGCGCGGCTCTTCCATGTACAGGGCGACGCGGAGAAGTCGCTCGTGCACCAGCATGCCTACCGCTATTACCCGCTGCTGCGGCGGGTCGTCTCGTGGATCATCGGCATCGTCACTGCGCTTGCGCTGCTGCAGGTGTGGGGCGTCGACGTGGGCGAGCTGTTCCGGGCCGGTTCGATCGGCCATCGGCTGGCTTCGGCGATGATCACGATCGGCGTCGCCGCCGCGATTGCGCTGCTGGTATGGGAAAGCGTCAACGTGGCGGTCGAACGGCGGCTGGACCGCTGGACCACCAGCGGCGACCTGGTGCGCGCCGCGCGTCTGCGCACCCTTCTGCCGATGCTGCGTAGCGCGCTCTTCTGCGTGATTGCGCTGGTGGTGGTACTCACCGGCCTGAGCGAACTCGGCGTGAACATCGGGCCGCTGCTGGCGGGCGCGAGCATCTTCGGCGTGGCGCTCGGCTTCGGCTCGCAAAAGCTCGTGCAGGATTTCATCACCGGCATGTTCCTGTTGATGGAAAACGCCATGCAGGTTGGCGACTGGGTCACGCTCGCGGGCGTATCCGGCACGGTCGAATATCTGTCGATCCGCACCGTGCGCTTGCGCGGCAGCGACGGTTCGCTGTACACCGTGCCGTTCAGTTCGGTCTCGACCGTAAACAACACCAATCGCGAACTCGGCAATGCGGCAGTGAAGGTGAATATCGTCTTCGGCGCCGACGTCGATCTGGCCATCGCCACGCTGAAGGAAATCGGCGCGGCGCTGCGCGAGGACGAGAAGTTCAAGGACGGCATCCTGTCCGACTTCAGCTTCTGGGGCGTGGATGGGGTGGACGGCTCGGCGGTGACGCTGGCCGGCCAGATCCAATGCCGCGACACCGCCCGCTGGGGTGTGCAGCGCGAATTCAACCGGCGCATTCTCGACCAGTTCAGCGCGCGAGGCATCGAAATCGCGAATCCGCAGCGACATCTGCTGACGTGGGACCCGGAGAGCGGACCGGCCAAAGTCGAATCGAACGGCGCACCGAATGACGGCGCCGAGGCCACGGCGAAGGACAACCCGCCTTCGCCGCCTTCGCCACCTTCGCCACCTTCAACGCCGCCCGCCGATGCCTCGCTGAAGGCAGCGGCCGGCCAAGCCGACGCGCCGGTTGAAGATCAGTTACCCGTCGACCCTAAGCCGGCCGGTGGCCCAGGAACGCCAGCAAATCCTGGTTCAACTTCTCCGCATGAGTGAAGTACAGGCCGTGGCCGGCGCCTTCGTAGACGTTCAGTGAAGCGCCTTCGATCAGCGCCGCGGTCGGCCGCCCGGTGAGCTCGAGCGGTGCAGAGGCGTCGCGGTCGCCATGCACGACCAGCGACGGCACCCGGACGCGGGCCAGCTCCGCGCGGAAATCGGTGACGGTCTGGACGCGGGCGAGTTCAAGCATGGCCTGATGCGAGGTTTGCAGCATCATGCGGATCGTCCAGTCGAGCGGCGCGCGCGACACGCCCGGGCCGAAGTAAGGTGCGGCATTCGCCTCGATCCAGTCCGGGAAGGACCGGCTCAACGCGACGCGGCCTTGTTCGAACAACGCGGCGTCGATTCCGTTCGGATTGTCTTCGGTTTTTAGCAGATACGGTGTGGCCGCGGGCGCAATGAACGCAATCCGGGCCACGCGTCCTGATCCATGCCGCGTCAGATAGCGCACCGCTTCGCCGCTCGCGATCGAGTGCGCGACCAGCGTCACGTTGCTTAGATCGAGTGTGCTCAGCACGCTGTCGAGATCGTCGGCGAGCGTGTCGAAGTCGTAGCCTCGCCCCGGATCGCTCGAACGGCCGTGGCCGCGACGGTCATAAGCGATGCAACGGCAACCGAGGCGCGACAGCGGCTCCATCTGATAGGCCCACATGTCGGAATTCAGCGTCCAGCCGGACAGGAACACGAGCGGCGCGCCGTGTCCCCAATCGCGGTAGAAAAGGCGCGCGTGGTCGGTGGTGCGAATGGTGTTGGGATCGTCGGTGAGATACGGTGCGGTCGCGTTCATGGGCGCCTCCTTAGGTCGTAATCGTTGTGCCGTGCCGCCACTTTGCCTGGTGGCGGTAGGCGGGTCGATTACCTGGGAGGTAAAGAGATGGACTTGAGAGCTGTCGATAAGCCGCTTTTGCGTCTGCTTATTGCAACTGCTTACCGCACCTGTTTATTGCTTCGGCTTATTGCACCTGCCACCAGCGCGGCAACAAGCGCTGCACTTCCGGCCGCCGGTAACGGTCGTCGATCAGATGCACAACACCTTGGTCCTGCTCAGTGCGAATGACCCGGCCCGCGGCCTGCACGACCTTCTGCAATCCCGGATACAGATACATGTAGTCGTAGCCGTTGCCGAACTTTGCGTCCATGGTGCGGCGCATCTGCTCGTTGACGTCGTTCATCTGCGGCAGGCCAAGCGTTGCGATGAAGGCGCCGATCAGCTGCTGACCGACCAGATCGATGCCCTCTGAGAACGCGCCGCCTAACACCGCGAAGCCCACGCCCTGATTCATGGTGCGAAAGCGCGCGAGGAACGCGTCGCGCGCCGCCTCGTCCATACCCTGTTCCTGCGCCCATACCGGCAGCGCCGGATGACGCTCGCGCATCAACGCCACCACCTGCTGCAAATACTCGAAACTGCTCAGAAAGCCGAGATAGTTGCCCGGCTGCGCGGCGTACTGCCTCGCGATCAGATCGACGATGGGCACGAGCGAACGTTCGCGATCACGCCAGCGCGTCGATACATTGCCGGCCACACGCACCTGCAACTGCTCGGCGCGGAACGGCCCTTCGACATCGAGCCAGGTCGTCTGCTCGGGCAGACCCAGCGTGTCGCGATAGAAATGATGCGGATTGAGCGTGCCGGAGAACATCACCGTGGTGCGCGCGGCGGCGTAGCGGCCCGCGAGGAACGGCGCCGGGATCACGTTGCGCACGCACAGCGTGGCGTTGCGCTTGTCGCGCGGGGCGTAGCGATCCGTGCTGAGCGTGATGTCGAAAATCGAATGCTCGCCGAATTGCTCCGCCAGCGCGACGAAATGCATGGCGTCGAAGAAAAACCGCAGTGACGCATCGTCGATTGAAAGCGGTGCTTCGGCGAGTTGCTCCGTCACCGCGCCGATCAGATTCTGTGCGGCCGAAAGCAGTTTACCGGGCACGTCGGCGTAGACCTGATACGTGTCGGTCTGTGCGCGCTTGACGGCGTTCCACTCGCGCTGAAGCCGTTCAAGCGGCTTCTTCAACGTCGCCGGCGCGGTTTTACGGGCAAGCCGGAACGCCGCCTGATCGAGCGACGCGCTGTACATGCGCCGTGCCCGGTCGAGCAGGTTGTGCGCCTCGTCGACCAGCACGCCGACGCGCCACTGATTGATCTGCGTAAGCGCGTACAGCATCGCGCTGCTGTCGTAGTAGTAGTTGTAATCGCCGACCACCACGTCGGACCAGCGCGCCAGTTCCTGCGCGAGATAGTACGGGCAGACGTCATGTTCGAGCGCCGCTTTGCGCACCGACGCCCGGTCGAGCCTCGGTGCGGCCAGCGCCGCGCTGCGGGCCGCACCGAGCCGGTCGTAGAAGCCGCGCGCGAGCGGACAGGACTCGCCGTTGCAGGCCTTGTCGGGATGCTCGCAGGCCTTGTCGCGCGCGACCAGTTCCAGCGTTCTGAGCGGCAACCGCGCAATGGACGGCGCGGCGCTTTGATGGAGCGTTTCGATTGCATCGAGGGCAAGCGCGCGGCCCGGCGTTTTCGCGGTGAGGAAGAACACGCGATCGATCTGATCCGACGCACACGCCTTGAGCAGTGGAAAAATCGTCGCCAGCGTCTTGCCGATGCCGGTGGGCGCCTGCGCCATCAACGGCTTGCCGTCACGCGCCGCGCGATATACCGACACCGCCAGTTCGCGCTGCCCGCTGCGGAACTGGCCATGCGGAAACTGCAAGGCGTTGAGCGCTGTGTTACGCGCGGCGCGATGCGCCTCTTCCTGCACGGCCCAATCGAGAAAGCACTCGCATTGTTCGACGAAGAAAATCTCCAGCTCAAGCGCAGTGTGTGTTTCGGTCAGCACCTTTTCCTTCTGAGTGCCGATGTCGAAATACACCAGCGCGACCGTCAATTCGGCAAGCCCGCGGGCGCGGCACAGCAGATGGCCGTACACCAGCGCCTGCGCCCAATGCAGCGTGCGGTGATTGGCGGGCATCCGGTCGAGCGCGCCACGATGGGTTTTCACCTCTTCCAGCCGGTTCGCCGCCCGGTCGTAGCCGTCGGCCCGGCCACGCACGGTCAAACCGCGATGCGTGCCGGTCAGCGTGATCTCGGTTTCATAGCCGCTCGCGCGCCGCCCGGCGACCGTCACGTGGCCGGCCATGCCTTCCAGCGAGGTGGGCGCGGGCGTGAAGCGCAGATCCAGATCGCCGCGCCGCGCGGTGAATTCACACATCGCCCGCACGGCGACCACGTAGGTCATGTGGCGGCCTCTTTGGGAACCGTTGGCCTGACCTCTTCGGTCGCCCCGTTCGGAACCGTTGGCCTGACCTCTGCGGCGGCCTCTTTCCGAGCCCTTGGCCTGACCTCTACGGTCGCTCCGTTCGGAACCGCTGCACGGATCGCTGCGGCGGCCCCGTTCCGAACCGCTGTCGTGCCCACTTCCTCGATCCCCGCCATCACCCCAGCCTCGACTTCTGCTGCAACTTCGGACACGCCGGCATCTTCATCCGCCCATCGCACGTCGAGCACGCGCACCGGCATGCCGTGCTGCGCGCAGTACGCGAGCCAGCGGATCTGGTTGTCCTGCAAACGGTCGCCGGGGCCTTTTACTTCGATCAACTCATAGCGGCGCTCGGCCGGCCAGAAACGGATCAGGTCCGGCAGGCCTGAACGGTTGCCGCGGACGTCGCGCAGCAGACGCTCGAACCATAGTTTCAGATGCTCGGCAGGCAGGCAATCGAGTGCCAGGACGACGAGTTCCGGGCTTAGCAAGCCCCAGAATACGAACGGCGATTGCAAACCTTCCTTGCTTTGCAGATGCCGCAGAATCGTCTCGCGATAGGCACCGTTGTCGAGTTGCGCAAGGCATGCGGCGAATTGTTCGGCGCGGCGCGTATGAAAATCCGGCGCATGCAGATCGGCGGGCCCGCGCTGGAACGGATGGAAAAACGCGCCGGGCAGCGCCGCGAATACCGGCTCCCAGCACAGCAAGCCGAACAGCGAGTTGATCAGGGCATTTTCGACGTAGTGAACCGGAGCCGAGTCGCACGTCAAATGGTCGCGGGCGACGTATTCGACTGAGAGTGGCGCCTCAGGCCTCGGCAACACCAGTGTGCTGCGCGCGACCGGCTGCGCGGCAGGCACGCGCGCCACCGGCTCGCCACGCTTGCGCTGCAAACGAGGCAACATGCGTGCGACGCGCTGCGCTTCCTCCTCACTTTCCGGCGTGGTAGCGGCTTGCGAAGCGAGGGCAAAAGCTTCGTCGAATCGTTCGCTGCGTTCCAGCACACGCAAGCGCCGGTGGCGCGCGCCGGGCCACGCGCAACGCTCGTAGACGGCGAGCGCAGCCGGCCAGTTCTGTTGGCGCTCGCAATGCTGACCGATGCGAAACAGCAATTTCGCGCGACGCGTTTCGAGCCACGGGTTCGAGGTTTCGATCGCAGCGATCACGGCGACGAGCTCGTCGATCGCCTCAGCTTCTGCTTCCGAGTCACCTGTGGGCAACCATTCGAGCGCTTCACGGCACGTATGCAACGCAAGGTAGACATCGATGTCCACGCGTTGCTGAAACGCGCGCGACGACGGAGCGAATGCGACCTTCTCGTACTGGAACACGCCGAGATCGGCGAGCACGAACTCCGACCAGTCCTGCTGCAGATTGCCGAAGAACATCAGGCGCAGACGCTCGCAAAGCGGCGCGACGGTGACATGAAAGACGCGATCGGTGGTTTGGCTGTGCCATGTGGACAACGGATGCGCAAGGGGGGCTTGTTCTCCACCTTCGCCTTCGCCTTCGCCTTCGCCTTCACCCTCGCCTTCACGTTCGTAAAACGGCCGCAGCGTCTCCAGCAGTTCCGGTTTGCGCAAGCCCTTCGCGCCGGGGATCAACGCGATCGCGTCCGCAAAGATCAGCAGCAACTCGGGACGTGTGGTGAGCGCGAACAGATCGTCAAGCGTCAGACCCGGCTCGGCATCGACCCAGCCGAGTGCCGCCAGAGGCGCAACGGCCAGAAAGGGGCAACCGATCTCATCATAAGAAAGACGGCTGGCACGGAACAGCGTGCCCTTGCGCATCAGCATGCGAACCAGCAAGGCGCGCGATGGCTGCGGCAAAGCGGCGAAATCGCGCAGGAAGCAGTGCTCGTGCGCGTCCAGCAGATCGCCGTAACGCTCGGCGAGCCACGCCAGCGCACGCTCGAAGTTCAGCAGGTAATAAGGGGCATCAGAGCGGATGTCTGACGGAGCTTCTGTCGCCACGGGCTATCACGAAACCTGTATGTTTATACAGTGATGATATCAAAGTTCGTGACGACATCGGCCGGTAACCAAAGCTAGCCCGCACCCGCAGCATAGAAGCTCGCCAGATCCCGCTTGAGCGCATGCAACGCGGCGTCGTCGAGATAGATCATGTGGCCGGTCGGGTAGTAAGCGATCCGCACGTTGGCACGCAGCGGCGCGTCGACACCCAGATGTGCGAGCGCGTACTCGGTCGCATAGAACGGCGTGGCGAGGTCGAAATAACCGTTCACCGACATCACGCGCAGTTGCGGATTCTGACGCATCGCTTCAGCGAGATCGCCCGCCGCGTAGGGCACGGACAATTGCTCACCCCACCACTCGCGATGCTTCCAGTCCCACTGCTTCAACGCATCGTCGTTGAAGACGCGATAGTGGTCGGCGGGTGTGAAGTGCAGGTCTTGCGCAAAATGCTGATGTAGCGCGGCATCAAAAGCGCTCGCCACGCTGCTAACCGATGCGTCGAAATCGGGACGCTCGGACACGCCGTCATACTCGAGGCCTTCGAAACGCGCATCGAAACGGCCCACGCTGCGCGACTGATCGCGCAGCAATTGACTGCGAAAGCGCGATGGATAGAGACGCAGACGGCTTCGCTTCACGTAATCGACGTCGAGCCCGGTGAACTGCGCCACGCGTGCGGCGATCTCGTCACGCTGCGCCTCGGGCAACGCATCGCCCTGCGCGAGCGCTTGCGCATAAGGTCCACGTGCGAACGCGCGGGCTTCGTCGAGAAAGGCCGGCAGATTGGCCGGCTTCGGCACAATCTTGTCGTGGTACCACGCAATGGCCGCGAAGCTCGGCAAGTAGCTTTCGCTCTGGAAATCGGAACCGGGTGAAAACGCCGAGGAATCGAGTACCGACGACATCAGGATCACGCCGTTGAGCGCGATATTGTTTTGTCCCAGTTGATACGCAAGCATCGCGGCGCGCGCGGTGCCGTACGACTCACCGAGCAGATACTTCGGCGAATTCCAGCGCTGGTTCGCCGTCAGATAGCGGTCGATGAACTGCGAAAACGCGTCGAGATCCTTATCGACGCCCCAGAAATCCTTCCCGGTGCCATGCCCGACAGGCTTCGACAAACCTGTGCCGACGGCATCGATAAAGACCAGATCGGTCGTGTCGAGCAGACTATCGGGGTTGTCGCCCAGCGCATACGGCGCGGGTGGCGTGTTCGCGGGACTCGCCGTGCGCGCCCGCTTCGGCCCGAACGAGCCGATCATCAGGAACACGCTGCCTGCACCCGGTCCGCCGTTGAAGAGGAACGTAACGGGGCGTGCCGAGGGCGCCTTGGTGGTGACCGTGTAGGCAGTATAGAAAACGCTCGCATTGGCGTGGCCGGTTTTGTCACGCAGCAGCAGGTTGCCGGCAGTCGCCGTGTAGTCGATCTTGCGGCCGTCGAGCCGGATCGAATGCTGGGTCACCGCAGCGCTTTCCGGCGGCACAGGGATCGCCACGGGTTCGGGTTTGGCGTTGTGCTGAGGATTGTCTTGCGTATCGTTCTGGCTGGCCGCGGAAACCTGTGGCGAACGGCCGGTACGTGATGGATTTGCGCGCGGCGCCTTGGCTGGCTGACCGTTTACATCGACGGCCTGGCGAGCAGTTTCTGCCTGGGCACCCGGCACGCTGGGCAAGTCCACCTCGCTGGCTGGCGACGTGGCGGTTTCCGTGCTGGCAGATGCAGCGGATGAGTCGTCCAGTTCGGCTGCCGCGCACATCTGGCTGAACGTGGCGACGACGGCGAGGAACAGAGCCATGGCGACCAGAGCAGCCGCCATGGCTCCAGCCACCAGCGATTGGCGCAACGAGAAGTAGAAGCGAAGGGCCATGTGCGTGGTTCCCGGCTGCGAGTCGATATACGTCGATATCCGATTGTCCAGATTAAGACGAACTCGGCGAACGATTCTTGACGCAAGCATCGACTACGTCAACCGAAAACCGGTTGCAACGCGCGCCTCTCCCACGCCGCATCGTTTCAATGAGGGGAGAGCGTTGGGTCAACGATTGTCAAATGGTCAATCGTTGACCCGAGCGTTTCGATTGTGACCGGACGAACCGCTAAGCCGGCTTCAATCCGCCGACGAACGCGGCAATCCGTTCGCACGCATCGATCAGGCTCGCTTCGTCGACCACGAAACCCAACCGCACGAAGCCACTGGCGGTCTCGCCGAATGCGCTGGCATCGAGCACCGACACTCCTTGCGCGCGAAACAGTTGCCAGGTGAAATCGACCGTGTCGAGGCCCGTGCCGCTGACGTCGACCATCATGAACATGCCGGCTTCCGGCAACAGGCAACGCAATCCTGGCACGCGGTGCAAGCGCTCGAATACGACGTCGCGGCGCCGCCGGTAAATCTCGCGCATCTCAGCAACGATCGGCGCCTTGTTCTGCAAGGCCGTCAATGCGGCCTGCTGGATGAAGCCCGGCAAGCCATAGAGCATGGCCAGCGCAAGCCGGCCCATATGCTCGATGAGTGCGGCGGGCCCAATCGCCCAGCCCACACGCCAACCCGCCATGGCATGCGATTTCGACAGACTGCCGAGCGTCACCGTGCGTTCCGCCATGCCGGGCAACGTCGCGATGCTCACGTGCTCGTGTTCGAACGTAAGATCCGCATAGACCTCGTCGGACAGCACCCAAAGGTCATGCTCGTTGGCAAGCCGCGCGATGCGCTCGAGGTCGGCACGCGGCATCACCACACCGGTCGGATTGCAGGGTGTGGCAAAGAAAATAGCCTGAGTGCGCGGTGTGACGGCCGCTTCGAGCGCGTCGCAGTCGAGGTGAAACGCCCGCACCGGATCGACCGGCACCGGCACGAGCGTGGCGCCGGCAGCGCGCACGCAGGCCTCGTACGTGAGATACATCGGCTCGGGAACGATCACCTCGTCGCCCGCTTCCAGCAGGCATAACGATGTGGCGAACACGCCGTTCTGCGCACCCGCCGTCAGGATCACGTTAGCCGCGCTCGCGACGCAACCGGTGGTACGCGTATGTTCTTCGGCAATCGCCACACGCAGCGGCTCACGCCCGGACACCGCGCTGTAATGCGTATCGCCGCTGCGCAACGCCGCGATGGCGCGCTCGACGATCGGCGTGGGCGTCGCAAAATCGGGGTCGCCGACGCTCAGCACGATCACGTCTTCGCCATTGGCGAGCGCCTGTTGCGCGACACGATGGATTTCCCACGCCGACGTGCGCTTGCCTTGCAAACGCTCGACCAGATTCGAGTACTTCATTGACTCACCCCGTTTCGACTTGAGCCGCCAATGTAATGGGGCGCGCGCGAAACGTCCAGATACGAAAAAGAGTCACGCGAGCACCCAGCCTCGCATGACCCTTCGATAAAGGCTCGTTTGGGTCCGATGACGTACGCTTAAATCTGGCGACGCAGTTCCGCCGGCGGCACTTTCATCAGATGGCGGTATTTCGCTACCGTGCGCCGTGCCACGAGCACGCCCTGATCCGCGAGCATCCTGGCGAGCGTCACATCGGACAGCGGATCGTGCGCGTTCTCCGCGGCGATCATTTCCTTGAGCAGCGCGCGCACAGCCGCGGCCGAACAGGTGCCGCCGCTTTCCGTGCCGAGTTCACGCGGGAAGAAGTGCTTGAACTCGAAGATGCCGCGCGGCGTAGCCATATATTTGTTGCCGGTCGCACGCGAAATGGTGGACTCATGCAGACCGAGTTCTTCAGCCACATCGCGCAGCACCATCGGCTTGAGCGCGATTTCACCGTACTGAAAGAAGGCCTTCTGATGCGTGACGATGCATTCGGCCACGCGTTGAATCGTATCGAAGCGCTGCTGCGCATTGCGGATCAGCCAGCGCGCTTCCTGCAATTGTTGCGCGAGCGGCGATCGGCTTGTTCCGGCCGACTGCGCGAACAGCTCTGCATACATGCGATGGATGCGAGCGCGCGGCTGCACGGCCGGATTGATCGTCACCACCCATTTGTTGCGCGCCTGGCGCACGATCACGTCCGGCACCACGTAGTTGTCTTCGGTACGGCCGTAGCTGTTACCCGGCTTCGGGTCGAGCTTGCGCACCAGCGCGCAGGCCACCCGCAGTTCCTCGGCGCTGCAGCCGATCTGCTTTTGCAGTTCAGCCTGCTCGCGGCGCGCAAGGCGTTCGAGATGATGGTCGACGATTTGTCGCGCCACCTCGCGTCCCGGCGTGTCCGCGGGCAAGGCATTGACTTGCAGCGACAGGCACTCGGACAACGTGCGCGCACCGAGACCCGGACGATCGAGCGATTGCACGAGGCGTAGCGCCACCAGCAATTCTTCCTCGGTCAGTTCAGGTTCGAGGTCGACGCTCTCCGCAAGATCGGAGAGCTCCTGACGCAGATAGCCGTCGTCGTCGAGCGCCTCGACGATGAAGCGGGCCACTGCGCGGTCACGCTCGTCGAGTCGATACAAACGCAGCGAGTCGTGCAACTGCTCGCGCAAGGTGGGTTGGGAACGCGCCCATTCGGCTGGGTCACTGCCGTCGGAGTCGCCGTTCTGGCGCGTCGAACTGCGGCTGCTATAGTCGCCCGAAAAGTCGCCGGGCATGTCATCCTGCTCCGCGCTCTCCGTCGTGCCGCTGGCTTCGGCCGGCACCGGTTCAGCTTCGGCCGCGGCGACCGCGTCAGTCGCAGGCGTCGCACCGGCGTCATCGCCCGGGGAAGCGGTAGAGAGCGCGACGTCTTCCGTTTCGGACGAGTCGTACTCGAGGAACGGATTGGTGTCGAGCGCGGTGCGCAACTCCTGCTGGAACTCCAGAGACGACAACTGCAACAGACGCACTGATTGCTGCAGACGTGGCGTAAGTGCGAGAGACTGCCTTGTGCGTAGTTCAATTGAAGGCATTGTAGTGAGGTCCCGTTAATCGCTGAGAAATGGTTCGTGACCTTTACATAGCAACTGTCATACCAGTTTGCTCAATGCACTGTTTTTTCTAAGTTTTGCTCTTTCAGGCCCGCCGATTGCACACCGGGCGAGCCCCATTTTTACAAAGACCCGGCAATTTCCGGTCGCACGCCTTTCTGGTTGCCGGACAGCACGCCCGCGCGGACGCCCTTCTATTCCTCAGCCTAAATGCATGGGCCGTAACGGCTTTTTCCAGTGTCGGGACATCCGTACGGTGGACCGGGCACACGACTTGCATACCGATCGTCTTCAGGCAACAAGGCAGTAGTTTTCATCAACACCCAAAGGAGAAACCATGAAGACCATCCAACTTTTGAAGACCGCGGGTAGCATCGCCTGTGTCGCATTCGCACTGAACGCTACGGCACAAACCAGCGCTTCGGCCCCGTCGGCAGCGTCTGAAACCATCGGCCAGCACGTCGACGACGGCACCATCACTACCAAGGCCAAGGCCGAACTGCTTAGCGCGAAGAACGTCAAGTCGACCCATATCCACGTGAAGACCCGCAAGGGCGTGGTGTGGCTCACGGGTTCGGTGCCGTCTGCTGACGACAAGGCCGCCGCCGGAGAAGTCGTGAAGGGCGTCGATGGCGTTTCGAGCGTAAAGAACCATCTGAAGGTCGCTGCGGAATAAGATCAGGCAATCCGAGAAAAAGGAGTCGGCTTCGGCAGGCTCTTTTTGCTGCGACAACGCCGCTACGGCGCCAGACAGCACAGCAAATGAAAAACCGTCCGCAATTGCGGACGGTTTTTTCATGTGCGCCGGCCGGCAAATCGCTACGCCGCCACTATTTAACGCTTGGTCGCAGCGTACTGATCACGCAGATCGCGCACGCGGTCATGGTTTTGCAGCACACCTTGATACTGACGCTCGACGATAGCGCGCACATCCGCCGGCAATTCCTTTTCGAGCGCGTCGTGATAACGCTTCTTCGCGACGTCTTCGCCCTTTTCGCATTCGGCCAGGATCTCATGGTCGCTACGATTCGTCACAGCTGATTTCACGTCGACCCA
The DNA here is from genome assembly GCF_035656215.1 of Paraburkholderia sp. GTDB lineage: Bacteria > Pseudomonadota > Gammaproteobacteria > Burkholderiales > Burkholderiaceae > Paraburkholderia. Next base: position 14,699 of record NZ_DASRSY010000012.1, read on the forward strand.
ACCACGATGCAGCGCACCGCTCACGCTGCCGCCCGTTTCGGCCTTGCCGCCCAAAACCTGAACCGCATCCTGCAATTCGCGCGCAGCACGCGTGCAGTCTTCGGCGCGCGACAGAAACAGCGTCTTCAGTTGCGCGTCCTGCGCGTCTTCTGCTGCCTTGCGAAAGCCCTTTTCGCCATCCTTCGACGTTTCGACCAGATCGTTCAGCACGGAAACAACGTTCGTAGCCATTCAATACCTCCAGGGGTTTCGTTGATCGTGGAATCCGCCGCTACGTACTTCCACGTAGCAACGGGGTTCCTCTGTCTATGCGCATGAGCCATGCCTGGCGCGCCGGCCGTCGATACCCTGTCTGACGGTGGTGGCAAGCGAGGACAAGCGGTCGCAATCTTGCCAACGCGCGTAAATCCTGCCCACCTTGGCGACGATCTTTTCATCGGGTTTTCGAGCGAACGAATGCAGAACGGCCCGACATTTGTCGGGCCGTTTTGTTGTTTACCGCGTCTACGTTCAAACGAAAGCGTTCACCTCACTCAAGCATGCTTCTCGCTGAATTCGTTGAGCGGCTCGGGCGTTTTGAGTGGGTCGAAGTCGGCCCAGCGCCCCTGCTGCCAGCGCCCGCTCGCGCGTTCGATCGCCAGCCCCCCTGCTTCGCGCAATACACGAGCAGCGTCGAACTGATTGTCGGGGCACACATGCACGGCAACCAGTACGCCGGAATCGCGCATTTCCTGATGAAATGGCAAATGGTGGCCGGTTTTACCGCCTTCGCGAGTGGCCGCCATCGCTCCGGCCAGCGAGCCGATGTACGCGCCGACGCCGGCCGCGATCAGCGAGACGAGAATAGGCGCCGAAAACGTCGCAAATATCGCGACGCCGACCACCGCACCCACTACCGCGCCGATGGTGACGCCCATTCCAGCGCCTTTCGGCGCTTCCCTCGCGCCCGCGTCGGTGCCGACATCGCCGCCGATCGGATAACGCGCGTGCTGGCCGCGCGGATTGACAAAAAACAGCGTGACGTCTTCTTCGACGAAACCTGCGTTGAAGAGCTTTTGCGCCGCGTCTTCAGCGGCGGGGAAAGTCGTAAACCGTGCTGCGACGATGAGTGACATGAGGCCTCCTTGCATCGTTGAATCGCGTTTTGCGGATCATGCCGCCGAACAGCGCCGCGCTGAAAGTTGCGCGCAGGCGGCAGGCACGCGCCCGGACTACGCGGTGGTGCCGCGATCGGGCTCCATGCCTTCCACTCTGAACAGTCCACTATGCAACACTACGCCATCGCCGCCGTTCTGGTCGAGTGCTTCCGCGCAAACCGAGCGGATGCGGTTGCGGCCCTTGTCGAAGGCGGCCATCAGGGTGGATTCGAGCGCGGAATCGGCGCCGAAATGATCTTCCAGCGCCTCAGCCGTGATCGCGCACTCAACCGCTTCGCCGTCGACGCGCGCCATGAAGCGCACGGTCAGATTCGCTCCGTCGAAGGCAGGTTGGTCGTCCGGAAAAGTAATGTGCATAAGGGAATCCTCATAGGCCGGCCGCGGCAGGATCGCGTTCATGACGAGCCCTTCATTGAGCCGGCGAGTTGCTGCGCCATCGCGAGGTGATGTTTGATGGTCGGCAATGCGTGCGAAGCTGCCGCCTTCAACTGCGAGTCAGTGCCGCTCTGGCTTTCCTGCTGAAACAGGTCGACCGCTCGCTGATGCGCTTCCACACCGATCTGCTCGACGTAGGCCTGATCGAATTCACGGCCTTTGAGCGTCTGCAGTTTGCCGACCAGCGCGGAATCGGCGGACGGAGCCGTGTTAAGCCCCTTCTTCGCGACGAGTGCGGCCATCCCGCGCGAGAGCTTCGTATGGTCAGTGATCATTTGCTGCGCGAATTTCTTCACGTGCGGGTCGCTCGAATTCTTGAGCGCAACTTTGCTTGCCGCGATTTCGGTGGCGTCGGACTGTGAGGCATCCTGCACGAACTGCTGATCTGCAGGCGAGAGCCTGGTGCCGCTCACCGGTGCATCGCTCGCGGGGGCGTCACTGGCTTGCGCGTAGACAGCGCCGATCGACGCTGCGCCAAGCCCCAACGCAACGGTCATCACTTGTAGGGAATACCGGAATTTCATACATTTTCTCCCTGGTGAACTTATCTATCGTAGCGAGTAGAACAAAGCGGCACAGCATTTCAGAACAACGCCTGTGCGCCTCGTTAATTACGCTTCGCTGAGGAAGCCTTACGCTTGCTATGCCCTTTAATAGCAAAAGGCGTGCCTATGTCCGGCGACTGCGCAGAGAGCGTTCGCAAGGACTGTTCCGCTCGCGTCTCGCGCAGTACGCCACGCCCCCGCGCCAGGCATCGCCTTTGCTTGAAGGCGGACACCGGCGCAAACCGCGCGGCATGCTTGAAACTTCTACCTGCGACGATGGCTGCCACAACCCACTTGACCCAACGCGATACCAGGCGCACCGACCGCGGTGACGACAAAGCCGCGCAACCAGCCGCGCCTGCCGCCATGCCGCCGGGCTTGCGCCACGCCGACGACAGCAAACCCGGCTATACCCGCAAGCGTGAAAAAGACGGCTTCATGTATGTCGACCAGACCGGCAAGCGTATCGACGACGAAGAAGAAATCAAACGCATCAATGCGCTCGCCATTCCGCCCGCTTACGAAGACGTCTGGATCTGTCCCGACGCGCGTGGCCATATCCAGGCGACGGGCCGCGATGCACGCGGTCGCAAGCAATACCGGTATCACCCACGTTGGCGCGAGACACGCGACGCCGACAAGTACGAACGCATGGCCGAGTTCGGCCGTGCGTTGCCGAAGATCCGCGCGCGCGTCGCACGCGATCTGAAATTGCCTGGCATGCCATACGATAAGGTCCTCGCCGCGATCGTGCAGTTGCTCGACACCACGCTGATTCGCATCGGCAGCGCGGAATATGCGCGCGATAACCAGTCGTACGGTTTGACAACGCTGCGCAAGAAGCATGTGAAGATCGAAGCCGGCCAGTTGCGCTTCAGGTTTCGCGGCAAGAGCGGCATCGAACACGACGTGACAGTGGACAATCCGCGCGTCAAACGCATCGTGCGCCGCTGCGCCGAACTGCCGGGCCACGACCTTTTCCAGTATCTCGACGACGACGGCACGCGTCGCACGGTCGGTTCGGCCGACATCAACGATTACCTGCGCCGTGCGAGCGATGCCGACTTCACCGCGAAGGACTATCGAACCTGGGCCGGCAGCGTCTATGCATTGGCCGCACTAAGGCGGCTGATGTGCGGTAGCGCGGCGCAAGCGCGCCGCCATATAGTGGCGACAGTCAAGGATGTGGCCGCATTACTGCGCAATACGCCCGCGGTTTGCCGGCGCTGCTACATCCACCCTGCGGTAATCAGTGCGTTCGAAGCGGACGAGTTGCAGAGCGTGCCGACCGGCCACGCACGCCGTGGATTGAGAGTGGACGAAGTGGCATTGGCCGCGTTGCTCGCGCATGCGGAGAAACGTGCCGCGAAGCTGGCGCGCACGGCCGGCGCCAAAGGCCGCAAGGTGCGCGAGACGGTGGTGACGGACAGTATCAACGGTCCGCTGACCAGCTTGCTGAAAAAATCGCGTGCGGTGCGTAAAAAAGCCACTGCGAAGACGAATGTTAAGACTGGCGCGCAAGCATCACAGCGGTCGGCCGCGTCACGCGAGGTTGCTGCATCGCGTGACGCCAAATAGGTGACTCGCCAGCCACAACTGGCGGCGTCGAAAGAGATGGGCTGACGTCACCGCACCAGGATTCACCGGATAGTGGAATCCTGTGCGGCGATCCTATCTTCCGCGATGCAAATGCATGTGCTATTACTTAGATCTCCCGTTTGATTTATTGGCTAGCGCCGGAGGCCGCTGAGGCCGCAGCCGGCATACTCGTCGCGTCGGCGGCAGCAGCCGCGCCGCTGCTCGTATCTGCTGTGCTGCCAGTAGCCGCGTTACCGTTCATCACACCGCTGCTGGCCAGTGCGGAGCTGGCCGCAGTGGACGTATCCGTGCTGCCGTTATCGGCGCGTTTGCAGCCGGCGGCCGCGGTCAATAACACCACAGCTGCCACGATCAGCGCCTGCCTGGCCACGCTTTGACTGGATAGTTGTTTCATCTTGTCTCTCCCTCATCGGTGAGGCGAAGCCGCGACTGTATCCATGCGAGCGCGGATTCACCGGCCATCGTTAGTGTTCATCGTTGGTGCTATTGGCCCCCCTTGGTATCGCTGCTCGCGTCCGCACCTGGCGCGTTAGTCGTATCGCTCATCGGTTTCTTCGTCTTGGTCTTCGACTTCGACGTGTGATGCATTTTCGACGAGCCACTACTCATTGCCCCCGACGCTGCATCGCCCCCCGTCGTCGGCGCCGCGGTTGCCGCACCATGTGCGTTGCCCGAGCCGCCGGTTCCGCCGCCCCCACCGTTACCGTTACCACCGCCCGCCTGCGCAAACACGGCGCCCGACATGGCGACGAGTACCGATACCAGCAATGCCTTTGAATATTTCATTGAAAATCTCCACACGTGAATGGGTGGTAATAGCGCAGCAAGGGTTATGCCTCGCGGTGCCTTTCTCCCTGCGGATGAAATAGTTTCAAACGTTCCTCATCCTTTACGTGCCGCTCCGGCGAACTACCAGAACAAAACACCGCGGTACTCCGGCTCCGCTTCGGTCGCAACTCCGCGAGATCGGAGGAACGCCAGTTGCTCACTTCTCCCTACATCGAACCGGTAAGGGAGAACTATCATGCTCAACCAGAAACAGACCCCAGGCAGAATGCGCCAGGACCAGGGCGCGCATATCGTCGGTGAGGGCGACGCGACCGCAAACGGCCCCGGCCCCGACGTGATGGCCGCAGCCACGCTCGACGGCAACAAAATGGTCAGCAGCGACGGCGAGGACATCGGCAAGGTCAAGGACATCATGCTCGACGTCGGCTCGGGTCGCATCGCGTATGTGGTGTTGTCGAGCGGCGGCTTTCTCGGCATCGGCGACAAACTGCTGGCGATTCCGTGGAGTGCACTGACCCTCGATACAAAGCAGAAGTGCTTCGTCCTCGATATGACAGCCGAGCGCGTAAAAAACGCACCGGGATTCGATAAGGATCATTGGCCGGCGATGGCCGACCAGACCTGGGCCACGTCCGTGCACCAGTACTACGGTCGCGAGCCCTACTGGGGGCGTGACCGGTACGATCGACGCGACGATCTGGGCGTCGGCGACATCCCGCCGGGCTCATCGGATGCGCCGGAAGCCGGCGGGGTGAAGTTGTAATCCACACGAGCACGACTCGGTAAGGAGGCGACATCATGACCACCCGAAAAACCGCCGGCAAACCGAAACGCCCGGTCGTGGGTGGCAAGTCAGGGCGTCCACCGCGTCAGCGGCATGCACAGGCGCATGCCGCGCATCGCGCTAAAACTGCCCGTGGAGGCAGCGCAAAGCATCCAGAAAAGTGGTCACATCACGTGATGGAAACCAGCGACGCGATGGATATCGAACACGATATTTTCAAAACGGGTACGGCGGAGTCGATCGCGAAATCGCTGAAACAGTCTTCGACGCATAGCCACCGTCGCAAGGGTTCGCCATTCCAGTCGGCCATGTCGATGCTGAACTTCTATATCAATCGCGCCGGCAGGAATCTGCCGAAGGCGCGCCGCGACACGTTGCAGCAGGCCAAACGCAAATTGCGTGAGGCGTTCGGCCGCGCGCCTTGAAGTGGCGCAAGCAACGTAGATGATGCGTTCGGACGTGTACCCTTCAACCAGCCGCGCATGCACGGTCCGCATGCCGGCTCCAACCGGACGCTCATGCACGAAACTCTCTGGTTTCTCATCGTCGGCGCCGTGCTCGTTTTCATGGGCGTGGCGGCGACGACATTCCGGCGCTTGCCCGTTAGCGCCGCCATGTTCTACCTTGCGATCGGCTACGCGCTCGGACCGCCTGGTGTGGACCTGTTGCGCCTCGATATCGTCGCCGATGCGCATCTGCTGCGAACCATCACGGAAGTCGCGCTACTGGTCTCGCTGTTCGCTATCGGCCTGCGTTTGCGGCTTGGCGTACTCGAGAAACTCTGGACCGTGCCGCTGCGTCTCGGCTTCCTCGCCATGCTGGCGACTATTCCGCTGCTCACGCTATTCAGCGTGTATGTACTGCATCTTGGCTGGGGACCCTCCCTGCTGCTCGCGGCGATCCTCGCGCCGACCGATCCGGTGCTAGCGCACGACGTCCAGGTGCACAATCCCGGCGATCACGATCTGCTGCGCTTCGCGCTCTCCGGCGAAGGCGGCCTGAACGACGGCATCGCACTTCCCTTCGCGATGCTCGGTCTCGCGATCTGTGCGGCGCCCGCTGCTCAAGCCGGCGACGTACTGACTTTCAAGCTCGCCGGCAGCATCGTATGGGGCGTGGTCGGCGCGATCGCGATCGGGGCTCTGCTTGGCTGGGCCACGACGCATGCGGTCACCTGGTTGCGTACGCGCCACGCGCAGGCGCTCGGTCTCGAGGGTTTCTTCGCGTTGGGACTGATCGAACTCTCGTTCGGCACCGCGCAACTCGCGCATACCTATGGCTTTCTGGCGGTGTTCGCGGCAGGCGTCGCGATGCGCCGCGTCGAACATCGTGCGAGCGGTGGCGTTTCGGCGCGCCAAGCAATCGGCACGGTCGATTCCGAAGACGTCGAGGCGACCGCGGCGAACCCGAGCAAAGCGCACGCGTATATGACGGAGTCGGTGATGGGCTTCACGATCGAACTCGAACGTATCGCCGAGGTGGCGGTGATGGCGATGGTCGGCAATGTGCTCGCCACGCTTCACGTGCCGCTTTTTACCTGGCAGACGGTGGCGCTCACAATTGCGCTGTTCGTCTTCGTGCGGCCGGTGTCGGTCGAGTTGTCACTGTTGGGGTCGAGCGCAACGCCAGCACAGCGGCGTTTGATGAGCTGGTTCGGCATCCGCGGCATCGGTTCGTTTTACTACCTGGCATACGCGCTCGAATATGGCGCGGCGTCCGACGTCGCCCCGCTGGTGCCGCTCGCGCTGGCGGTGGTCGCAGCGTCGGTCGTCATTCATGGTATCTCGGCTACGCCTCTGATGAACTGGTATCACAGGCTGCGCAGCAGTGAACGCTAGAATACGAGTCCTTCATGCTGCAACAGGTTCTTCCCCATTCGATGACCGCTCCCAACGATTCAAGACGTGCAGCGCGGACGAGCGCGGCCGACTCACTGTTCGCGTTTCTCAAGGCGCTGCCGCTGGGCGACCGGCTGGTCGAAGGCGGCGTGATGGCCGCGCAGGCGGTGGCCGGCGCCAGCCTTGCTTTCGCGATCGGCCGGTGGCTGCATACCGAGCAAGCCTTCTGGGCTGCGATTACGGCAATCGCGGTCAGCCAGCATAGTTATATCGACAGGCGCAAGCTCTCGCGCGATCAATTCATCGGCGCGATGGTCGGGGGCGTGTGCGGCCTCGTCGGCGCAACGCTCGGCGGCGGCTATCTCGCGGCCTACGCGGCCACGGTTGCGGTGGCAATCGTGATCTGCTGGATCGTGAACGTGGGTAGCGCGGCGCGTCTGGGCGGCATCACCGCGACCATCATGCTGTTGGGTGCCGGGCGTCGGTTCGCCTTGGGACAAGGCCCTGCTGCGCCTCGGCGCCGCGGCTTCCATCTAGCGTTGCACCGGATAACGCGCCTCTTCAAGTTGCTTGCGGCGCGGCTCACCCTGGCGCTCCAGCATCCAGCCCGGGTACTCAGGCGGCAGCGTGCTGACCTGATCCAGCTTCGCAAGCTCGTCGGCAGTCAACGCAACGCCGGTGGCGGCGATGTTGTCGTCGAGTTGCTCGATTTTCTTCGCACCGACGATCACCGAGGTCACCACGCGTTGATGCAGCAGCCACGCGAGCGCGATCTGCGCCACAGACACTTTCTTCGCCTCCGCGATATCACGCATCACGTCGATACAGTCATACGCGCGTTCACGATTGACGGGTGGAAAATCGAACGTCGTGCGACGGCTGCCGGCTTCCCCCTGCTGCTCGCGCCCGTATTTGCCGCTCAGCAAGCCGCCCGCGAGCGGACTCCACACCATCAGGCCCAGTCCTTCGCTGTGCAGCATCGGCACGAGTTCGCGTTCGAGGTCGCGACCCGCCAAGGTGTAATACGCCTGTAGCGTTTCAAAGCGCGCGAGCCCGAGGCGCTCCGAGATGCCCAACGCCTTCACGATCTGCCACGCGGCCCAGTTCGACACGCCGACATAGCGCACATGACCATGCTGAACCAGCGTATCGAGCGCGCGCACGGTTTCCTCGATCGGCGTGGCCGGATCGAAACCGTGGATCTGGTACAGGTCGATGTGATCGAGTTGCAGGCGCTTCAGGCTCGCCTTGACGCCGTCGATGATGTGATAACGCGACGCCCCGCGCGCGTTCGGAAACGCTGCCGTCGCACCGAATACTTTGGTTGCGACCACAACCTTGTCGCGCGGCACCTTGAGGTTCTTCAGCGCCTGGCCTGTGATCTGCTCGGACAAGCCGTCAGCATAGACGTCGGCCGTGTCGATGAAATTGATACCCGCGTCGAGTGCCCGGCCGACCAGCCGCTCCGCGTCCTGCTGCTGCAGATCGCCGATCTGCTTCCATATGCCCTCGCCACCGCCGAAGGTCATCGTGCCCAGACATAGCTCTGAAACAAACACACCGGTACGGCCTAACGGGTTGTATCGCATCGTCGAGACTCCATTGTGGATTCGTGGATGAGTAAGCCGTACAGAGTACTGCACCTGGCAAATTTCGACAGGACCCGGCGTGAGTCCTGACCAGCCACCCGGCGAGCGTATGTTTCAAAACCCTTACTGTTCGTACGGCAACTACGGTACCTTTTTCTTCGCTCGAAAAACTGCCTGCTCCTGCGCAAGCAAGGCGTCATGCGGGTCTCCAGCAAGCGTCGGTGATCCGCAACACATTCGTAAGTTATGCCGGACGCAATTGGAAAGTCCTGGTAAGGCGTGTATAAGTCGGACCATTCCGCTCGTATGGTGTAGTGCCCTTACCAAGGACCGCGTATGAAGAAGAAGAAAACGTTTGGCATCGGCCTGGGCAGCGTCGTGCTGCTCTCCAAAGCACTCACCCCTTCCGCGATGGCCGCGTGCAGCAATACGGCACCGCCGAGCAATACCACCGTCACCTGCACAAGCAGCGGCCTCGCTGCCGTCATTGCGCAAACCGGCAGCACGGGCGTGACGATCAACGCCGATAGCACCACCTCGGGCAGTTTCGTGCGCAGCGCCACTCCGGTCGTCTTCAGCGTCGACACCAATAGCGCGATCAACAGCAGCGGCAACTTCTCGCTGACAGGTGGCGGCGGCACGGGCACCGTGCGTGGCGCCGTGCTGCTCGGTGTGGGCAACGGCAATCAGATCACCAACGCGACCGGCGGGGTCATCACCGCGAGCGGCGCCTTCAACGACGGCATGGCCGCCAACGGCAGCGGCAACACCCTGACCAATAACGGCTCGATCACCACCAGCGGCCCCAATGCTTACGGCATGACGGCCGCGTGGGGACAAACGAACGTCGGCCAGTCGAACAACAAGTTGATCAACACCGGCACGGTGACGACCTCGGGCAGCAACGCGCGGGCGGCATCGATTCTCGGCGGCAGCGGCAGCATCACCAACAGCGGCACGCTGTCCACCACAGGCTCCGCCAGTCCAACCGCTTATCTGCAAGGCAATAACGACCAGTTGATCAACAGCGGCACAATCAGCGCGAGCGGCAGCGGCTCGGATGCGGTGTTTTCGAACACGGCGGGATCGAGCTTCGTGGCGACGATCCAGAACCTCGCGGGTGGCAGCATCATCAGCCAGAACGGCTCCGGCATCCGCACGCTCAACGGCAACAGCACCATCATCAATGCGGGACTCGTGCAGAGCGGCATCGGCACGGCCATCACGATGGGCAACGGCAACGACTCGCTGATTCTGCAAACCGGCTCCGTGATCAACGGCACGGCCGATGGCGGAGCAGGAACGAACACCGTGACCTTGCAAGGCTCGGGCACGGCTTCGAATGCGTTTACCAACTTTCAGACCCTGCTGATGCAGGGCGCATTGTGGAACTGGACCGGCAGTGGGACCTTCACGCTCGCGCACGTGCAAACCGGCACCCTCAATCTCACCGGTACGCTCGGCGCGAGCGCGACGGCGCTCGTCGATAGCGGCGCGACCTTGCAGGCGAATGCGCAAAACCTGCCCTCCAACGTAACCGACAACGGACTCGTGCGGTTTGCCCAGGACAACGCGGGCACCTATGCAGGATCGATCAGCGGCACGGGCGCAGTCGATAAGACCGGCGCCGGCGTGTTGACGCTCGCGCCGGCTGCGGCGAGCGGCAACACCTACTCGGGTGGCACGACGATCGATCAAGGCACGATCGCCGTCGGCGCGGACAATGCGCTCGGCGCGAACACCGGCGGTCTCACGTTCAACGGCGGCGCGCTGCAATTGACGACGAGCTTCGACCTCGCCGGCACGCGTGCGATCACGCTGGCAGCTGGCGGCGGCACGATCGATACGCAATCGTTCAATACCACGCTCACGCAGGCAGTGAG
>NZ_DASRSY010000013.1:0-1634 GCF_035656215.1 Paraburkholderia sp.
GCACTCACGGGCGTTGCGATCCTGATCGTTTGCGGCTGCTACTGGTCGATTCGCGGTAGCAAACTGCTCAAACCGCGCCGGCTCTTTACCGCGTACTGATGCCGGGCGCGGCATTGGCGGCTTGCGCCGCCGCACCGCCGCTCAGGCCAGGGTCGTCACGATCAACGAAGCCCGCGCGCGCCTCGCGCACATCACGAACCGCGTGAACACCCTCCGCTAACGCGACATGCGTCTCGACAGCCAGTTGCGCCATCCGCATCCCGGCTTCGGGCAGCGACAGATAAAACGTCGTGCCTATGCCCTCTTTCGACTCCACCCACACACGCCCGCCGTGCCGCTCCACCACACGCCGCACGAGCGCAAGGCCGATGCCCTCGCCCGCCGCCACATTGCCGTGCAGACGCTGAAAGGCATTGAAAAGCCGCGGCAGCGCGACCGCCGGAATGCCCAGGCCATTGTCCCGCACGTAGAAAATCCGCAGTGAATGCACGCCCGGCGGCGCCGGAGTCGTACCGATTTCGATCTGGCCTTCGCGGGCCGGGTCCAGATAATTGACCGCATTGCCGATCAGATTCGCGAACACCTGTTCGAGCGCGGTCGGATCGCCCCACACCGCCGGCAAGTCGTGGACGATGACGTGCGCCCGGCGCGCCCGGATCGACCCCTGCATCGCATCGACCACGCGCGGCACGATATCGCCCACTTCGACCTTTTGCTGCCGGTACTCGACGCGGCCGACACGCGACAGCCGCAACAGCGCGTCGATGATGTGCGATGCGCGCAGCACGGCCGTCTGCAGGAAGTGCAACGCTTCGCCGATATCCTCGTCCACCACCCGTTCGATACGCTGCCGGGGTTCTGGCGCGAGCGAGGACCGGCGAAGCATCGCGCGCAGTTCGTCACATGCGCGAATCAGTTCTTTCGAGAAGCCTTGCAAATTCACCAGCGGCGCACGCAGGTCGTGCGACACGCTGTAGATGAACATTTCGTTTTCCTGGGTCTGTTGCCGCAAGGTCTCGTTGATGCGCGCAAGCTCACCGGCGCGACGCGCGAGATCGGACTGAAAACGCACCTGGATACGCTCGGCTTCGAGCAGGCGCCGGCTGGTTTCATGCAAGGTCAGATCGAGCCGGGCGATTTCGTCGCGGCCCGGCCCGATCGGCGCCAGCGGCTCGTTGCCCGCGAGGCGCCCGGCGTTATCGGACAGCAGTGCGAGCCGTCCGCGCACGCCGCGCGTGAACAACCAGACAGCCAGCGCGACGAACAGCAACGAGCCGAACACGGCCGCGACGATCAGCATCTGTTGCCGTTCACGCGCGGCTTCGGCGGCGTTCGAACGCAACGTGTCGAGGCGCCGCTCTTCGGTCTGGAAGGCCGCCACCTGCTGACGGAAGCGATCGAGCACGTCGGCCGAAGCCAGCTCTCGGAAACGATCGAGCAGATCGCGCCGCCGCCCCGAATGCAGCATATCCTGAATGCGATCCGACCACTGGCGGTATCCCTGCACCGCCTGGCGCACCTGCACCACGCGCTCGACCTGCGCCGGGTTATCGGCAACCAGCTCGGCCAGTTGATCGATGCGACGGTCGACGTCCATCCACAAGGTAACCGGGGTCGTAAAGCGAGTGTCGTTG
>NZ_DASRSY010000014.1:0-38137 GCF_035656215.1 Paraburkholderia sp.
AGGTCTTCGCGCTCAGAATCGCTCAGCACGAGTTCCCCTTTGGACCGTCCACTCATCGTTGCCTCCGCGTATCAAGTGCTACACAGAACACTTTAGTACGTGATCGGCATCTTTCAATGAATTTTTAACTCAGGACACTAGACGACATCGACATGAATTCGCCCGATGAAGTTCTGGATCGCCTTCAGGCGCATATCGAACAGGACGACGCTGAGCAAGCGGCGGAACATCAGGCGCGCCAGGCGCGAAGCGCCCCGAAAAAGAAGACGGCGAAGCAGCTGGCGGCCGAAACGCGCCGCGCGGAAGAAGAAGCGCAACTGAGCCGGTCGATTCGCGAGGTGTATCGTAAGCTGGCCAGCGCGTTGCATCCCGATCGCGAAAGCGATCCAGAGGAACGCAAACGGAAAACCGCCCTGATGCAACGCGTCAACGAGGCCTACAGCAAGAACAACCTGCTGCATTTGCTCGAATTGCAGCTGGAACTGGAACACATCGATCAGAACGCGATCGATAATCTTAGCGAAGACCGGCTCAAGCATTACAACAAGATACTGAAGGAACAGGTAGGCGAACTCGACGACGAAATTATGTTTGCCGAAATGACGTTCAAGGAACGCTACGGGCTCGACCCGATGGCTTCCATCACACCGAAGAAGGCAATGTACGGGCTGACGGAGGACGTTTCTATGCTGCAGGAACAGATCAATTCGCTCGAGTACGATCTGGTGGAGTTCCATGACCTCGGCACACTCAAAGCCTGGTTGAAAACCAGGCGACGCTGGAGTTGAATCGCTCCCTTCGCCGTAGGGCGTGCGCGCCACGTGTTCATGGGCAACCAGGTTTTATGTCGCGCCACTGTCCATCTACCGCACTGCTTGCCAGCACGGCCTCAATAAACCGCAGGCCCGCCACACCGTCATCCACCGTAGTAAGTAACAGACTTTCGGCAGGCAACGCGCGGCCAGAATCCAGCGCTTCAATCTGCGACGCCGCGTCTTTGTACAACTGCGCGAACGCTTCCAGATAACCTTCGGGATGCCCCGGCGGCACGCGCGTCGCGTGCGCGGCGATCGCGCTTTTAACGCGTCCTCTGGTGAGACGTTCAGCCGATCCACCCAGCGGCGTGAACCACAATTCGTTCGGATTCTCCTGATCGAAGCTCAAGCTGGCCTTCGTGCCATAAACCCGAAGACGTAAAGCGTTCTCCGCACCGCTCGCCACCTGACTTGCCCATAACATGCCGCGCGCGCCATTTGGATAGCGCAGCATCGCCTGCACGTGGTCGTCGATACGGCGTCCAGGTACGAACGTACGCAACTCGGCCGATAGCGACGACGGCGTCATGCCCGTGATGAAGGCAGCGAGATGATAGGCATGCGTGCCGATATCACCAAGACAGCCGGCAGGACCCGCCAACAATGGATCCGTACGCCAGCCTGCCTGTTTGTTCGTGCCGCTCGTTTCTATCGGTTCAGCCAGCCAGTCCTGCGCGTATTCGACTTGCACCACGCGTATTTCGCCAAGCTCACCTTTTTCGACAAGCTCGCGAGCATGACGCACGAGCGGATAGCCTGAATACGTGTGTGTCAGCGCGAACAACTTGTTCTTCTCGCGGGCGAGCTTCGCCAACGCCTCGCCTTCCGCCAACGAAATCGCCAGCGGTTTGTCGCATATCACATGGATGCCCGCTTCGAGAAAAGCCGTAGCCACAGGCGCATGCAGATGATTCGGCGTGACGATCGCGACCGCATCGATACCGTCGGCGCGAGCGGCTTCGGCGCGCGCCATCTCGCGCCAGTCTGCATAGCTGCGCGCAATATCGGCTTCCGCGGCGCTCGCTCGCGCACGCTGCGGATCGGACGACAACGCGCCCGCGACCAGTTCGAACCGATCGTCGAGCCGCGCGGCGATCCGATGCACCGCTCCGATAAACGCGCCCTGCCCGCCGCCGACCATGCCGAGCCTGAGTCTTCTTTGTGGCATCGCATTCACTCCGTTGCGATCTGCTTCATTCGATTCACCGTCAACTCGAAGTCGACCTTCAATCGACGCGCCTTCGGTTCGCAGTCAAATGCCAAGCACGCGTTTTAGCTGCGCCGCATCCACGCCGCTGCCCGCGAAATCATCGAAGGCATGCTCGGCCACACGAATGATGTGCCGTCGAATGAACTCCGCGCCTTCGCGCGCGCCGTCCTGTGGATGCTTCAGCGCGCACTCCCACTCCAGCACCGCCCAGCCCGGAAAATCGTATTGCGCCATCTTCGAGAAAATCGCACCGAAATCGATCTGCCCGTCGCCAAGCGATCGGAAACGCCCCGCACGTTCGACCCAGCCGCTATAGCCGCCATACACGCCTTGCCTGCCGTTCGGACGAAACTCCGCGTCCTTCACATGAAACGCCTTGATGCGTTCGTGATAGATGTCGATGAAGGCGAGGTAGTCGAGTTGCTGCAGGATGAAATGGCTCGGATCGTAGAGGATGTTCGCGCGCGGGTGTTGCTTCACTGCTTGCAGAAAGCGCTCGAAAGTCACGCCATCGTGCAGGTCCTCACCCGGATGCAGTTCGTAGCACACATCGACGCCGGCTTCGTCGAACGCATCGAGAATCGGCGTCCAGCGGCGCGCGAGTTCCTCGAACGCCGCTTCAATCAAACCTGCCGGACGCTGCGGCCATGGGTACAGATACGGCCACGCCAGTGCGCCGGAAAACGACACGTGCGTATCGAGACCTAAGCGCTGCGAAGCCTTCGCTGCGAGCTTCATCTGCTCGATCGCCCACTGCGTGCGCGCAGCAGGATTGCCGCGTACATGCTGCGCCGCAAAACCGTCGAACAACGCGTCATAAGCCGGATGCACGGCGACAAGTTGCCCTTGCAGATGCGTCGACAGTTCGGTGATCGTCACCCCCGCATCTTCCGCGACCTCGCGCAACGCGTCGCAATACGCCTGGCTCGCAGCTGCCTGATCGAGATCGATCAGACGCGTATCGCACGGCACCTGAATCCCCTTGAAACCGAGGCTCGCCGCCCAACCCGCCAGATGCGCGAGGCTGTCGAACGGCACCTCGTCGCCCATGAATTGAGCGAGAAAGATCGCCGGCCCTTTGATGGTTTTCATCGTACGGTTCCTCGAACTATGGCGCGCCTGTCATGCCTCTACGACAGAGAAATAGCAAGCGCGCTCCCGATGCCCGGGATCAGAACGGCGAGTCGGGAAAATAGAACTGCTGCGCGTTTTCCTTCGTGATCAGCACCGACGGAATGATCGTAGTCGGCGGCAGCTTGTCGCCCTTCAGACGCGCTTCGGCAGTGAGCTTGATCGCGTCGTAGATGAATTTCGGCGAGTACGACACGTCCGCCTTGATCATCGGTGCGCCGTCCATCACATTCTTCACCATGCCCTTCGAACCCGCGCCGCCGAACACGATCTTGATGTCGGTACGCCTGGCCTGCTCGATCGCCTTGAGAACACCTACGGCCATGTCGTCGTCGGCGGCCCAGACTGCGTCGATATGCTTGAAGCGCGTGAGATAGTCCTGCATCACCTTGAACGCGTCGTCACGATTCCAGTTCGCGTACTTGCCGTCGAGGATTTTCATCTCCGGATAGTTCTTGATCACGTTCGTGAATGCGGTCCAGCGTTCGTTGTCGAGCGTGGTCGGAATGCCGCGCAGCGCGACGATGTTGCCTTTGCCGCCCAGTTCCTTGGCCAGATACTCGGCGGGGATTTTGCCGAACGCGGTGTTGTCGCCCGCAACGTAGGCGTCCTGTGCGCTGGTGTCGGTCAGACCACGATCGACTACCGTCACGTACACGCCCTTCTTCTTCACCTGCGCGACCGGCTGTGTGAGCGAGGCCGATTCGAACGGGAAAATCACCAGCGCATTGATCTTGTTCACCGTCACCAGATCCTGCAACTGGTTCGCCTGTTCGGGCGCGCCGGCCGCAGTCTTCACGATCACCTTCAGATCCGGATGCGCTTTCTCCAGATCAGTTTTTGCCTTGTTCGCCCACCAGACGATGCCGCCCGTAAAGCCATGGTCGGCTGTCGGAATCGCGACGCCCAGTGTGACTTTTTCATCGGCACGGGCAACGCCAGCCGTGCCCAGTATTCCCAACGCCAGCATGCCGGCGCCGACCGCTCGAATGACCTGCTTCATGGTTCTGTCTCCTGTGTCGACCGGAGTTAGCGCTTCAGCGCTTACTCCGGTCCCATGCAACATAGTTGCGAGTCGATCAGAGTTGGCGCTTTAGCGCCTGCTCCGGTCCCATGCAACATCGTTGCGTTTATGAGGCGTTCATGCGCCCCGATTCTCGAACTTGCCGTCTCTCCATTTGAAGCCCACATCTACTGCCTACCGCCGTCCACGCTGCACGAACGCGACGAAGATAATCACCACGCCCTGCACCGCCGCGTTCAGATACACGCTGATGATGCTGGTCAGATTCAGAATGTTGGCGATCACCGAAAGCAGAATCGCGCCGATCACCGTGCCAATCACACGCCCTTCGCCGCCCTTCAGCGCTGTGCCACCCACCACCACGGAAGCAATCGCTTCAAGCTCCCAGAGCAAGCCGGTGGTCGGCGTAGCCGAACCGAGCCGCGGCACGTACAGGACCGTCGCCACGCCGACGCAGATGCCGAGCAGTACATAGGTGACGATCTTCACGGTATCGACGCGAATCGCGGCGTAGCGTGCGACCTGTTCGTTCGAACCAATCGCCTGCACATGGCGGCCAAACGCGGTGCGATTGAGGATCAGCGCGCCACCTGCTGCAACCACAAGGAATACCCAGATCGGGACCGGCACGCCGAAGAAGCTCGCGTAGTAAACCGGCCCATACAAGTCGGACAACGAGTTATCCAGAGTCAGCGCGCCGCCATCCGCGAGCCACGTCAGCACCGCGCGAAAAATCCCCAACGTGCCCAGTGTGACGATGAACGGCTCGATACGTCCTTTGGTAATCAACAGACCGTGTGCGCAGCCGAACAAACCGCCGAGCACCAGAGCGAACACAATGCCGAGCGTCAGAATCAGCAAGGGCGCGAGCGTATGGCCGCCGATACCGGCAGCGAGTCCGTTCATCAGCCAGATCATGCTGCCCGCGATCAGCGCCGCCATCGATCCGACCGACAGATCGATGCCGCCCGAAATGATCACAAAGGTCATGCCGACCGCGATGATGCCGATGAACGACGTGCGCGTGAGCACGTTCATCATGTTGTCGAGCGTCGCGAAATCGCGGTTGAGCAGCGTGCCGACAATGCACAGCACGATCAGCCCAACGAGTGGCCCGAGTGCATACAGACGATGCGCGAAGCGCAATGCGCGGCCGGACTGGACGGCTTCAGTGGGTGCCGGTCGCATGGGCGATCAACTCCTCTTCGGTCAGATGTTCGAGCGTGAGCGTGGTTTGCAGGCGTCCCGCGCGCATCACGGCAACGCGATGGCAGAGGCCGATCAGCTCGATCAGTTCGGATGAAATGACGATCACCGCGCGGCCTTGCGCGGCGAGACGATGGATCAGGAAATAGATGTCGCGTTTCGCGCCGACGTCGACGCCGCGAGTCGGCTCGTCGAGCACGATCACGTTCGGATCGGGCTGCAGGAACTTGGCGAGCGCGAGCTTCTGCTGATTACCGCCGGAGAGCATGCGCGCGCGGCTCGACAGATCGCCCGTGCGAATGCCGAAGTCGCTGACGGCCTGGGTCAGCGCCACGCGCCCCGCTTTCATATCGAGCAAGGGATGCGCGTAGCGTTCGAGCGTCATCAGCGTGACGTTGTCCTGCAGGCTCAGATTCACATGCAGGCCTTTGCCTTTGCGGTCTTCGCTCAGGTACGTGAGGCCGTGGCGCATTGCGTCGCGCGGGCTTTTCAGATCGGCCCGGCGGCCGGCGATCTCAATGCGGCCCGCCGTGCGTTTGCGCAGGCCGATGATCGCTTCGAACGCTTCGGTGCGGCCCGCGCCGACAAGGCCCGCGAAACCAAGCACTTCGCCGGCGCGAACGTCGAAGCTCAGGTCCTCGACCCAATTCGGTACAGCAAGGCCCTCTACTTTCAACGCGATCGGCGCGTCGGTAGGCACGGTAATCTTGTCGGGGAACATATCGGACACGTCGCGCCCAACCATCAGATTCGCCATCTGTTGCCGCGCGAGCCCCGCCGTTTCGCTGCGCGCGACGAAGCGGCCGTCGCGCATCACGATCACTTCGTCGGTGATGCGCTCGACTTCATCCAGCTTGTGCGAGATATAGACGATGGTCACGCCGTCGGCTTTCAGCTTCGCCATCAGCGTGAAGAGGCGTTCGGTTTCGGACGGCGTCAGTGTGGCGGTCGGCTCGTCCATGATGAGCAAACGCGCGCGGCGCGACAGCGCCTTGGCGATCTCCACCATCTGCTTTTCCGCGACGATCAATCCGCGCACTTTCGTATCCGGCGCTTTCTCCAGGCCGACCTGCGCGAGAAAACGCGCCGCCTCGGCACGCATTGCGGCATCGTCGACGAACCAGCCGCGCTTTTTTTCATGGCCGAGATACATGTTCTGCGCGATCGTCAGATGCTCGGCGAGATTGAACTCCTGGTGAATCAGCACGATGCCGGCCGCTTCCGCGTCGCGTGAACCGATGAACTGCTGCGCGTGGCCGTCGACCAGCAAGGTGCCCGAGGTCGCCGTTTCGTAGCCCGCGAGGATTTTCATCAGCGTCGACTTGCCCGCGCCGTTCTCGCCAAGCAAACCGTAGATGCGCCCCGGCGCCAGTTCGAAGCTCACACCGTGCAGCACGCGCACCGGCCCGAAGTCTTTGCGGATATCGTCGAAACGGATGGCGAGGCTCATGAGTTACGCGCTCCTGCGAATCACGAGCCGATGCGGCAGCAGCACGCCTGGCACATTGGCCAACGGATTCGCGAGCCGTTGCAGCAGGAGACGCGCGGCGGTTTCGCCGAGTTCGCGCATCGGCTGGGCGATGGTAGTGAGTGGGGGATCGATTTGCGCGGCGAGCGAAATATCGTCGAAGCCGACCACCGCGACATCGTCCGGCACGCGCTTGCCGACACTGCGCAAGCCGTGGATCACGCCGATCGCCAGTGTGTCGGAGACCGCGAAGATCGCGCTCGGCGCCGCGTTGGGTGCATGAGACTGCTGCATCAGCAAGGCCGCCGCCGATGCGCCCGCTTCGTAGTCGAGACTGTTCAGGTTCATGCGCCAACGCTCGTCCGGCGTGATGCCCGCTTCGATCAATGCGTCCAGATAGCCTTGCTGACGCTGCCGCGCGTACAGGTAGTCGACATCCGAATTGATCAGCCCGATGCGCCGATGACCGCGCGCGAGCAGATGCCGCACCGCGTCGCCCGCCGCCCGATAGTTGTCGATGCCGACGTACGGCACGCCCATTGCCGGATCGAACTCGCAGCACGCGACCCAGGGCAGCGCGCTGGATGCCTCGCCGAGCGCCTGCTGGATGGTGGCGGGATCGAGGCAGATCGCGCCATCCGCGCGGCGGCGGCGCAGCAAGTCGAAATAGCTGCGCTCGCGACCCGGATCGGCGCCCGTGTCGCATAGCAGCATGAAATAGCCGTGCTGGCGCGCCACGCTGTCGATGCCGCGCACGATCTCCGCGTAGAAAGGGTTGCCGACGTCGGGCACCATCGTCAGCAGCAGGCGGCTTTCGGCGGTGCGCAGATTGCGCGCAAGTTCGTTGACGCGATAGCCGCTGGCGTCAACGGCCGCCAATACCTTGTCGCGCGTGGCAGGCCGCACGTTCTCGTGGCCGTTCAGCACGCGCGACACGGTCGCCACCGAGACGCCCGCCTGCTCCGCCACTTGGGCAATCGAAAGGCCTTCGGCCGGCCGCAGCGGCTGAACCTCAGGCTGCGGGGGCATCTTCGATTTCGCGGGGGCAGCTTTGGGCAACGACTTGGACAAGTGAATTTGCCTCAAAAATGTAATCGATTACATTCTTGCGCCATGGAGGCAGGAATCGCAAGGACAGATCGCTAGGGATTAACACGGGGTCGGGCGCGTACGGCGAAAGGCGGCTCAAGGTACGGGCCTGCGGCGAACTGCCCGCGACGGCGCGGATTCGCGCCGTCATTTGGTACAATCCCGCAGTTACCCTGCCGTGGCCTGCATTCCAGGTTGTACCCCGGAGTTGTACCCCAAGGCCGCCGGCCAGTGGCAAAGAATTGCAAACTCGCCAAACCACACTGCCGAATCCACCATGAACATCGAGCAAGCGCGTTTCAACATGATCGAACAGCAGATCCGCCCCTGGGAAGTGCTCGACCAGGACGTGCTGAATCTGCTCTCGATCGTCAAGCGTGAAAACTTCGTCCCCACCGTCTACCGCGATCTGGCCTTCGTCGACTTCGAAGTGCCGCTGCCGGCCGGCCAGCACATGCTGGCGCCGCGCGTCGAAGCGCGCGTGCTGCAGGAACTGGCGGTGAAGAAACACGAAAGCGTGCTCGAAATCGGCGCCGGCTCGGGTTACATGGCCGCTCTGCTTGCGCACCGCGCGCAGCACGTGCTGACGGTCGACATCGAACCGGAACTCGCGGAACTGGCGAAGAACAACCTGATCGCCAACGGCGTGCTGAATGCCGAAGTCGTCACCGGTGACGCCTCGCGCGGCTGGGCCAACGCTGCACCATACGACGTGATCTGCGTGTCGGGCGGCTTGCCGGTGCTGCCGCAGGAAATCCTCGAACATCTGAAGGTCGGCGGCCGTCTGGCGGCTTTCGTCGGCACCGCGCCGGTCATGAAGGCGCAGATCATTACGCGGATCGACGAGAAGCAATACCGCATCGCCGACGTATTCGAAACTTATGTCGAGCCGCTGATCAACGCTGTGCAGCCGCCGCGCTTCAAGTTTTAATTCACCGTTTATCTGTACGGCTGGCGCGCCGCCGTCCTCTGAACTGGATGTCCTGCTGATGCAAAATCTGACCGCTCCCGCGCTCGCCGAATGGCTCGCCGATCAATCGCGCCCTGCGCCTGTGCTGCTCGACGTGCGCGAACCGTGGGAAATCCAGACGGCGTCGATCGCCGGTGCCGTGTCGATCCCGATGCGTGAAATTCCCGCGCGCAGCGAAGAGCTCGACGACGACGCGCAAATCGTCTGCGTGTGCCATCACGGCGCGCGCAGCGCCCAGGTCGCGATGTTCCTCGAATCGCGCGGCCACACCAACGTCTTCAATCTGCAAGGCGGGATCGACGCGTGGTCGCGTCAGGTCGATCCGTCCGTTCCTACCTACTAGTCGCACGGGTCGCGATGATTCGTCAGCGGGTGCCGGTCCTCGCGGCCGCTCTGGCGCTTCATTGCGCCGTTCTCGCGTTTTTTCCGCTCACTGCGCACGCCGTCGGCCTCTCCCAGCTTTACGACGAAGCACTCTCGAACGACGCGCAGTTGCAAAGCGCGCGCGCGGCGCTCGCCGCCAATAGCGAAGAGTTGCCGCTGGCCCGCGCCAAACTGCTGCCGCAAGTCTCCGCATCGCTCACCGCGAATCGCCAGAACACCGATTTCGGCGGCGGTTTTCCTGCGTCCTACGGCAACAGCAATGGCTACACGATTTCGCTCACGCAGCCGCTGATTCATGTCGATAGCTGGTACGGCTATGCGCAGGGTAAGCTCGCGGTAGATTCAGCGCAGGCGTCGTTTGCGCAGGCCCGTCAGGACCTGATCGTGCGGCTCGGCCAGGCTTACTTCGACGCGCTCTCCTCACAGGACAGCCTCGCGATTGTGCGCTCGCAGAAAGCGTCGATCGCGCAGCAGCTCGAATCGGCGAAACGTTCATTCGAAGTCGGCAACGCGACGATCACCGATACCAACGAAGCCCAGGCGAAATACGATCAGGCGATCTCGCAGGAAATTGCCGCGCAGAACGATCTCGCTGTGAAGCTGGCGGCGTTGCAGCAGATTGTCGGGCACCCCGTCGAGCAGGTGGATGGACTGGTTGCCGGCGCACCGCTGCCACCTCCCGTGCCCGCCGACATCAATTTGTGGGTCGATGCGGCCACCGACGGGAGCTACCAGGTCGTGCTGAAGCAGATCGCGCTGGATAGCGCGCAACGCGAGACGTCGAAAGCCAAAGCCGGCCATCTGCCGACCGTCGACCTGGTGGCGAGCCGCTCGCGCAGTAGTCTTGGCGCGGCCGGCGCGGGTAATTTTGGCGGTAATTTCGGTGGCGGCTTCGGCAGCGGCGCGAATACGCCCGCGCCCGGCACGCCGGCGCTCGCCGCGGAATTGGGCAACCTGGGGTCGTCGTACACGAACAGCACAATCGGCGTGCAGGTCACGATTCCGATCTTTGCAGGCGGCGCGACGCAAAGCCGTGTACGTCAGACGCTCGCGCTAGAAGATCAGGCGGCCGCCGATCTCGATACCGCTCGGCGCAACGCGGCGCTATCGGCGCGGCAGGCGTTTCTCGGCGTGGTGAGCGGACTTGCACAGGTGCGCGCACTGCAGACCGCGGAGCGGTCGGCGAACACGTCGCTCGAATCGAACCTGCTCGGTTATCAGGTCGGCGTGCGGATCAATATCGATGTGCTCAACGCGCAGGATCAACTATTTTCGGCGCGTCGCGATCTGGCGAAGGCGCGTTATGACACGCTGATCAATAGTCTCAAGCTGAAGGCATCGACCGCCAATCTCACTGATCAAGACGTGCTGCAGTTGAGCGCGCTGCTGTCGCCGGTCGACGATGGTTCGTTGACCGCGCTTCCGCAGGTGCCGACGGTGCCGCATCCGGGTGTCGCGGCCAAAGGCGCAGCGGGCAAGCTCGGGCGAAGGGCTATGCCGAATGTGACGGCGCCGCAGTAAGCCGGTTCGCTTACTCTTTTTCGTTCCCTGATTGACTTTCTGCCTGCGCAACGCTTCATTCGTTGCGCGCGTATGCTGCTTGCTGCCCGTCGCTACGTGCTGGCATCCGTTGTCTTGCGCGCTTTTTCAGCGCGGGACGGTTTGTACCCCTGACACCTTCCTTTCATTGCGACCCTTCCCGTTGCCACTGCAGAAATTTCCTACGGTTTCCTGAGCATTGGCCGGGCACCATGCTCCGACTATTTTTGGGGGAGCAGTGTGATGAGAATTTTGAAGATTGCGATGTTGGCCGCTGCGCTGTTGCCGGTCGCCTCGCACGCAACGTTGGGCGGCGCACCGAGCGCCAGTTCGCCCTCTCCGACGATGCTGCACGCTACGCCGCAGTCTGCCGCCGCTTCCACCACGGGCACGTCCAGCCCAACCGCCGCGGCACCCTATACCGTGCGCGAGTCGCGCGACGCCAACGGCGTTGCGATCCGTGAATACGTGCTGCCCAGCAATGTCGTGTTCGCCGTCACCTGGGAAGGACCGATACGGCCAGATATGACGGTGCTGCTCGGCAGCTATTTCCCCAACTACGTCAGCGCCGGTGAGAGCCGAGCGCGTGGCACCGGCCCCCTCATCGAAAGCAACGGTGATTTCCGCATCGAATCGGCTGGCCGTCTGGGCCATTTCTTCGGTATAGCGTATCTGCCGCGCCTGATGCCGGCCCATGTGCGCTTGAACGATCTGCGGTGAGGCGACGTGCCGATTTCACGGAAAACACAAATATGAAAACATTTAACAAAGCGTTCTGGGTCGTCGCAACTGTCGCCAGCGTGACACTTGCCGCATGCAGCGGCGGCGGTGAAAACAGCAGTCAAGGCAGCAATTCCATCGGCTGGAATGCCACGCCTGACTGGATAAGCAAACCGGACGGCTCCGGCAATTCGGGAAATACATCCAGCGACAAGAGCAATACGGTGCCGATTCTCGTCGACAATTCGATGGGCAGCATCAACATGCTTTCGACGACGATCACCGTGTGCGTCCCCGGCACGCAAGGCGCCAGCCAGTGCACAACGATCGACCGCATGCTGGTCGATACCGGCTCGGTGGGCGTGCGCATTATGGCCAGCGCGCTCCCGACATTGGGTTCTCAGTTGCTCACGCAAGCAGGTGCCCTCGACGATGCAACCGGCTTCGCACCGATCGCCGAATGCATGCCGTTCGGCTCTGGTATCACATGGGGCTCGGTAAAGCGCGCCGACATCAAAATCGGCAGCCGGACGGCAAGCAATATTCCAATCCAGTTAGTAGGCGATGGTGCGTATGCGATCCCGGCGGACTGCGTTGCGCACGGGGGCCCCGACCTCAGTACCGTCGCAAAACTTGGCGCCAACGGTATTCTCGGCATCGGCCACGGCACGCATGACTCGAAAGACGCGCTGACCACCGCGCTGCCGGGAAATTACTACTATTGCACGGCAGCGAACGCGTGTTTCAGCACGCGTATGTCGATCAGCAAAGAAGTGATGAATCCTGTCGCCGCCTTCCCCAGCGATAACAACGGCACGATCATCCGCTTGCCGAAGCTGCCCTCGGGCGGCCAGGCGAACGTCACCGGCGAACTGGTATTCGGCATCGGCACACAACAGAACAACGCGTTGCCGGCGAATGTCAACATCCTGGGAGTAGATGAATACGGCGAGTTCACGACTCAGTACCAAGGTCAAGTGTTCAACTGGAGCGCGATCGATAGCGGCACCAATGGGTTCGCATTTCTTGACGATTCGATTCCCACCACATCGAACTGGTACACGCCCTCCACCGCACTCGACCTGGCCGCAACAATGGAAGCCACCGACGGGAAAGGCATACCCGTCAACGTACCCTTCACGATCGGCAACGCCGCCAACATGATGGCCAACGGGTACGCCGCTTACGACAATATCGGCTGGTATCAATCCAAATATCGGATGTTCCTCTGGGGGCTGCCATTCTTCTACGGGCGCAGCGTATACACGGCGATCGGCAACAGCACGATAGGCAAGCAGAGCGGACCGTTCGTCGCGTTCTGATGACTGGGAGGCGGCGCCGCGAAGCGTCGTCTCCCAAGCACAGCGCGATATTAAAGCGGCTCATGTCGGCATTTCCTACTCACCGTTAGGATTTTTCCCGCACTCTCATTAATCGCCCGCAGGCAACATGCTCCGACCTTTTTTGGAGCAATGTGATGAGATTTGTAAAGATCGCGCTGGCTGCTGCGGCACTGTTGCCGCTCGCGTCGTATGCGGCGTTGGGCGGCGCACCGGCTACGGGCTCGGCCCCGCAGACGTTGCTCCGCTCAACCACCCCTAATTCCTCCCCTGCTGCTGCGGCTTATACCGTGCGTGAATCGCGCGATGCCGACGGCGTCACGATCCGCGAATACGTGTTGCCAACCAATGTCGTGTTTGCCGTCACGTGGCAGGGACCCGTGCGTCCGGATATGAGCGCTCTGCTCGGCAGCTATCTCCCCAACTTCGCCTCGGCGGGTCAGGCACATGCGCGTGGCACCGGTCCGTTGATCGAACACAACAGCGGCTTCCACGTTGAATCCGCAGGACGACCCGGGCATTTTTTCGGCAAGGCGTATTTGCCACGCCTCGTCCCCGCCAACGTTCGCATGGACGAACTGCAGTGAAGCGGCGCATCGATTCACGGAATACAAACATGAAAACTTTCAACAAGACGCTTTGCTTCGCGCTTCTGACGGCTAGCATGGCGCTATCGGCTTGCGGCGGCGGGGGTGGTGGCGACAACGGCGACCCGAACGCGACGAAGAACAACGACAATCCGGCGCCGATTACGCCGACTCAGAGTCCTGCCCCGACGCCCTCGCCGGCTCTGGGTCCGACGCCTACGCCTACGCCGAGTCCGGGGCCGAGCCCCACACCGACACCGACACCGACACCGACTCCGACTCCCACGCCGACGCCGACGCCGAGCCCGGTGCCTACTCCGACGCCTGCTCCCACTCCGAGTCCAACACCTACTCCGAGTCCAACGCCGACTCCGACGCCCACGCCCACGCCCACGCCGAGTCCTACTCCAACACCCACCCCAACCCCGGTCGCCGACGTCAACACCGTCCCGATCACCGTCGAGCGCTGGACGGGGAATTACGCCAACATGCCGTACGTGAGCGTCACGCTTTGCATCCCTGGCGTACAGGGCAGCACGCAATGCGCAACCATCGACCACATGCAGCTGGATACTGGCTCGGTCGGTGTGCGAGTCCTGGCAAGCGCATTGGGCCCGGCACTTGCCGGCCGCTTGCCCGCACAATCGGGCGCCTCCAATGACCCGTCCGGCAATGCGCCGATCGCCGAATGCGCGGCGTTCGGCTCGGGATACACGTGGGGGCCGATCAAACGGGCCGACGTAACGATCGGCGGCAAAACGGCGGGCAATCTGCCCGTGCAGGTGATCGCCGACGGCACGTATGCCACGCCGTCGGATTGCGTTTCGCGCGGCGTCAACAACCTCGGTACCGTATCTGCGCTCGGCGCTAACGGCGTGCTCGGCATCGGCCCGGCACAACGCGACTATCCGGCTGCGGCACAAACCGTCTTACCTGCAGCTTACTATTACTGCACGTCCGCGACGTCGTGCACGAACACGCGCGTGCCGCTCGATACGCAGGTCATGAATCCGGTGGCCAACTTCACCTCCGACAACAACGGCACGATCATCCGCCTGCCTGCGTTGCCCGCGGGCGGTCAGTTGAGTGCCACGGGTGAACTGGTGTTCGGCATCGGCACCCAGTCGAACAATGCGATGCCGTCGAACCCGAATATCGTGGCGCTCGATCAGAGCGGCTACTTCCAGACCACGTACAAGAGTCGTTCGTATTCGAGCGCTATCGACAGCGGCTCCAATGCGAACATCTTTGCGGATTACACGGTTCCCTATTCGGGTGACTGGTATACGCCGTCAACCACACTCAGCCTGTCCGCCATCCTGACGGGCGTCGACAAGGCCGCCATGCCGATCACCGTGCCATTCTCACTGGCCAACGGCTGGAGCTTGCTGGCGAGTCAGTATGCGGCCTACGACAGCCTTGGCTCGCCATCGGCGGGAATGTTCCTCTGGGGCTTGCCATTCTTCTTCGGTCGCAACGTCTACACGGTGCTCAACAACGTGATGATCGGCAAGCAAGCGGGACCATTCATCGCTTTCTGATCATCGAGAGCAGCATCCATGCGATAAACAAAAAGGTCGGCGCCGCAAGGCGTCGGCCTTTTTTCTTGCACTAGCAGGTCTTGCGTTGGAAAAGCAGCGTCTTGCGGTTCGGCGCATATCCCCCACCGAAATTCCACCGAAGCCCGCACCGTGATATCCGCGCTCACGTCCGCTAAACGTCGTGCGCTGCCCTTCGCCACCCGAGCGGTGGTAAACCAACGCGATCTTCAACACGGTATCCACGGCTTCCGAACCCGAGTTCACGAAGTAGATGTGCTTGAGATCGCCGGGCGCATGCACAAAGGGGCGGCGGTCATGCACCGCCGACGCCCGCTGGCCGATCGACACGCTTCGTTGCGGCGCGACACGCACCTGAACGAGGCGCACGCCCTGCTCCTGCACCAATTCTGAGCCGCGTTACGCATAACTGAGATGACGCATCACCGCGTCGCAGCACGTAAGACGCAGACTTCAAGTCGAAATTGCCGCATGGCATGTGCCTTGCAGTACACAAGCGGCAAGTCATGCAGGATAAGCCCTCCTGGCTGAAATCGACGCCCATAAACACTCACCATCAATGGCAAGGGGATGCACATGAAACGTCGCAGTCTGTTGAAATTTGGTTCGATGTCAGGCGCACTGGCGCTGGCCAGCAAGATCCCATTTGCGAATGCCCAGTCGGGTAGCGGTCCCATCAAAGTAGGCGTTCTGCATTCCTTGTCCGGCACGATGGCGATCTCGGAGACATCGCTCAAAGACA
This sequence comes from Paraburkholderia sp., assembly GCF_035656215.1. Taxonomy (GTDB): domain Bacteria; phylum Pseudomonadota; class Gammaproteobacteria; order Burkholderiales; family Burkholderiaceae; genus Paraburkholderia. Next base: position 15,785 of record NZ_DASRSY010000014.1, read on the forward strand.
CCGCGCTGATGACCATCGCGGACATCAACAAGAACGGCGGCGTCATGGGCCGCCAACTGCAGCCGGTGGTCGTGGACCCGGCGTCGAACTGGCCGTTGTTCGCCGAAAAAGCGCGCCAGTTGATCACCCAGGAAAAGTGCGCCGTCGTGTTCGGCTGCTGGACGTCGGTGTCGCGCAAGTCGGTGCTGCCGGTGTTCGAGGAACTGAACGGCCTGCTGTTCTACCCGGTGCAGTACGAAGGCGAAGAAATGTCGCGCAACGTGTTCTACACGGGCGCCGCGCCGAATCAGCAGGCGATTCCGGCAACCGAATACCTGATGAGCGCGGAAGGCGGCGGCGCCAAGCGCTTCTTCCTGCTGGGTACCGACTATGTGTACCCCCGCACGACCAACAAGATCCTGCGCTCGTTCCTCAAGTCGAAAGGCGTGCAGGAGGCCGATATCCAGGAGGTCTATACGCCGTTCGGCCACAGCGACTATCAGACCATCGTCGCGAACATCAAGACCTTCTCGCAGGGCGGCAAAACCGCAGTGATCTCGACCGTCAACGGCGACTCGAACGTGCCGTTCTACAAGGAACTCGGCAACCAGGGGTTGAAGGCGTCCGACGTGCCGGTGGTCGCGTTCTCGGTCGGCGAAGAAGAACTGCGCGGCATCGATACCAAGCCGCTGGTCGGCAATCTCGCGGCATGGAACTACTTCATGTCGCTGCGCAACCCGACCAACGAGAAGTTCAAGAAGCAATGGGCCGCATGGGTCAAGGACAACAACCTGCCGGGCGGCACCAAGCGCGTGACCAATGACCCGATGGAAGCGACCTTCGTCGGCATCCATATGTGGAAGCAGGCCGTCGAGAAAGCGAAGAGCACGGACGTGGACAAAGTGCGTGTGGCGATGGTCGGTCAGACGTTTGCAGCGCCGTCGGGCTTCACGCTCGAAATGGACGGCAACCACCATCTGCACAAGCCTGTGATGATCGGCGAAGTGCGTGCCGACGGTCAGTTCAACGTGGTGTGGCGGACCAAGACCGCGATTCGCGCGCAGCCGTGGAGCCCGTTCATCGCCGGCAATTCGAGCAAGCCGGATGTGGTCAGTTCGATTCCGGCATTCCTGAAGCGTTCGCGGGTTGCCTGAACCTAAACCTGAACCTGGACAGAGCCGGGGTCAAACAACCGCTGCTCTGCCCGACAGGACACTGCAAGACGCAAGACAACGGCGCGGTACCGGTGCATGACTGCGATGCCGCGCCGCCTCGCCGGTTTTTCTTCAAAGGCCATCATGGCGTTTTCATTTCCGAAATTCGCACGACGCAGTATCGGCGGCCTCGCGCTCGCGCTTATCGTTAGCGCGCCGCTTACCGCCCTTGCGCTCACCCCGGCCGATGTCGCGCCGCTCGCCGGCGACGACTTCGATGCAAAATCCGCGGCAGTCGACAAGCTGATTGCCAATCACGACAAAGAATCACTCGCGGTCCTCAAAGCCCTTTCCGAAGACAGCGCGCTCGCCACCGATTCCGGCGCCGTGCTGCTGCAAGACGGCGACACCGCACGCGATGCCGTCACCGGCAAAACGGTCGCCGCGGGCGACGCGCAGCCGGTCACCCTGAACAACCTGCTGCGCTCGAAAGTAGCGGGCGCACTCTCGGGCCTGCAACTCGATTCGCCCGACGTCGCCACACGCGACGCCGCCATCACCGCGCTGCTGCAAAACCCCGATCCGTCGATCAAACCGCTCGTCGACGCCGCACGTGCCAAGGAAACCGACCCGGCGCTGAAGAAACGCCTCGACACGCTGTGGGCAATGACCGCATTGCACGACGCCGACCCGGCCAAGCGTCTCGAAGCCGTGCAACTGGTCGCCGCGCGCCACGATCTCGACATGAACGAACTGCTGCGGCCGCTCGTCGCGAAGAAGCCGGACGGCACCTTCAACGAAGCCGATGATCGCGTCCGTGCCGCCGCGCAAAAGGGCATCGACGAACTCGATTCGATCCAGCGCCGCAGCCAGATCGCCGGCACGCTGTTCGCGGGCTTGTCGCTCGGCAGCGTACTGCTGCTCGCCGCACTCGGTCTCGCGATCACGTACGGGCTGATTGGCGTCATCAACATGGCGCACGGCGAGTTCCTGATGATCGGCGCCTACGCCACCTACGTGGTGCAGAACCTGTTCCAGCGTTTCGCGCCGGGTGCGTTCGACTGGTATCCGCTGCTCGCGGTGCCGGCGTCATTCGCCACCGCTGGGCTGGTCGGCATCGTGCTCGAACGTCTTGTGTTGAAGCATTTGTACGGCCGTCCGCTCGAAACCCTGCTGACCACCTTCGGCGTCAGCCTGATCCTGATTCAGGCGACGCGCATGCTGTTCGGCGCGCAGAACGTCCAGGTGATCAATCCCGCGTGGATGAGCGGCGGCGTGACCGTCCTGCCGAATCTGATCCTGCCGTACAACCGCCTGGCGATTCTGGCGTTTTCGCTGATCGTCGTCGGGATTGCATGGGCTGTCCTGACTAAAACACGCCTGGGTCTGTTCGTGCGAGCCGTCACACAAAACCGGCGCATGGCGGCGTGCGTCGGCGTGAAGACCGCGCGCGTCGATTCGTACGCGTTCGCATTCGGCGCGGGCATTGCAGGCCTGGGTGGCTGCGCGCTGTCGCAGATCGGCAATGTGGGCCCGGACCTCGGCCAGAGCTACATCATCGATTCATTTATGGCCGTGGTGCTCGGCGGCGTCGGCCAACTCGCCGGCACGGTGATCGGCGGCTTCGGTCTCGGGCTCGTCAGCAAGGCGATCGAGCCGTTCTGGGGCGCCGTACTCGCGAAGATCGCCGTGCTCGTGCTGATCGTGTTGTTCATCCAGAAGCGTCCGCAGGGCATGTTCGCCCTCAAGGGCCGTAGCGCGGAGGCATGAGATGACATCTGCTACCTCATCGGCCCAGGTCGGCGCAGCGAGCAGAGGCGCGGCTGCCGGACGCGAAGTGCAGTCCGGCTTCGCGCTTGGCTTGCCGCCGCGTCCCGCATTGCTGTCGCGCCACGCATGGCTTGCGCTGATCGCACTGATCATCGTGTTCGGTCTCGGCGTTCCGTTCGCCACCCTGGTGGTGCCCGAGACGAGCGCGCTGCATTTGTCCGCTTACGCGATGACGATCACCGGCAAGTTTATGTGCTACGCAATTGCCGCGCTGGCACTCGATCTCGTGTGGGGTTATTGCGGCATTCTGAGCCTGGGACACGCGTTGTTCTTTGCGTTGGGCGGCTACGCGATCGGCATGTACCTCATGCGCTCGATCGGCCACGAAGGTAAATACGGCAGCGATCTACCCGACTTCATGGTGTTTCTCGACTGGCACCAACTGCCGTGGTACTGGCAAGGCACGCAGCATCTCGGTTATGCGTTGCTGCTGGTGGTGCTGGTGCCCGCCGTTGTCGCGTGGGTCTTTGGCTTCTTCACGTTCCGCTCGCGGGTGAAGGGCGTGTATCTATCGATCATCACGCAGGCGATGACTTTTGCCGCCATGCTGCTGTTTTACCGCAATGAAACGGGTTTCGGCGGCAACAACGGCTTTACCGACTTCAAGCGCATTGGCGGGTTTCCGATTACGCATCCGGGCACGCGCACTGTCCTTCTGCTGATCACGTTTGCCGTGTTGATTCTGGCCTTCATCGGCGCGCGGGCAATCGTCACGTCGAAGCTCGGCCGCGTGGTCACAGCGGTACGCGACGGCGAGACGCGCTTGATGTTCCTCGGCTACAGCCCGCTCGCATACAAGCTGTTCGTGTGGACGGTATCCGCGATTTTGTGCGGGATTGCCGGCGCGTTGTATGTGCCGCAGGTCGGCATCATCAATCCGGGCGAGATGTCGCCGGGCAACTCGATCGAAATGGCGATCTGGGTCGCGGTGGGCGGACGCGGCACCTTGATCGGACCGATCATCGGCGCGTTTGCGGTGAACGGCGCGAAGAGCTTTTTTACCGCGAACTTCCCTGAATACTGGCTGTTCTTCCTTGGCCTGATTTTCGTGCTGGTCCCGCTATTGTTGCCGAACGGCATCATGGGGCTGATCGAAATGGTCATGCGCAAGAGGAACCGTTCATGAACGAAAACCCGATGGTTCCTGATCTTGCATTGCCTGAAGAGCCTGCCGAACGGTCGTTGAGCGGCGTCGCGAGCATGGGACACGTGGTGGTGCCGGGTGAGATCGATATTTCGCACGGGACGATCCTGTACCTTGAAGACGTGACCGTGAGTTTCGATGGATTTCGCGCGTTGAATGCGTTGACCTTGTCGATCAACGCGGGCGAATTGCGGTGCATCATAGGTCCGAATGGCGCTGGCAAGACGACGATGATGGATGTCATCACCGGGAAAACCGAGCCGGATTCCGGCAACGTTTTTCTTGGGCAGTCGATCGATTTGACGCGGATGAATGAGCCTTCGATTGCCCGTGCGGGCATTGGGCGCAAGTTTCAGAAGCCGACCGTTTTTGAGCAACATCCCGTGTGGGAGAACCTTGAGTTGGCGATGAAGGCCGACAAGGGATGGTGGGCTTCGTTACGTGCACGGTTGGATCGCGACGCGCAAGCGCGAATTGAAGAGACGTTGGCGTTGATCGGTTTGGAAAGCGAGGCGCGGCGGCTTGCCGGCGAGTTGTCGCATGGGCAAAAGCAGCGGCTCGAGATCGGGATGTTGCTGATGCAGCAGCCAGCGCTGTTGTTACTCGATGAGCCCGCGGCCGGTATGACCGATGACGAGACCATGCAGTTGGCTGAGTTGCTCAATCACCTGCGTGGGACGTGTTCGATGATGGTTGTTGAGCACGACATGGAGTTTGTGGCGGCTCTTTCGGGTGAGAAGGGAAAGGTGACGGTGATGGCCGAAGGGCGTGTTCTCGCCCACGGCACACTTGATGAGGTGAAGAGAGATGAGACGGTGATCGAGTCTTATCTCGGGCGGTAATGGCCGCAATCAAACCACGGCCGCAACAAGCCACCAGAACTCAAGGATCGACCGATATGCTAGAAGTAGAAAACCTGAACCAGTACTACGGCGGCAGCCACATCCTCCGGGATGTGAAACTCACCGTGCCTGACGGCAAGCTCACCGTGCTGCTGGGCCGCAATGGCGTGGGCAAAACGACCTTACTCAGATGCCTGATGGGCGTCGTCCAGACGAAAAGCGGCTCGATCGCCTGGCGCGGCACACCGATCATCAAGCTTCCGACCTACTCGCGTGTAGAAAAAGGCCTCGCCTACGTCCCGCAAGGCCGCGACATCTTCCCTAGACTGACTGTCGAAGAAAACCTGCTGGTCGGCGCGGCCAGCAAGAAAGCCCCGAAGAAGATCCCGGACCGCATCTACGAACTGTTCCCAGTCCTGAAGGATATGCGCAGCCGCCGCGGAGGCGACCTCTCCGGCGGTCAGCAACAACAGCTCGCGATCGGCCGCGCGTTGATGAGCGATCCGCAATTACTCATCCTCGATGAACCCACCGAAGGCATCCAGCCGTCGATCATTCAGGACATCGGCCGCACGTTGCGTCAGCTGGTTGAAGAAATGGGCATGACTGTGCTGCTCGTCGAACAGTATTACGACTTCGCCAAAGAGATCGCCGATCGGTATTGGGTCATGAGCCGCGGTGAAATCGTCGCGGGCGGTGAAGGCGCCAACATGGACGTGGATGGCGTGCGGGCGCTGATCGCCGTCTGACGCGAATCGGCGCGGCGATGCAGCATGCTATTCTCGCCGCATCCTGTGGCAACGCGGCTCGTCGTTGCCTAATGCGTGCGGGCACGCTACGCACTAACGCATCCGTTACTGCGTCCATACCGCGCCTACCCGCTCATTCATTCGCACGTCCATTCGCATGTCGCTTCACGAAAACCACGTCGCCCTCGCCACCGCGCAACCCACTGCGCAGTCGCAATGGCGCGCGCGCCTCGAACTCGGCTTCGTCAAAGAGGGCGAGCGAACCACGCTCAAGCATCGGCTGCATGATGGGCCGTTGCGCGTGCAACGGCCGCTCTATCCGGAAGGCCATGCAATCTGCCACGCAGTGATCGTGCATCCGCCGGGCGGCATCGCGGGCGGCGATCAACTCGATATCGACGTGGATATCGGCGACAGTGCCCATGCCGTCATCACCACGCCCGGCGCAACGAAGTGGTACAAATCCAATGGCCGTGCGGCACGGCAGAATATTGCGGTGCGCGTAGGCCCTCAGGCGAAGCTCGACTGGCTACCGCAAAACAATATCGTTTTCGATCACGCCAACGCGATGCTGGATTTTTCGCTGACGCTTGGCGAGGGTGCAACGGCAATCGGCTGGGATGCGACTCAGCTCGGGCGGCAAGCGGCCGGTGAGCGGTGGTCGGCCGGGCATTTGCGGGCTGTGTCGCGGATCGTTGGGGCGAATGGCGAGGCGCTGTGGCTCGAGCGCGCGAGTCTGGCGGCGGAGGATTCGTTGCGGGATGCCGCGCAAGGTCTTGCCGGGTTTCCTGCGTATGGGACGCTTTGGGCGGTCGGAGCGGCCTGTGATGATGCGCTCGCTGAAGCGCTCACCGCCCAGTTGCCGTTTGATGACTCGCTGCGGGCGGCGGCTTCGTGTGTCACCGATGGGGTTTTGCTTGTGCGTGCGGTTTCGCGGTCGATGGAAACGCTGCAGCGCGCTTTGACGCAGTGCTGGCTTGAGTTGCGGCCGGTCGTGCATGGCGTTGAGGCTGTGCCTTTGCGGATATGGGCGACGTAATCTTGTTCTTGGCTGTGCCGCCGGCTCACATCGCTAATTCTTAAACGGGTCCCCCGCGCAGTTGCGGTAGTGGTGCATCTGGAATCTGTGCCCTCGCACATTTAGCGTGAGTGACAAGGCCGTCATTCTTCCGGCGGCGCTTCGCGCGCCGCGGTGGTACTTCATTCTGGGCGGTGCTCTCTACGCTGTTTCGTGAAGGCCTCGGCTGCCTTTCACCTTCGTAAGACCGCGCTTGCACCAAGATGGATTGCGCCCGCGCATCAATCTGGTGCGCAGATCCCCTATCCTTCCTGCCTGCCCATGCTGCACCGGCATGGCACACACCTTGCATAAAAATCCCTCACGATGCTGCCGCGTCCTGACGGCAGCCGATCGCTTCTCGCCACCACCGCTCACATAACATGACCCGATCGACCCTTCGCCCCGCGCGTCGCGCCTGGCTCGCCGCACTGCTGCTCTCGCCCGTCCTCGCAATCAACGCGCCCGCCGCTCACGCGGATACGCTCGATAACATCGCCAAGGCCGGTGTTCTGAAAGTCGCGGTGCCGGAAGACTATCCGCCGTTCGGCTCGGTCGGCGCGGATATGAAGCCGCAAGGCTATGACATCGATGCCGCCGCGATGCTCGCGAAATCGATGAACGTGAAGCTCGAACTCGTGCCGGTCAATAGCGCGAACCGCATTCCCTATCTGCAAACGGGTAAGGTCGATCTGGTGATCTCTTCGCTCGGCAAAACGCCTGAGCGCGACAAGGTCATCGATTTTTCGACGGCCTATGCGCCGTACTATCAAGGCGTGTTCGGTCCCGCCGACATCAAGGTCACCGGCCCCGCCGATCTCACAGGCAAGACGGTCGGCGCCACGCGCGGCGCGCTCGAAGAGATCGGTCTCTCGCAAATGGCGCCGAACGCCACCATCAAGCGCTTCGAAGATAACAACGCGACCATCGCCGCGTTCCTCTCGGGTCAGGTGCAGTTGATCGCGGCCGGCAACATCGTCGCCGCCGCAATCCTCGCAAAGAATCCGCCGCGTCGTCCAGAACCGAAGTTCGTCATCAAGAATTCGCCGTGCTTCGTCGGCATGAACAAGAACGAAGGACGTCTGCAACAGAAAGTGAATGCCGCCATTGCACAAGCCAAGCAGGACGGCACGCTCAACACGATGTCGAAGAAATGGTTCGGCGCACCGCTGCCGGCCGATCTGTAAGCGCGTCGTTAGCTGAACTTGATACCGTGACTGGCTTATCCGGCATTGCACTCGTCGTGGACTCATCCCGTGCGCAGCACGCGATCATGGCCATGACGCGCAGCGCCTATCATTGTCGCAGCCGGCCCAACTCGGGACCGGCGCAACCCTACGCACACATTCGATGAAGCTGACACCTCGCGAGAAGGACAAGCTGCTGATCTTCACCGCCGCGCTGCTCGCCGAACGGCGCCGCGCCCGCGGCCTCAAACTGAATTACCCGGAGGCGATCGCTTTTATCAGCGCCGCGCTGATGGAAGCGGCCCGTGACGGCAAGACCGTCGCCGAGGTCATGCACTACGGCACCACGCTCCTCACGCGGGCCGATGTGATGGAAGGCGTGCCGGAAATGATTCCCGACATCCAGGTCGAAGCCACGTTCCCCGACGGCACCAAGCTCGTCACCGTTCACCACCCGATCCCCTAATCACGCAAGGCAGCCCCATGATTCCCGGCGAACTCCTCATCGACGACGGCGAACACGAACTCAATGCGGGCCGCGCCACCGTCACGGTGGTCGTGTCGAATACCGGCGACCGTCCGGTACAGATCGGCTCGCACTATCACTTCTACGAAGTGAATGAGGCGCTCTCCTTCGATCGCGAAGCGGCACGCGGCTTCCGGCTGAACATTGCAGCGGGCACCGCCGTGCGCTTCGAGCCAGGCCAGGAACGCACCGTCGAACTGGTCGAACTCGCGGGCGACCGCGTCGTCTACGGCTTCAACGGCAAGGTGATGGGCAAGCTCTGATGCGCCACCCGCGCACGCTTGCTCTGACCGCCCTGCTCATTTCCGGACCCACACCATGACATTACGCATTGGCCGCCGCGCATACGCGGAGATGTTCGGCCCCACGACCGGCGACCGCGTACGCCTCGCTGACACCGAGTTGCTGATCGAGGTCGAACGCGACTTCACAACTTACGGCGAAGAAGTGAAATTCGGCGGGGGCAAAGTGATTCGCGACGGCATGGGCCAGTCGCAACGCGTGCATGCCGACGTCGTCGATACGGTCGTGACGAATGCGGTGATTCTCGATCACTGGGGCATCGTCAAGGCTGACATCGGCATCAAGAACGGCCGCATCGCCGCCATTGGCAAAGCAGGCAATCCCGACATTCAGTCGAACGTGACAATCGCGATTGGCGCGTCCACTGAAGTGATCGCCGGCGAAGGTCTGATCGTGACGGCGGGTGGCATCGACACACACATCCACTTCATCAGCCCGCAGCAGATTGAAGAAGCACTCGCTAGCGGCGTGACGACGATGCTTGGCGGTGGCACAGGTCCGGCAACGGGCACGAACGCGACGACTTGCACGCCGGGGCCGTGGCATCTCGAACGCATGCTGCAAGCAGCCGATGGTTATCCGATGAATCTCGGCTTTCTCGGCAAGGGCAACGTGAGCCTGCCGCAACCGGCGCTTGAGCAGATCGCCGCGGGTGCGATCGGCCTGAAGCTGCACGAAGACTGGGGCACGACGCCTGCGGCGATCGACAATTGCCTCTCCGTTGCCGACGATACCGACACGCAGGTCGCGATCCACACGGATACCTTGAACGAAGCCGGTTTTGTCGAAGCGACAGTGGCCGCGTTCAAGGGCCGCACAATCCACACGTATCACACGGAAGGAGCAGGCGGCGGCCACGCACCGGACATCATCAAGGTGTGCGGCGAAGCGAACGTGCTGCCCTCTTCCACGAATCCGACGCGCCCGTACACTGTCAACACGCTCGAAGAACATCTCGACATGCTGATGGTGTGCCACCACCTGGACCCGTCGATTGCGGAAGATATCGCCTTTGCCGAATCGCGCATTCGTCGCGAGACCATTGCTGCCGAAGACATCCTGCACGACCTCGGCGCGTTGTCGATGCTCTCGTCGGATTCGCAGGCGATGGGACGCGTGGGTGAAGTGATCATCCGCACGTGGCAAACGGCGCACAAGATGAAAGTGCAACGCGGCGCGCTACCTGAAGACAACGCGCGGCACGACAACTTCCGCGCGAAGCGTTATGTCGCGAAGTACACGATCAACCCGGCCATCACGCACGGCATCTCACATGAAGTCGGCTCGATCGAACCCGGCAAGTGGGCCGATCTGGTGTTCTGGGAGCCGGCGTTTTTCGGCATCAAGCCGTCGTTGATTCTGAAGGGCGGCATGATCGCGATGGCGCAGATGGGCGACCCGAACGCGTCGATCCCGACGCCGCAACCGGTCCACTATCGCGAGATGTTCGCAACGCGTGGCGGCGCACTGGGGCGCACTTCCCTGACCTTCGTCTCGCAGATGGCCGCGGATGCGGGCGTCGGCGAACGCTATGGCCTGAACAAGCGTATCGTTGCCGTGAAGAACTGCCGCAACATCACGAAGGCCAACATGATTCACAACGCGTGGCGCCCGGTAATCAGCGTCGATCCGGAAACCTATCAGGTGATCGCCGACGGTCAGTTGCTGACCTGCGAACCGGCCACTGTGCTGCCAATGGCGCAACGCTACTTTCTGTTCTAAACCATGCGCACTATCGACAAACTGATTGCACCGCATCTCAAGCTCGCGCCCGTGCTGGTGAAGCGCGCGCCGACTTTAACGCTCGCTTTCGACGACCGCCGTAAAAGCCGTCTCGCAGCAACGCTTGATAACGGCGAGGAAGTCGCGCTGCTGTTGCCACGCGGCACTGTGCGGCGCGACGGCGATGTTCTGGTCGCCGACGATGGCGGTCTGGTGCGCGTGGTCGCCGCGCCCGAAACGGTGCTGGTTGTGCGCGCGAAAGACGCGTTGACGCTGACACGAGCTGCTTATCACCTCGGCAATCGTCACACGCCGGTCGAAGTCGGCACGGATTATCTGAAGCTCGAATACGACCCGGTGCTGGCCGATATGCTGAAGCGCATCGGCGCCAGCGTGGATCAGGTGTCGATGCCGTTCCAACCGGAATCCGGCGCGTACGGCGGCGGTCACAAGCATGGTCACGATGAGACCTTCGCGGAAGACTACGCCATCGCGCAGCAGGTGTTCGGCGAGCATCATGGGGATGGGCATTCGCACGATCACAGCGACAACATTCACGTCCACGACGAATCGTGCGGCCACGGGCATCATCACCACCATGCGCATCGCTGAACTCACGGCGCTGCTGCATCTTGCGTCGCCGGCACTCCCGATCGGCGCGTTCAGCTACTCGCAGGGTCTCGAAGCCGCGATCGAAGCGCACCTCATCACCGATGCTGATTCCGCAGGCGATTGGATCGCGAGCGGTTTAACCGATGTGCTCGCGCGTGGCGAACTGCCGTTTCTCGCGCATCAGATGGAACGCTGGCGTGCGCACGACGCAGACGGCTTAAGGGAAGCGAACAGCGAATTCCTGGCAAGCCGTGAATCCGCCGAACTAAGACGCGAGACAGAACAGATGGGCTGGTCACTGCGACAGTTGTGCGTCTCGCTGGAATGGGGCGACGCACAACGGCGCACAACGCTGGGATCGCTCAAGCCCCTGGCCCAACCCACGGCTTTCGCGTTTGCCGCTTTCGCACACGATGCAGCGCCTGAGGCCGCACTTGCCGCCTACGCATTCAGCTGGGTGGAAAACCAGGCCGCCGCCGCGTTGAAGGCCGTGCCGCTCGGCCAACTCGCCGGACAACGCATCATCGTCGCGTTACGCGAGCCGATCGAGGCCGCCGTCACGCGAGCATTGGCCACTTCACCCGAAGACATCAATACCTTCGCGCCGCAACTGGGCATTCTGTCGGCACGTCACGAATCGCAATATTCGCGGCTCTTTCGCTCATAAAAAATCCATCATGAACGCACCTCATCACCCCACTCATCCGCCTGTCCGTACGAAGAAACTGCCGCCGCTGCGCGTGGGCGTCGGCGGCCCGGTCGGCTCCGGCAAGACCACGCTGCTCGAAATGCTGTGCAAGGCGATGCGCGCACAGTACGACCTCGTCGCGATCACTAACGACATCTACACGAAGGAAGACCAGCGTCTGTTGACCGTGGCAGGCGCGTTGCCGGCCGAACGGATCATGGGTGTAGAAACGGGCGGCTGCCCGCACACGGCGATTCGCGAAGACGCGTCGATCAACCTCGAAGCCGTCGACCGCATGCTGACGCGTTTTCCCAATGCGGACATCGTGTTCATCGAGTCGGGCGGTGACAACCTCGCCGCGACGTTCAGCCCCGAGTTATCGGACCTGACGATCTATGTGATCGACGTGGCAGGCGGCGAGAAGATCCCGCGCAAAGGCGGACCGGGCATTACGAAGTCGGATCTGCTGGTGATCAACAAGACGGACCTCGCACCGATGGTCGGCGCGAATCTGGAGGTGATGGCGTCAGACGCGAAGAAGATGCGCGGCGAACGGCCCTTCGTGATGTGCAATCTGAAGGCGCTCGACGGACTGGACGTGGTGGTGAAGTTTATCGAGAAGAAGGGGTTGTTGAAGGTTTAAAACTTCACTCACCCGGATGGAATTCGAGCAGGAATGCCATCATCTCGGTCCCATCCTTCGATAAATAGAAACGCACCATCTTTTCGTTGAAATCAGCCGCGCGCTGCGCTGGGACGCTGATCGCATCGATACCGTTCGACATCAACACGCCGTTCATCATGAAGCGTGACGTGCGCTTATTGCCGTCAAAGAAAAATTGCTGCAACGCGCCGAAGAGGAAAAAGGCACAGCCGCGTTCGAAGGCGTTGGAAACCTGAGCGGTCAGCGCACGGGTACCGTCGGCAAAAACCCGGTTTAGTTCAGTCGCACCGGGCAAGGTTGGAAGCGGCGTATGTCGCCCTGCTTCACCCGGCGCTACTTCAGGTGTGTATCGCGTTTCTTCTCCTTCCCCTCGGAATACACCCCACGCAAGGGCCTCGTTACGTGCAACCAGGCGATGCAGATCGCAAAATGTCGTCTTGTCGAGCGCAAATCGCCCGTTCTGCACGATCGCCAGCAGATGCTTCGAACTCTCCGCGAGGTTCAGGACTTGCTCCTGATCGGATATCTTCCGGCCGCCTACAGTCACGCCGTCGAGCAGCGTCTTTACCTCAGGAAACGTAAAGGGATTGCCCTCGAGCACGCTCGCATCCCACACGAATTCCGGCAGCATTCGATGAAAACGGAACGACACCCGTTTGATCGAATGGGTCGGGACGTCTTGTGGAATCGCGGCGCGGTCCCATTGAAAGCCGAGGTCGGTGAAAAGCGTCATCGCAGGCCGTGAAAAAACGGTTCAAGTCATAGGACCATGCAACGCACAAGTCCTGTGTTCGCAGAATATATTATTTATCGACGCCTGACGCGCTAGCCTCCGTATCGCGTTCGCTGCAGCCCCTCACTCCGGCAACAACGCCATCAACACATCAACCGTCCGTGCCGTCGCGCCGCGATGGCGCGCGGCGAACGCCGAGGCCGCACCGCTCATCGCCAGCCGCCGTGCCTTGTCACCGAAGAGTTCCCGAAGTGCCCGCGCCAGATCAGCCGGATCCTGCACCTGCACCGCCGCACCCGCCGCGACCGCATCCGCCGTGGCTTGCGTGAAGTTGAACACATGCGGCCCGATCAGCACCGGCACACCGACCGCACAGGCCTCAATCAGATTCTGCCCGCCCAGCGGCAGCAAACTCCCGCCGATAAACGCCAGATCCGAAGCGGCATAGTAAGCGCCCAACTCGCCCATTGAATCGCCGAGCAAGACATTCACATCTGAAGCCAAAGCAGGCACGCCGCCGCTCGTAGTCGCAGCCGCCGACGCGACCGCCGCGCTCGGTGCCCACGTCGAACGCCGCTCGAGACGCAAGCCGGCCTTCTCGACCAACGCCGCCACTTCGTTAAACCGTTGCGGATGACGCGGCACCAGGATCAGTAACGCATCGTCGATGCCCAACGCCGCGAACGCCTGCAGCACCAGTTCCTCTTCGCCTTCGCGCGTACTCGCCGCGACCCACACAGGCCGCGTGCCGATCGCCGCACGCCATGCATGACCACGCGCCGCCAGTTCCGGCGGCGTGCTCATATCGAACTTCAGGTTGCCCAGCACCGCGGCGTTACGCGCACCGAGCGCAGTAAGCCGCTCCGCATCCGACGGACTCTGCGCCAGCACCCGCGCGAAGCCACCGAACACGTCCCTGGTCGCATTGCCGAACTTAGCCGCGCGCTTGTACGAACGTGCCGACATCCGCGCATTGGTCAGCACCAGCGGCACGTCCGCGCGACGGCATTCGTCGATCAGCGCCGGCCACACTTCAGTTTCCATCACCAGACCGAGCGACGGCCGCCACGTCCGCAAAAACCGCCGCACAGCATGCGGCATGTCGTACGGCAGATAGCTGCGCAACACGCGGTCGCCGAAAATCTGTTCGCCGGTGGCACGGCCACTCGGCGTCATATGCGTCAAAAGAATTCGCGCATCGGGACGCGCCTTCATCAGCGCATCGATCAGCGGTTGGGCGGCACGCGTCTCACCCACAGAAACGGCATGCACCCAGATCAGCGGCGCATTGTCTTCCGGCAACCGGCCGCGCGAGTACCCGAACCGCTCGGCGATATGCTCGCGATAGCCACGCTCCTTGCGCGAACGGATCAGCAAACGCAGCACGGCAAGCGGCGCGACAATCCACCAGAGGGCGTTATAAATCGCCCTCAGCATCGGGACTCCGCATTTACTGGTGCAGACCTCGATGCACGTGCCGTCTCGAATGTCGGCTCGACCTGCAATGCAAAGGGGGCCGCACGCCCAAAGGAGGCAAGGGCAGAGGCAGAGACAGCGGCGCTCAAACTAGCGCCCTACCCTTCAGGCGCTCGAGAATGCCGAGCGGTGCGCAGTCCGGCTGCGCCATCGCCTTGACCGGCAGGAAAAAGGTCTGCTCCAGCATGAACTGCCCGGACATGACCGCATGCGAAGTATGGTCGGAGAAACACACCCATACGCTGCCTGGCGGAAACGGCATGGTCTCCTGCGGGCTCGACTTCTGATACTCGAGATCGGCCTTCATGCCGTCGTGCAGATTCAGCATCAGATGGTCGTATTCGCTGCGCGGCGATTTGGTGACGTGCAGCAGGTTCAGCAGCCACGCCGAACCTGGCATCTGCGGTTTGATACGCGGCAGGAAGCGCTTGGCCATATCCTCGAACGGTTCGCCGACACGCCACACGCGCGGTGCACCATGCGGATTGACGTTGGTGAACACGCGCAGAATGCGCTCGCCGTAGTTCGGCCGCGACGGAAATGCGTCGACATGCAGACGGCTATCGTCTTTACGCCACGACGTTTCGCGCCCTTCCACCTGATGCAGCCGCAGGCTCGTCGGCGCGACACGCAGCCGGCCGTTGTATTCAGGAAAAAGTCCATCGACCAGCGTGCGCGCATTGGCCTGATAACGCGCGATCAACGCGCGCACCGCCGATTGCGTGACGGCATCGCCGGCCACGCCGTGCAAGGCGCCGCCGTTCGGTTCAAGACTGATGTTCTTGCGGCTCGGATCGGCCAGCGCGGGATCGAGCAGTGCCTGTTCGCCGCCTTCGATCGCAAAGCGCAGATTCGGGAAATACAGCACTTTGCCGCGTTCGACGCCGGCCAGCAGCATCTCGCGTGGCACGGACAGATTGCTTCCGTGCCAGTCAGCGTTCGCTACTTCGATGATCTGGGTTTCGTTCATGGTCGCCCTTGAAAACGGATGGAGCGTAAGGCGAAGCACGCCGCGTCACAACATTACAGCAGGCCGAAACCGGCCAGTGCGGACTTGACTTCCTGCAGCGTGGGCGGCTTGCCAGCCGTGCCGAGATTGACGACGTTCGGCGACCAGTAGCCGCCGGTGCGCCACGCGGTGGCGAAATTGTACAACTCGACTGTCGGCCGCTTCAGCGCCGCCGCAATGTGAACCAGACCTGTGTCAA
Source organism: Paraburkholderia sp. (assembly GCF_035656215.1). GTDB lineage: Bacteria > Pseudomonadota > Gammaproteobacteria > Burkholderiales > Burkholderiaceae > Paraburkholderia. Next base: position 31,659 of record NZ_DASRSY010000014.1, read on the forward strand.
CACCGACTGTCGCGACGGCGCCTTCGATCAGGCCGACCACCGCCGGCAACGACAGCTTGGGCGGCACGATGGCCGCAGCGCCGAATTCCTTCGCCAGACGTTCGCTGGTGACGCGCTCTTCCTCGTTGCCCCAAGGCAGCACGATCGACGCGCCGCGCCGCACCAAAGACTGACCGAGTTCGATCCAGGCAGTATCAGGCCACTGCTTATCGGCGCGTGAGGTGGCGTGCACGAACACCACGTAAGGCACCGGCAGGTTCAGATTCGCCTCCGACAAAGCCAGCGCCGCGCGCCCGGTGTCGATGCCGAAGTCGATTTCCTCGGTGGGTTGCGGCTGCGGGTCGTCCAGCGCCGCGGCGACCAGTTGACGCGTGCGCTCGACCACATGGGTGCGCGGCTCGATCGGCACCCGCTTGTCGTAGAAGAAGCGCACCGGCCATTCGAAACCGGCACCGTCGGTACGGTTCGCGAGGCCGACCAGCGGTCCGCGCGCCATGCTCGCGACCCACGCGGTCTTGATGAGCCCCTGGCAGTCGATCACGAGGTCGTAGTTCTCGGCGGCAAGCGCGCGGCGAAACGCGCCGATCTCGCGCCAGTTGCCGACTGAAAAGAGACGCTTGCGCCAGCGCCGCAGCGACACGGGAATCGCCCGCCGCACGCCGCTGACGAGCTCCACCAGCCCCACGAAGCTTTCTTCGACGAGCCAGTCGATCTGGGCCTCGGGATGGCGGCGTCGGATGTCGGCGATCACCGGCATGTTGTGAACGACGTCGCCCAAAGACGACACCCTCACGATCAGTATCTTTTGCACGCTCAAGTGTGGGAAAACCGGCTATCCGGCCCGAAGATGCAATGAAAGGACGGCAATTCTATCGCGCCACGGGTAAATGCCATGAAAAAACGCGGCGCGGTCAGTGAAACCCGCGCCGCGTTCGACAGCAGCCGCAGCTCATGAAGAGCCACGGGGCCGCTCAAGCTTTCAGAACGGCAGCTTCGCGTCAGGCTTCTCCGCCATGATCACGCGGCGGAAGTCTTCCTGGATGCGCTTAAGCGCTTCGTCGCTGTCGGCTTCGAAACGCATTACCACCACCGGCGTGGTGTTCGACGAGCGCGCGAGGCCGAAGCCGTCCGGGTACTCGACACGCAGGCCATCGATCTTGATGACTTCGTCCGCGCCGGTGAACTTCGCGTTTTGCTGCAAACGGGCGATCAGTTCGAAGTTTTCACCTTCTTCGAGCTTCAATTGCAGTTCCGGCGTGGAATTCGAGTTCGGCAGCGAGTTCAGCAGCTTGCTCGGATCGGCCACGCGCGTGAGGATTTCCAGCAAACGCGCGCCTGTGTACAGGCCGTCGTCGAAACCGTACCAGCGGTCCTTGAAGAACACGTGGCCGCTCATTTCGCCTGCGAGCGGCGCGCCGGTTTCGCGCAGCTTCGCCTTGACCAGCGAGTGGCCGGTCTTCCACATCAGCGGTTCGCCGCCCTTGTCCTTGACCCATTTGGCCAGATTGCGCGTGCACTTCACGTCGTAAATAATCTGCGCGCCCTTGTTGCGCGACAGCACTTCTTCGGCGAATAGCATCAACTGGCGGTCCGGATAGATGATCTGGCCGTCTTTGGTGACGACGCCGAGGCGGTCGCCGTCGCCGTCGAACGCGAAACCGATTTCAGCGTCAGTTTCCTTCAGCGCGCGGATCACGTCCTGCAGATTCTCAGGGTGAGCGGGGTCCGGGTGATGGTTCGGGAAGTTGCCGTCGATCTCCGTGAACAGTTCGACCAGTTCGCAGCCGAGCTTCTTGAAGAGCTTCGGCGCGAGGCCGCCTGCCACACCGTTGCCGGTGTCCACCACGATCTTGATCGGGCGTGAGATCTTGATGTCGCTGGTGATGCGATCCAGATACGCATCGGCAATGTCGTACTCCGTGTACGTGCCACTACCTTCAGAGAAGTTTTCGTCGACGATACGCTGATGCAGCGCGAGGATCGTCTCACCATAAATGGCCGCGCCGCGCAGGACCATCTTGAAGCCGTTGTAGTCAGGCGGGTTGTGGCTGCCCGTCACGACGATGCACGAATCGACGCGGCGTTCGCCGCCATCGAGCTTCAACGGCACGCTGGCCGCGAAGTAGCCAACCGGAGTCGGCACCATGCCGACGTTGACCACGTCGACGCCTGCCGCACGCAGACCGTCCGACAGTGCCTCGATCAGCTCGGGACCCGACAGGCGGCCGTCACGCGCGACCACCACGGCGTCGCCGCCTTGCGCCCGCACTTCGCTGCCAAACGCGCGGCCGATCGAGCGTGCTGCATCGGCGTCGAGCGTCTTGCCGATGACGCCGCGAATGTCATACGCCTTGAAAATAGATTTGGAGATCATGTTGGCTCACTTGCGTGCAATGGAAAATTTTGACCGGCGCATTGCCGAGGGATCGGTAAAACTATCTGAAAACCGAGCGATGCGCCCTTGCCGGAAGCGATCCGGTTCCAACTTATAATTGCGCCTTCCGGACATGCCCTAATAGACGCCCATTCTAATGCTTAGACGCCCTGCTTTTGCAATGTTGCCGCGACAGCCGGCCATGTGGGCTGTTACATATAGCGCCCTGGCGCACGTTGCTTCCCTCGTACAAGACCTACAACGCGTGCAACCGCATAGGCGAGTGCCCACCGGATGCTGACGCTCAAACGCTTCGCCAATCCCGACGTCACGCGCGCCTTCACCAATATCGTCTGGCTCGGGCTGGAGCGGCTTACGCAGATCGGCGTGGCGATCGTGATCAGCGGCATGCTGGCACGCTACTTCGGGCCGGACACCTTCGGCAAATGGCAGTACGCGAACACGCTGCTGCTGGTGCTTTCGCCGATCACCTGGGTGTGCGGCGCGGAAATTCTGGTTCCTACCATCGTCGGCCGGCCGCCAACCCAGTTGGGCACCGTGCTCGGCAGCGCCTTCGCGCTGCGCTTTTCGGTTTCCGTCGCGGCGTTGCTGCTCACGTGGCTCGGCATCGCCCTGCACTTCTTCGAGCCGCTGGTGGGCGCCATGCTCGCCGGCCTCGCGGTCACGATGCTGTTTCGCGAGCCGTTCGTCGGCGTGATCAATGCATGGCTACAAAGCATGACGTACAGCAAGCCGCAACTGCTCACCAGCATGAGCACTGCGGTGCTGAAGGCCGGCTTCGTCTATCTGCTGGTGCGCGCAATGGCGACGCCCGCGCGCTTTGGCTGGCTGTGGGCCGCCGAATCGGCGTTGATCGGCGCGGTTCTGCTGATCTATTACATCCGCCGGCATGGCGGCAAGCTCGGCTGGCACCTCGACCGTTCGCTCTTCAAGCATTTCGCGACCGCAGGCACGGTGTTTTGGCTCGGCCTGATCTGTATGTATCTGTTCCTGAAACTCGACAGGCTGATGCTCGAACGGGCGATTTCCTTCGCCGACCTCGGCCGCTATTCCGCCGCGCAACAGTTGAACGAAAACTGGATCACGCTCGCGCTGATGCTCGCGCAGACGATTGCGCCGGCCTTTGTCTACCGCGTGCAGGATGCGGCGCAACTCCGCCGCAACGTGTGGCGGCTCACTGCAATGACCGCCGCGCTGATGGTGAGCGGCGCGATCGTGCTGGATCTGCTGGCCGGCTTCATTATCCGCCGCGTGTTCGGGCCGGACTTTGAAGGCGCGATCGAGATTTTCCGCTGGGCCGTGTGGCTTTCCGTGCCGGCCGGGATCGAAGCGATCGGCAATCTGATCGTGCTGAAATATCAGGCCAAATTCGTGTTGCTCTCGAAGTGGCTGCTGGCGCTGGCTGTTGCGTTCATCGTCAATCTGCTGGCGATTCCGCGGCTTGGCGCTTACGGTGCGCTGGTAGGCCTCGCGGCCGGATATCTCGCCGCTGCGTCGGTTAATCTTTATTACATTCGTTTCAAATTGCGCCCATGACGAATTCATCCGCCACCGCGCATTCCCTCGACGACGTCGCGGTGCTCATGCCCGCGTACAACGGCCAGGCCGACGTCGACCTCACGCTGGCCTCGTTCAGCGAAAGCGCGCTCGTGCATGTGCTGATCGTCGACGACGGCAGCACGCCGCCGATCGTCGCGCCAGCGATCCCGAACATGAAGGTCGAAGTGCTGCGTATGCCGCAGAACGGCGGCATCGAGCGCGCACTGCAAACCGGCATCGACGCCCTTGCGCAGCGCGGCTTTCGCTACGCAGCCCGCATCGACGCGGGCGACCGCAGCGTGCCGCAACGGCTCGCCAAACAGCGCGTGTTCATGGAGTTGCATCCGCAAGTGGCCGGCCTCGGCATGTGGACGCAGGTCGTCACGCGTGAAGGAAAACCGCTTTTCATGCTGACGCCGCCTGCCGAACCGAATGAAATTCGTCGTCTGCGCTTCTTCCGTTCATGCCTCGCGCATCCTTCGATGATGCTGCGCGTCGACGCGGTGCGCGCGGTCGGCAACTACCGCGCGGAGTACCGTTCCGCCGAGGACCTCGATCTGTTCGTGCGCCTGATGGAGCGCTATGACTGCGCGAACCTGCCGGAACTCGGGCTCTACTACGAGTTGAACGAAGGCGGCATTAGCGCGACCAAGCGCCGCCGCCAGGTCAGCTCGACGTTGCGGCTGCAACTGCGCTACTTCAACGCCGCCAATCCGTACGATTGGCTGGGTCTCGTGAAAAATCTGCTGCATCTCGTGACACCTTACCGCGCATTGCAGCGGGTCAAACGCACGTTGCTCGCGCCGCCTACGAGCCATTGATGCCGTTACCCCGTCACTCACCCGCCACTCACCCGTCACTCACCGTCGAGCCCGTTCCCGCATGAAGCCTGCCTTGAAGTCGACGCCCGCGCTGCGTATTACACTCGTCTGTAACACCGCCTGGGCAATCTATACGTATCGGCAAGGGCTGATCCGCATGCTGGTCGGGCGCGGCGTCGACGTGACGGTGCTTGCGCCGCGCGACCGCACGTTCGAACTGCTCACCGCGATGGGGTGCCGTTGCATCGAATTACCAGTGGCGTCCAAAAGCACCAGTCCACGCGACGACCTGCGCACGCTTTTGTCGTTGTATCGTTTGTATAGAAGCATCCGCCCGCACGTCGTGTTCCATTACACGATCAAGCCGAACATTTACGGCTCGATCGCCGCGAAACTGGCGGGCGTGCAGTCGGTGGCGGTGACGACCGGGCTCGGTTACGTTTTCATCCAACAGAGCCGCGCGGCGCTTGTCGCCAAAAAACTGTACCGTTTCGCCTTCCGTTTCCCGCGCGAGATCTGGTTTTTGAATCGCGACGACCAGGCCGCATTTGTCGAGCAGAATTTGTTAGTGCATCCTGAGCGTGCGCGGCTCCTGCATGGCGAAGGCGTCGATCTCGAACAGTTCGCCTTCACGCCGCTGCCGGAGCAGGCGGAATTCAGGTTCGTGCTGATCGGGCGGCTTCTGTGGGACAAGGGCGTCGGCGAATATGTCGAAGCGGCGCGGCGTTTGCGTGAACGTTATCCGCAGGCGCGGTTCCAATTGCTCGGCCCGGTTGGCGTCGACAACCCTAGCGCGATCACACGCGAAGAGGTGGCCGCGTGGGAGCAGGAAGGCATCATCGAGTATCTTGGTGAAGCGCACGACGTGCGGCCTTTCATCGCCGCCGCGGACTGCGTCGTCCTGCCGTCATATCGCGAAGGCGTGCCTCGCACGCTGATGGAAGCGTCGGCGATGGGCCGGCCGATTGTTACGACGGATGTGCCCGGCTGCCGTGAAGTGGTGGCGGACGGCGTCAATGGATTGTTGTGCGAAGTGCGCAATGTAGAGAGTCTCACGGCGAAGTTGGCGCAGATGCTCGACATGAGCAGCGCCGGGCGCCGTGCAATGGCTGAACGCGGTCGACAGAAAGTCGCGCAAGAGTTCGACGAACGTGTGGTCGTCGAAACGTATAAAGACCTGGTGCAGAAAATGACGGGCGTTTTACTTTAACGGAGCAACAGCATGAGCACGAAGGGTACGATTCTGGTAACGGGCGGTGCAGGATTTATCGGCTCGCACACATGTGTCGAACTGCTGAACGGCGGTTACGACGTCGTGGTAATCGACAATCTCGTGAACAGCAACCGCGAATCGTTGCGGCGCGTGGAGAAAATTACCGGTAAGGCCGTGACCTTCTACGAAGCCGACGCACGCGATGAAGCGGCGCTCAACCGTATTTTCGACGCACACCCGATCACCGGCGCGATTCACTTTGCCGCGCTGAAGGCGGTGGGCGAATCGGTCGCCAAGCCGATCGAGTACTACAGCAATAACGTCGGCAGTTTGCTGACGCTGCTCGGCGTAATGCGCGATCGCAACGTGAAGCAGTTCGTGTTCAGTTCGTCGGCGACGGTGTATGGCGTGCCGGAGAGCTCGCCGATCGACGAATCGTTTCCGCTGTCGGCCACCAATCCTTATGGGCAGTCGAAGCTGATTGCCGAACAGGTTTTGCGTGATCTGGAAG
>NZ_DASRSY010000015.1:0-20355 GCF_035656215.1 Paraburkholderia sp.
GCTCAGCGCGGAACAGGTCGCGCAGGCGATTGCGTCCGGCATCCAGCGCGCCCGGCCGGATGCCGACGTGCGCATCTGCCCGATGGCCGACGGCGGCGAAGGCACGCTCGACGCCATGCTCACGAGCGGCGGCGAACGCCGCAAGCTGAGCGTGCGCGGTGCGGCCGGTCCAGTGCGCGAGGCACTCACCGGCCTGCTTGCGGATGGCAGCGCGATCATCGAAACGGCGGAAATCGTCGGTATTACGGATCCCGTCGGCATGGGCGTGCCGGTCGAGGCGCGCAGCACGCGCGGCATGGGCGAAGCGATTCGCGCCCTGCTCGACGCCGGTGTCCGGCGCTTTTTCGTCGCGCTCGGCGGCAGCAGCACCAACGACGGCGGCGCCGGCTTGCTGGCCGGGCTCGGCCTGAAACTTTTCGACGCGCAGGACAACGAGCTCGACGCAACGCCCGAGCAACTCGCTCGCGTGGCGCGCCTCGACGTGTCGCAGCTGGACGCCCGTCTCGCGGACACGCAGTTTGTCGGCATGTCGGATGTGGACAACCCGTTGACCGGCGATCACGGCGCAACCGCGGTGTTCGGTCCGCAAAAGGGTGTGAAGCCGGAACAGATTGCCCTGATCGACGCCGCCCTCGCCCATTTCGCCGATCTGCTCGAGGCGGCGCTGGGGCGCACGGCACGCGACCAACCCGGCGCGGGTGCAGCCGGCGGTCTCGGCTTCGCGCTGCACATGCTCGGCGCGCAGTTCGAGCCGGGCGCGGAAACCGTCGCGCGGCAGATCGGTCTGGACGCGGCACTTGAAGGCGCGAACTGGCTGATCACCGGCGAAGGCCGCTCGGACGTGCAAACGCTGCACGGCAAGGCGCCGTTCATCGCTTGCCGTCATGCGCAGGCAGTGGGCGTACCGGCCACGCTGCTCTCCGGCGCGGTTGATTCCGCGGCACTCCCGCGTCTCGCCGAACACTTCAGTGGCTGCTTCTCGCCGGCCCCCGGGCCGATCACCCTGGAAGTTGCCATTCGGGAGGCCGCGCGCTTGCTCGCCGACGAGGCTGAACAGTTGACGCGCCTGAAATACGGCGCGCGTTGACCGGCGGGGCGGTTGCGGCAACAATCACAGCGCCACGACCGCGCCACTCATCACGGGAAGACCATGAAGGCCTCCGCCAAAACCGGGCTCGAACAGTTCCTGACGTACCGTCTGCATGTTCTGAACAAACTCGCCGAGCGTGGCATCGGCGTGCGCTATCAGGACAAATTGGGCGTGACATTGCCTGAAGCGCGGGTGATTGCGTCGGTGGGCTCGTTCGGACCGTTTTCGATCATGGAACTGGCGCGGCACGCCAACCTCGACAAAAGCCAGGCTAGCCGCGCGGCCGAGGCATTGATCAAGCAAGGACTCGTGAAGCGCGAGCCGAGCGCTGAAGACGGCCGCGTCGTGCTGGTGTCGCTGACGCCGGAGGGCCGTGCGCTCTATCGCAAGGTGATGCCGATCGCGCGTAAGTGGAACGGGGATATGTTCGACTGTCTCGACGAACAGGAAAAGCTCGCGTTCGGCCAGGCGCTCGATAAGATCATCGACACGATGACGGAGCGAGAGGGGTAAGCAAGGGCGTGCAGGCGCGGGGCGCCCGCGCGATGCTGTTTTCTGGCGCGGCCCGATTGCCCGATGCGATGCGATTCCTCCACGCGGTGCACTCCTTAATGCGTTGCATTTCTTCGGCACTGGGCGTTTCTTCAGTGCTGCGCAAGCCCCTCCGTGCAGTGCAATCCCTCAGCGCGCTCAAATCTCGCCGCTCTGTTCGATCCTCGCGCCGAGGTGCTCCCGCCCCGCAGTCAGTTCTTCCCTGCGCTTTGACCGTCAGCACTAGCAGCGCCTGCATCTTTCACTGTGGCGCTCGTTGCGCCTGACCCGTCAGGCACTCCACGCGCGGCTCGATCGGTAGCCGATTGCCCGGGACAAACCAGAGAGCGGTATCCCACTGCATATCGCTTAATAGATTAACTGCGCTGAAAACCTTCGTCACTCTTCGAGCACCGTAAGACCCGCCAGGCAGCCACGTTCCCGGCAACCCGCCAACCATGTCAAAATTCGGCATCGGCCACCGTGCCTTCGATCACCCCCATTTCATCCAGGGAAGTTTCAGTGGACATCAACAAACAGGTAGCGGCCCTTACCGCCTCAGAACTTCAAACCGCCGGCGCAAGCCAGGCGACAGCAATCGCCGTCAGTGTGCTGCTGCGTCATCTGCGCTCGCCTGAGTTGGCAAAACTGTTGTCGTCGGCGTTTGAAAACCACCAGGCCGTCATGCTGCAAACGCCGTGGCCCGAGCCGATGCTGCAGGCGTTCGAATCGACTCGCCGCTTTCTCGAAGGCGCCACGCAAGCCGAGTTGCCTGGCACGCAGGCCGAACAGCAAGCGCCGGCACCGGACGCCTGAGCGCTGCCGGGCATGCGAGGCCCGGCAGCAAATCACGCGGGCAACAAAAGGGGAATAAACGGACAACAAAAAACCCCGTCAGTCGGAAGACTTAACGGGGTTCTCTGCTACATATGGATGGTGCGAGGGAGGGGACTCGAACCCCTACACCCTTGCGGGCGTCAGGACCTAAACCTGGTGCGTCTACCAATTTCGCCACCCTCGCAGCCGGACAAAACGCTGTGCGCCCTGCCCGATGTCCTGCATGCTTGCGGCCGCGTTACAAACCCGCGCCCGAAAGCGTAAGCGCGAGATTCTAACCGATTGATTCGCGCTTGTCTGCATTTGGTCATGCATCTGCCCGAGGGGGCGTCGATGCTACAATTTTTGGCTAAACGCACGCATACCGTGCCCCTTTTCGCCTGCCTTTCCCCACATTCCAATCCCGTGAATTTCGACGAATACTGCCAGCAGAAAGCGGCGCCGCCCGGATCGAGCAATTACTATGCGCTTCGGCAGGCGCCCGCGGCAAGTCAACCGCTCCTGACTGCGCTGTTCGCGCTGCGCCGCGAGTTCGAGGAAACCGTTAAAGAAATCAGCGATCCTGCCATCGGCCGCACCAAACTCGCGTGGTGGCAAAACGAGCTCGCCGCGTTGGCTTCGGGCTCACCGTCGCATCCGGTTTCGAAAGCGCTGGCGGCTTATCTGCCCGACGTGCAGGCCGAGTATCCCGCGTTGCAGGCGTTGCTTGCCGGTTTCGAAATGGACCTCGACCAGGCGCGCTACCTCGACTATCCGAATCTGCGGCGCTATGTGCAAAGTGTCGGCGGCACCTTCGCGTCGCTGATCGCACGTGCTATGGCGAAAGACGCCACGCAGGCGTCGAACTGGTCGACACCGATCGGTGAGGCGCTGCTGCTTGCGCAGTTGGTTGTCGAAACCGGCAATGACGCGCGCCACGGTCGCATTTATATTCCGATCGACGAAATGCAGCGCTTTAAGGTCACTGCCGCGGACCTGATCAATCGGAAATATTCCGACGCGTTTACCGAGCTAATGCGCTTCGAGACCAGGCGGGCCCGCGATGCGTTGCATGCAGCGCTCGCCGCCATGCCAGCAAATGAGCGCCGCTCGCAGCGTACACTGGTGGCGCAGGCTGCACTCACATTGGCGCTGCTGGATGAAATCGAACGGGACGGCTATCACGTGCTGCATCAGCGCATCGCGTTGACACCGATCCGCAAACTTTGGATCGCATGGCGCGCCAGATAGCCGGGCTAAGCTGGCTAAACGGATTAAGCGGGCAACACGGCGGCGCCTCCTCTTGCTGATGAAGAAAAGCTCCGTGGATTATCAGACGCGTAGCAATGGCAGCGGCTCGAACCGCTGCTGCAGGATCGCGGACGCATCGAGTCCCCACCAGGGCCCGAGCACAGTCGCGTAAAGTTGCTGGAAATCGACGCCGACCGGCAAGTTGCCGTTTCCGTCGAGCCGTGCGAGCACCGGTGGCACACCATACAAACCGCCGCGCACTCGCCCGCCCATCACGAAATGCGGCGCCACCGTGCCGTGGTCCGTGCCGTTGCTCTGATTCTCACGCGGGCGCCGGCCAAACTCCGCATAGGTCATCACCAGCGTCTGGTCCCAGCGGCCGAGTTCCACAAGCGCCGACTTCATCGACGCGAACCCTGCGGCCAATTGCTTGAGTAGCGCCGCCTGCTGGCCGGGCTGGTTCTGATGCGTATCGAAACCGTTCAGCGTCAACCGGATCACCGCGACACCCTGCCCGCTGCGCGGCTGTTCTTGCGGCGTGCCCCCACCGGGGATTGCCTTCGGGGCGTCACCAGCGGCAAGCACCTGCATGGCCGTCCTGATCGAACTGCCGAATGCGCCACCAGGGAACACCGTCTTCAATTGCATCTGACTTTGTGTGGGACGCAGACGGTCGGCCGCTTTCACGATGTCGTTCTCGACGTCGAGAATATGCGCCAATTCCGGATTGCGCTCGTGCAGCGACACCGGTGTGACGAGGCGCGAAGCCTTGACGAACTGCGCCGGATTGACCAGTGCAATCGCACGTGCACCGTTGGCGAGCGGTCCCATTTCGGCGCTGCCGATTACGACGCCGTCGGCGGCAAAACCGGGAGGCACCGGCGCCTGCGCGAATGCGCGCGTGAGCCAGCCCTCGCGCAGATACTGATCCGAACGCGACGCGGTGTCCCAGATCTCGATCGAGCGGAAATGCGACAGGTTCGGTTGCGCATAGCTGACGCCCTGCACGATCGCCAGTTGCTGGCTTTGCCAAAGTGGCATGAGCGCCTGTAACGACGGATGCAGCCCGGTGCGCTCATCGAGCTGAATCGCCTGCTCGCGTTTGATGCCGATGTTTTTGCGCAGCTGATAGTAAGCGGGATCGGCAAACGGAATCACGGTGTTCAAACCGTCGTTACCGCCCTTCAGCTCGACGAGGATCAGCAGGTTGCCGTAGCCGCGATTCATTGGAGCGCCCAAGGCTGCCGCTTGCGCACCGAATGCGCGCGGCAGCCAGAGCGTCGCGCCGGCGGCTGCGCCCATCGAGAGAAAGCTGCGTCGTTTCATCCTGCACCTCGTTCGATTGTCATGGCGCGTGTCTTCCGCCTTCGACGGACCTTTTATTTTCGCTGTCGATAAAGTTAAACGGCTGACCTGCTCAATTCCGTTGGCCGTCGCAGCGGCTCACTTCAACTGATAAGCCGGGTCCATCAACAACGCCTCCAGATAAGCGCTGGCTGTCGAATCGGTTGCGATCGCGTCGACCGGCGTGAGCGGCAAGACCGCGTGCTGCAACTGAAGCTCGGCCGACAACCCCGGCTTCGCCGTCGGCGCGGTGTTGTAATGCGCAAGCCACGCGTCGATGTCAAAGCGTACGCCACCTTGCCCGGCCTGACCGACTCGCGCCATCGCGCGCTGCATCGGCGGATTCGCCTGCATATTGCCCGGCGCGCTACTCGCCGTGATCTTTGCGCTGATCGGATTGTTCGTGCGCCGTGGACCGGCGGTTTCCGTCGCCCGAAACAGTTGCTCGACGAATTGCTTACGCGCAAGCAGTGTCGAACTGTTGATCCATATCGTGCCGCCTGGCCATCCTTTGACGTTCGGCGGGTAGAACAGGTTCTCGCCGAGCGTGCGGATCTGCGCGGCAAACGGTGCAGTGTTGTCATAGCCGATGTCGAACGCGCGCAGCGTCCCGACGACGAACTCAGCCGGCGATTTCACGAGGACGCCGCGATCGTCGTCGTTCCAGAAGGCGTCGCTCATGAAGAGGCCGTGCAGCGCGACCTTGATATCGTAGCGACTCGCGCGGAACTGCGCGGCGATCGGCGCGATGCGAGCGGAGTCCGGCGTATCTGAGACGAACTCACGCCATAGCTTGGTCGTGACGAAGGTCGCGGTTTCCGGTCGTACAAGCAGGATGTCGAGCACCTGATCGCCGTCGAACGCACCGGTTTGACCGAGCACGGTCTTGTCGCCGTCGTCGTGCTGGTTGGCGCGCCACATGTACGCCCGCGTGTCGGGATCGAGGCTCCACCCCGTGTAGGCACGGGCGGCTTCCGATACGTCGCGCTGCGTGTAGTGCCCTTCTCCGAGCGTGAACAGCTCCATCACTTCCCGCGCGAAGTTCTCATTGGGCTTGCCCTTGCGATTGCTCGCGCCATCCAGGTATTGCAGCATCGCCGGATCCTTCGCGACGTCGTGCAACAACTCGCCGAAATTGCCGAACGCGTCACGGCGCAACAGCATGTTCTGCTGCGCCATCTGCTGCGGATACTGGACCTTGTCCTGGCCTGACGTGAAGTGGTTATGCCAGAAGAGCGTCATGCGCTCGGTCAGCGGCGACGGCGTGCTCAGCATCTCGCGCACCCACCACGCGCGTAATAATTCGTAACGCTGGCCGCGCAGTCGCTGCTCGTCGCGGCGTTGCTCGTCCGTCCACGTCTTGCGCGTTTCGCGTGTCGGGATCGGTTCGAGCACCCAGTCCGGCAGCGGTGTGACGGCTTCGGTTCGGGCTGTCGCCAGCACCTTATCGACGGCCCGCTCACGTGTGAGTCCAACGTATTGCGCGACCTCGTTGCTATCGGGCGCAAAACCGACGCGCGTCAGGAAGAAGCGCGCGTCGTCGGCGTCGAGGATGTCCTGGTCGGCAGGAGAAGCAGCGGACGCGGCAGCCGGCGCGCGATGCCGGTTGTAAGGCGCCAGAGACGCGCCTTGCTGCACGGCCGATGCCGGCGCACACCATGTCACCGCCGCAAGCGCAGTGGCAGTAACTGCAAGCCATCGGCCACCATTACCGCTTGCCAGCAATTTCATCATCGATCATCCGGTCGGGGGACATCACGAAAAGACATTCGCCCGCGCAAAACGCGCCGTGCTCTGGCAGCTCAACGGCAGATGGAACGGGAAAGTTGACTGGGGAAGTGCAACGAAATCTTTCACGCGCGGAGAAAGCGCGGCCGGCGTGCCCGGACCGGGCACGGAAATAGCTAGCGTTTGTAGAGCTCGCGGACAGCATCTTCGATATGCTGCCGTAACAGACGCCGTTCGTCAGGCGTCATATGACCATCACGACGACGTTGATCGAGATCGGGGGGAACGGCAGTGCGCAACATCGCGTCTGATGCAGGGCGGTCGTTGTTGAGGTTGTGACGATTCGCCCTGGAATTAGCCGACCTTGGGGCGCGCTCGCTCATAGCTCTGTCGGCCGAAGGCTGGGCGTGGGCGAGCGTTGGTCCCAGTGTGCCTGCAAGCGTCCCGGCTACCGCCAGTGCAATTACGCTTAGGCGCACATTCGGCCAAACCCCTCCCTTCATGTTGTTCCCTTCGTGGCGCGGCAACCGGCTACCTCAAATGCGTATACAAACCCCGGTAGCGAGCCGGGTGCGATATTTTTAGTCGGGTGAAGTATCTACCGAACAGCCGCATTCAGTAAAGGAGTCTACCTGCCCCTGCTTTACGTCGTGCCACAGTGCGGGTAAATTTTGTAACTGACTGTAACCCGATAAATGATGCAACCGCGCACCCCTTTCTAATCGCGCTAAGATGCCGACCATGGAAACTAAAAACCCTTCGAAAATCCTCGTCGTCGACGACGATCCGCGCTTGCGCGATCTGCTGCGCCGCTACCTCGGTGAACAGGGCTTCAATGTCTACGTTGCCGAGAACGCGCCGTCCATGAACAAGCTCTGGGTGCGTGAGCGCTTCGACCTGCTGGTGCTCGATCTGATGCTGCCCGGCGAGGACGGCCTGTCGATCTGCCGCCGCTTGCGCGGCAGCAACGACCGCACGCCGATCATCATGCTGACGGCCAAGGGTGAAGACGTCGACCGTATCGTCGGGCTCGAAATGGGTGCCGACGACTATCTGCCCAAGCCGTTCAACCCGCGCGAACTGGTTGCGCGGATTCATGCGGTGCTGCGACGCCAGTCACCGTCGGAGTTGCCGGGCGCGCCGTCCGAAACCACCGAAGTGTTCGAGTTTGGCGAGTTCGCGCTGAATCTTGCCACCCGCACGCTCACCAAAGCCGGCCAGGAAATTCCGCTGACCACGGGTGAGTTTTCGGTACTGAAGGTGTTTGCGCGCCACCCGCGTCAGCCGTTGTCGCGTGAAAAGCTGATGGAATTGGCGCGCGGCCGTGAATACGAAGTGTTCGACCGCAGCCTCGACGTGCAGATTTCGCGTCTGCGCAAGTTGATCGAACCTGATCCGGGCAGCCCACGTTTCATTCAGACCGTCTGGGGTCTTGGTTACGTGTTCATTCCCGACGGTGCAGCCTGAGTTTGCTCTCACCTCTTGTGTCGACCAGAGTTGGCGCTTTAGCGTCTTACCTCTGGTCCCATGCAAAGCGGTCGACCAGAGTTGGCGCTTTAGCGGTCGACCAGAGTTCGCGCTTCAGCACGATTTCTCCGGTCCCATGCAAAGCTCTTACTCTGGTCCCATGCAAGATAGTTTCTGATAAGAAGGGCCCATGCGGATCGACCGGCGCCTCCTGACGCTCGCGTTCGGCGGCCTTTTCTGGCGGACCTTTCTGTTGATCGCTCTATTGATCGCAGTCAGTCTCGCCGCGTGGTTCCAGAGCTTTCGGGTGATCGAACGCGAGCCGCGCGCGCAGCGCGTGGCGTTGCAACTGGTCGCTATCGTCAAGCTCACGCGCACCGCACTCCTCTATTCCGATCCCGACCTGCGGCGCGCCTTGCTACAGGATCTGGAGAGCAATGAAGGGGTGCGCGTGTACCCGCGCGAAACCACCGACAAATACAAGCTGCAGCCCGACGAGTCGCTGAACCGGCTGATCGAACACGACATTCGCGGCCGCCTCGGCGACGACACGGTCATTGCACAGAGCGTCAACGACATCCCCGGCGTCTGGATCAGCTTCAAGATCGACGACGACGATTACTGGGTGGCGCTCGACCGCGATCAACTCGACAACGCGACCGGCTTGCAATGGGCCGGCTGGGGCGTGTTCGCGCTGGCGCTGTCGCTGTTCGGCGCGGCGTTCATCACGAGTCTCGTGAACCGCCCGTTCGCCCGGCTCGCGATGGCCGCGCGCAAGGTCGGCTCAGGTCAGTCGCCGGAGCCCTTGCCCGAGCGCGGCATGGGTGTCGCCGCCGAGACCAATCGCAGCTTCAACCAGATGGTGCAGGACCTCGAACAACTCGAGGCCGACCGCGCGTTGATGCTCGCAGGGATTTCGCACGATCTGCGCACCCCGCTCGCGCGACTGCGGCTCGAAACCGAAATGAGCCCGTCTGATCAGACCACCAAAGATGCGATGGTCGACGACATTGAGCAGATGGACATGATCATCGGCCGATTCCTCGACTACGCGCGTCCGGTGCAGCGGGTGCCGGAGCCAGTCGATCTCTCTGTGATCGCAGGCGAACTGGCCGCGCGGATGCAAAGCGAGGACAGCATGCGGCTGATCACGCGCCTCGCGCCATCGGCAGTGATCGAGGCGGATGAGACCGACATGCGGCGCGTGGTCGGCAATCTGCTGGAGAACGCGCGCAAATACGGTTTGAGCGACGGCGACGGTATACCGCACGTGATTCTGGAAACACGGGTGTCGCACTCGCGGGTCGAGTTGTCCGTGGTCGACGAGGGTCCCGGTATTCCGGAAGACCAACTGGCGCTTGTCACACGACCGTTCTATCGTGTGAATTCGGCGCGCACCCAGGCGAACGGCACGGGCCTTGGCATGGCAATTGTGCAGCGGCTGGTAAGCCGTTACCGAGGCGCGCTGCGCCTGCGCAATCGCACGCCAGGCCCGGGTCTCGAAGTGACGATCGAGTTCCCGCTTGCAAAGGGTGCCTGACCGGAAGGTGCATCGTCCTGCCGGTGCGACGGTTGGTCTCGTTGAATAAAAGCTATCCAGGCTGTTAGTAAAAAACTATTGAACGGATAATTTAATAGAGCTATATTCCAAGGCGTGTAACGTGCTCGTTACGACGAGCTGGTAGCCTCAACATGCTGTTTTCACATCACACGAAGGAGCACTCGCATGAAAACCGTTGGCGATAAAGTCGAAGCGTTTACCGTTACTGCTGCCAAGCCGGGCTTCAACAATCACGAAGAAAACGGCGTGTCGGCGTTCGAAGAGATCACGGAACAGTCATTCCCAGGCAAGTGGAAGATCATCTATTTCTATCCGAAGGATTTCACGTTCGTGTGTCCGACGGAAATCGTCGAGTTCGGCAAGCTGGCCAAGGATTTCGAAGAGCGCGACGCAGTGCTGCTCGGCGGCAGCGTGGACAACGAATTCGTCAAGCTGGCGTGGCGCCGTGAGCACAAGGACCTGAGCAAGCTGAACCACTATGCGTTCGGTGACGTAAAGGGCGAGTTGATCGACCAGCTCGGCGTGCGCGACAAGGAAGCCGGCGTGGCATTGCGCGCAACGTTCATCGTCGATCCGGACAATACGATTCAACACGTTTCGGTGAATAACCTGAACGTTGGGCGTAATCCGGAAGAAGTGCTGCGTATTCTCGACGGCCTGCAAACGGACGAACTGTGTCCTTGCAACCGCGCAGTCGGCGGCGCAACGCTGTAAGCAGTGCTGTCAGAAGCCCGCTAAGCTTGAAAAGCCAGCGGGCTTTTTTATCGACAACCTGATAGGAGATTTCAATGGAATTCTTGTCTTCGATTAAGGCGCTCGTGCCTGACTACGCCAAGGACATTCGGCTGAATCTGGACGGGACGATTGCGCGCTCGTCGCTGGAGGGGAATGACGCGGTCGGTGTAGCGTTGGCGGCGGCGTTTGCGGCGAAGAGTACGGTGATTATCGACGCGATTCGCAATGCCGGGGTTTTGTCGCCGGAAGAGACGAACGGCGCGCTCACTGCGGCTGCGCTAATGGGGATGAATAACGTGTGGTATCCGTATGTCGAGATGACGGATAACGCGGACCTGAAATCGCAACCGGCGCAGTTACGGATGAATGCTTATGCGTCGCATGGCGGTGTGGATAAGCGACGGTTTGAGATGTATGCGCTGGCGGCTTCGATTATTGGTAAGTGTCATTTTTGCGTGAAGTCGCATTTTGATACGCTCGTTGCCGAGGGGATGAGTTCTACGCAATTGCGGGATGTGGGCCGCATCGCGGCGGTTGTTAACGCCGCTGCGCAGTGTATTGCTGCAGAGGGTAAATAGTTGTTCTTGCGCGCAGCGCGAACACGGCACTAGCGTTGCGCGCATTGGTTTTTGCCTTGGGCGGGCAAAAAACCACAATCAATTCTTGATCAACAAAACCGCTGCCTGAGCTTCAATGCCCTCTCCCCGCCCAAGATAACCCAGCTTCTCATTGGTCTTCGCCTTGACGTTGACCCGCTCAATCGGCAAGTTCAGATCCGCGGCGATATTCGCCCGCATTCCGTCAATATGAGGCGCCAGCCTGGGCGCCTGCGCAACCACACTGCTATCCACATTACCAATAGAAAACCCAGCGGCTTTAACGCGAGCAAAACACTCGCGCAATAAAACCCGGCTATCTGCGCCAGCGAATTTAGCATCCGTATCGGAGAAATGCCGCCCAATATCCCCCATCGCGGCAGCGCCAAAAATAGCATCGGTAATGGCATGCAGCAGCACATCCGCATCCGAATGCCCGAGCAGCCCGCGCTCATAGGGAATCGTCACGCCGCCGATAATCAACGGACGTCCCGGCACCAGCGCATGCACGTCATACCCTTGCCCAATTCTGAAATCCATATGCGTCAAGTCCTCTAGCCCATTCAATTAAAATCTGATTATCCAGTCAGGAGGCCGAAGGCGGCCGGCACAGAATCGCCTCGGCCAGATCGAAGTCTTCAGGATAGGTGACCTTGAAGTTGCGCAAGCTGCCCTGAACCAACCTCGGCGCGTGTCCCAGCCACTCGATCGCGCTCGCTTCGTCGGTCAGGTCATGGCCGTCCGCCTGCGCGCGCAGAATCGCCTCGCGCAACATGCCAATGCGGAACATTTGCGGCGTCTGCGCCTGCCACAAACCATCGCGCGCTTCGGTACGGGCAATCCGCCCGTCGGACGAACCCGAGTCGATCCGCTTCAAGGTATCCGCAACAGGCAAGGCCATGATGCCGCCCACCGCATCGTCCCTCAGCGCGCCGATCAGCGTGCGAATCAACGCAGGCGTAATGCCCGGCCGCGCGGCGTCGTGCACCAGCACCCAGTCGTCGTCGTGCGCGCCGAACTCGGCCAGCACGTGCAAGCCGTTCAGCACCGACGCCTGGCGCGATGCCCCGCCGGAGCGGCGCACGGCAAAACGCAAGCCGCCGAAGCGGCGGGCGTCGAAGTGCTGGTCGTCGGGAGCAATCACGACAAGGGTTTGCGCAAACTCGCTGCAGGCGTCGAAAGCCGCCAGCGAGTAATGCAACATGTCGCGGCCGGCGACAGTGCGATATTGTTTGGGCATCGCGGCGCCAGAACGGCTGCCGGTGCCAGCGCACGGAATCAGGGCAAATAGACGGGAAGTCACGAGTGCGGACGCCGCGAAGTAAAAGTAAAGAACGGATTTTATAATAGGTCCTTCGCATCTACGCCCTGACACGCGTAAACTTGCCGATCACGTGTGAGCCTGAGGCCGCCTTTTCTCTTCTATGCCAGACATCGCCGCATCATCGCAGTACTCCCCGCCCGTCGCGCTCGTCAAGGCCGGCCAGCGTTTTGCCTTCGACGGCACGCACGGCTCGTCCGATGCGCTGCTGATCGCCCGCTACCATCTCGCCTATCGCGAGAAGGTGCCGCTATTGGCGGTCGTCTGCGAAAGCGCCGTCGACGCGCAGCGCCTCGCGCAGGAAATCGGCTTTTTCGCGCCCGAGGCACGCGTGCGCCTGCTGCCCGACTGGGAAACGCTGCCTTACGACACGTTTTCGCCGCACCAGGACCTGGTCTCCGAGCGCCTCGCCACGCTGCACGATCTCGGCGAAGGCCGCTGCGACATCCTGCTGGTGCCCGCCACCACCGCCCTGTACCGGATGCCGCCTGCCTCGTTCATGGCGGGCTACACGTTCTCCTTTTCGCAAGGCGAGCGCCTCGACGAAGCCAGGCTCAAAGCGCAATTGACGCTCGCGGGCTACGAGCACGTGAGCCAGGTGGTGCGTCCCGGCGAATACTGCGTGCGCGGCTCGCTGCTCGATCTGTATCCGATGGGCTCGCCCCTGCCATACCGGATCGACCTGTTCGACGACCAGGTCGATTCGATCCGTGCCTTCGATCCGGACACCCAGCGCAGCCTCTATCCGGTGAAGGACGTGCGTCTGCTGCCAGGCCGCGAGTTCCCCTTCGACGAAGCCGCGCGCACGGCATTCCGCAGCCGCTGGCGCGAGACCTTCGAAGGCGATCCGAGCCGTGCGTCGATTTATAAGGATATCGGCAACGGCGTGCCGTCGGCGGGCATCGAATACTATCTGCCGCTCTTCTTCAACGAAACGGCGACGCTGTTCCATTACCTGCCTGAAGGCGCGCAACTGGCGTTTGTGGGCGATCTGGGCGCGGCGATCAAGCGCTTCACCAACGACACCCGGCAGCGTTACAACTTCCTCTCGCACGATCGCGACCGGCCAATTCTGGAGCCGCAACGTCTGTTCCTGTCGGACGAGGACTTCTTTACGTTCGCCAAGCCGTTCGCGCGGCTCGTCTTGCCGGCCAACGCAGGCGGCGGTTGGTCCGTGCCGTTGCCGAATCTCGCCCTCGACCGCCATGCGGACGATCCGGTCGCCGCGCTGCGTGCCTATCTCGACGCCACGCCGAACCGCGTGCTGTTTGCCGCTGAATCGGCCGGCCGGCGCGAAACGCTGTTACAACTGCTGGCCGACAATCATCTGAGGCCCGCCTCGAGCGACAGCTTCCGGGACTGGCTCATCGGCGACACGCGTTTCGCGCTCGGCGTCGCACCGCTGGCCAACGGTTTTGCGGTGCCCGTCGACGGCATCGCGATCATCACCGAGACCGAGCTTTACGGCCCGCTCGCGCGTCGCGCGGGACGCCGCCGTCAGGAACAGGCCAGCAACGTCGATTCGATGGTGCGCGATCTGTCCGAGTTGAAGATCGGCGATCCGGTCGTGCATTCGCAGCACGGAATCGGCCGCTATATGGGCCTCGTGACGATGGATCTCGGCGAAGGCGAGACCGAGTTCCTGCACCTCGAATACGCGAGTAACAGCAAGCTCTACGTGCCGGTCGCGCAGTTGCACGTGATCTCGCGCTACAGCGGCGCGGATCCGGAAAGCGCGCCGTTGCATTCGCTCGGCTCCGGCCAGTGGGAAAAGGCCAAACGCAAAGCAGCGCAACAGATCCGCGACACTGCGGCGGAACTGCTGAATCTATATGCCCGTCGCGCTCTGCGCGAAGGTCATGCGTTCGCGCTTGAACCGAAAGACTATGTGAAGTTCGCCGAGACCTTCGGCTTCGAGGAAACACCGGACCAGGCCGCAGCGATTGCTGCCGTGATCGGCGACATGACGAGCGGCAAACCGATGGACCGCCTCGTGTGCGGCGACGTCGGTTTCGGCAAGACCGAGGTGGCATTGCGCGCGGCGTTCATCGCCGTGATGGGGGGCAAACAGGTTGCGCTGCTTTCGCCCACCACGCTGCTCGCCGAACAGCACACGCAAACGTTTACCGACCGTTTCTCCGATTGGCCGGTGCGCATTGCCGAACTGTCTCGCTTCAAGTCGACCACGGAAGTCAGCGCGTCAATCCAGCAGATCAACGAAGGCACGGTCGATATCGTGATCGGCACGCACAAGCTGCTGTCGTCGGATGTGCAGTTCAAGCGGCTGGGGCTCGTCATCATCGACGAGGAACACCGTTTCGGCGTGCGTCAGAAAGAAGCGCTGAAGGCCCTCAGAGCCGAGGTCGATGTGCTCACGCTCACCGCGACGCCGATCCCGCGTACGCTCGGCATGGCGCTCGAAGGCCTGCGCGATTTCTCGGTGATCGCGACCGCGCCGCAAAAGCGCCTCGCGATCAAAACCTTCGTACGTCGCGAAGAAGACAGCGTGATTCGCGAAGCAATGTTGCGCGAGTTGAAACGCGGCGGCCAGGTCTACTTCCTGCACAACGAAGTCGAGACGATCGAGAATCGCCGGCAGATGCTCGAAGCACTCGTGCCCGAAGCACGTATCGCGGTCGCGCATGGACAGATGCACGAGCGCGAACTCGAACGCGTGATGCGTGATTTCGTTGCGCAACGCGCGAACGTTCTGCTGTGCACGACGATCATCGAAACCGGTATCGACGTGCCGAGCGCCAACACGATCCTGATTCACCGCGCCGACAAGTTCGGCCTCGCGCAATTGCACCAGTTGCGTGGCCGCGTCGGCCGTTCGCATCACCAGGCATATTCGTATCTGCTGGTGCATGACCCGCAAGGTCTGACCAAGCAGGCGCAGCGTCGTCTTGAAGCGATCCAGCAGATGGAGGAACTCGGTTCGGGCTTCTATCTCGCGATGCACGACCTCGAAATCCGCGGTACGGGTGAAGTGCTCGGCGACAAGCAATCGGGCGAGATTCACGAGATCGGTTTCCAGCTCTATACCGACATGCTGAACGACGCCGTGAAGGCGCTCAAGGAAGGCAGGGAGCCGGACCTCACCGCGCCGCTCGCCGCGACCACCGAGATCAATCTGCACGCGCCCGCGATTCTGCCAGCGGACTATTGCGGCGACGTGCAGGAACGTCTGTCGCTTTACAAGCGCCTCGCCAATTGCGAACACAACGATTCGATCGACGGCATCCAGGAGGAATTGATCGATCGCTTCGGCAAATTGCCGCCGCAAGCGCATGCACTCGTCGAGACGCATCGTCTGCGCCTCGCGGCCAAGCCTTTGGGCATTTCGAAAATCGATGCGGGCGAAACCGTGATCGGCTTGCAGTTCATCCCCAATCCGCCGATCGACGCGATGCGGATCATCGAAATGGTGCAGAAACACAAGCACATCAAGCTCGCGGGCCAGGACAAACTGCGTATTGAAACGCGCAGCCCGGATCTGGCCGTGCGTGTGGCGACGGTGAAAGAAACCCTGCGTGCACTTGGAACGCCCAGCCGCGGCACGGCGGCCACGGCTGCTGCGCGCTAACGGGCGGCATGTTGCATGCTAACGCGCCGGTATCGCGTCAACACCAGCGCAGATACCGGAACCCACACGGCACCCACGCCGGCGCCATTAAAAAAACGGGGTACGTCTAGCCGTTTTTCGTTCATGCTGCGGTGCGCAAACGCGCGCCGCAGCATACGGGTGAGTTTTTTTTGGGTATGATCGAAAGACTCAAATGCTGGAGTCTTGTCATGTCTCACGTCGCTGAATCAGCGCAGTCCTCGCAAACGCCCGCCTCTGAATCGAATTCTTCCTCGCCTGCAACGCTGCCTGCCTCGCTCCCCTGGGTAACCCGTCTCGTGTCGATGGACACGGTGAGCCGTAATCCAAATCTCGGTCTGATCGAGACCGTGCGCGATGAACTGCGCGCAGTCGGCATCGAAGCCACGCTCACTCACGACGAAAGCGGCAAATGGGCCAATCTGTTCGCAACGATTCCCGCGCACGACGGCGAGACTAACGGCGGCGTGGTGCTGTCGGGCCACACAGACGTGGTGCCCGTAGACGGTCAGCCATGGGACAGCGATCCGTTCAAGCCGGAAATTCGCGGCGATAAGCTGTACGGTCGCGGTACCTGCGACATGAAAGGCTTTATCGGCGCGGCGCTTTCGCTCGTGCCCGAGATGCAGCGCACGAGGCTCGCCAAGCCGATTCACTTCGCCTTGTCGTTCGACGAGGAAGTGGGATGTGTCGGCGCACCGCTCCTGATTGCCGATCTGATGAAGCGCGGCGTGAAGCCGGACGGCTGCATCGTCGGCGAGCCGACCAGCATGCGCCCGATCGTGGCGCACAAAGGCATCAACGCGTATCAATGCTGCGTGCGCGGTCAGGCGGCGCATTCGTCGCTTACACCGAAGGGTTTGAACGCCATCGAATACGCCGCGCGTCTGATCTGCTACATCCGCGATATGGCCGATCAATTCCGCGAGCAAGGCCCGTTCGACGAACTGTACGATGTGCCCTTCACCACGGCGCAAACCAGCACGATCGTAGGCGGCAACGCGATCAATACCGTGCCGGCCGAATGCAAGTTCCAGTTCGAATTCCGCAACCTGCCCACGCTCGACCCCGAACCAATCTTCGCGCGCATCAATCAATATGCACGCGAAACGCTGCTGCCGAAAATGTTGCGCGAGCATCCATCCGCGGCCATCGAGATCTCCAGAATCGCCGCGGCCCCCGGTCTCGATTCGTCTGAACAAGCCGCGATCACGCAACTCGTGCGTGCGCTGACCGCGGACCAGGACAAGCGCAAGGTCGCGTACGGCACCGAAGCCGGGCTGTTTTCGCTGGCGGGCATTCCGAGCATTGTGTGCGGCCCCGGCGACATCCAGCAGGCGCACAAAGCCAACGAATTCGTGGTGCTGGATCAGCTCGTGGCGTGTGAACGCTTCCTGCAAAAATTCATTCACAGCATGTCGGTGGACGCGCACGCGCACTGAAACTGATCGCTGCGAAAATAGTCTTAGCCATATCGAGGAAAACACGCCCACACCATGTCAACCGCCACGCCGCAGCACACCGACCATACGATCGACGGCGAGCCGATCCCCACACTCGACGACATCGCCACGCAGCACTTTACGTTGGCGCCGTGGGTGACGCGAACGCCGGTGTTCGACCGGCTCGACTTTCCGTCGCTGGAAGGCACCGTCGTGAATTTCAAGTTCGAGTTGCTCCAGGCAGGCGGCAGCTTCAAGGCGCGTGGCGCGTTCACCAACCTGCTAGCGCTCGACGAAGCGCAACGCAGCGCAGGTGTCACCTGTGTATCGGGCGGCAATCATGCGGTGGCGGTCGCGTACGCGGCGATGCGTCTTGGCATCAGCGCGAAGGTCGTGTTGTTTCGTGCGGCCAATCCGGCGCGCGTGGCCTTGTGCCGGCAGTATCGCGCCGACATCGTGTTCGCGGAAAACATTGCCGAAGCGTTCGAACTGGTGCGCCGGATCGAGGCCGAGGAAGGCCGATATTTCGTACACCCGTTCAACGGTTATCGCACCGTACTGGGCTCGGCCACGCTCGGCTATGAATGGGCCACGCAAACGCCCGACCTCGAAGCGGTGATCGTGCCGATCGGCGGCGGCGGGCTCGCTGCCGGTGTAGCTACCGCCATGCGGCTCGCGAATCCGCTCGTGCACGTGTATGGCGTCGAACCGGAAGGATCGGATGCGATGGGCAAAAGCTTCGCGGCCAATCACACGGTCAAGATGGGCCACATGCACACGATTGCCGATTCATTGGCGTCGCCGCATACCGAGGAATACAGCTACGAGTTGTGCCGTCGTCATATCGACCAGCTCGTCACCGTATCCGATGACCAGTTGCGCGCGGCCATGCTGACCTTGTTCGGACAACTGAAGCTAGCCGTCGAACCGGCCTGCGCCGCGGCTACGGCAGCGCTGCTCGGGCCGCTGCGTGAAAAGCTGCAAGGCAAACGCGTAGGCGTGCTGCTATGCGGCACCAATACCGATCCGGTCAGTTTTGCCGCGCATATCGAACGGGCACGCCATAGTCAGTCACAGCTTCCAGAATAAGGTCATTCCGCTCTTTCCTTGCCAAAAGACTAGCCTATCTTTCTCAGATTGGTATGATTCGACCATCGACTTCTGGGAGGAACGTATATGAGCATGGTCAAGGAATTCAAAGAATTTGCCCTGAAAGGCAACGTAATGGATCTCGCGGTCGGGGTGATTATCGGCGGCGCATTTTCCACCATCGTCAATTCAATTGTTAAAGACCTGATCATGCCGGTTGTCGGTGTTGCCACCGGCGGCCTCGATTTCTCCAACAAGTTCATTCGCCTCGGCGATATTCCCGCCAGCTTCAAAGGAAGTCCCGAGTCGTATAAAGACTTGCAAACGGCTGGCGTGGCGGTGTTCGGTTATGGCTCGTTCATCACCGTAGCCATCAACTTCGTGATTCTCGCGTTCATCATTTTCCTGATGGTCAAGTTCATCAATAATCTGCGCAAGCCGGCTGAAGCCGCGCCGGCGGAGCCGCCGCCGACGCCGGAAGACGTCGTGCTGCTGCGTGAAATCCGCGACTCGCTGAAAAATTCAGCGCCGCGTTAAGCCTATTTAAGCATTCGCGCCCGCCCATTAGCCGGCGCAAATAAAGAAAGGCCTGTTGCGAAAAAATCGCCACAGGCCTTTTTCATACCGCATGCAAATTACGCCGCCACAGTCGACCCTGTCGGCGCGGCGAACGCACTAAACGTCCTTTTCCGCCTTCTGATTCACCGCGTTTTCAATCATCGTCTCGAGCTGTAAAAAATTGACAGGCTTCGTCAGATGCGAAGTAAAGCCGGCGCTCAGGCAACGGCGCACATCTTCGTCAGTACCGAAGCCAGTCAACGCGACGGCCGGCACATCCGAATGCTCGCGGAACGCTTTCACGAAATCGAGACCGGTACCGTCGGGCAAGCCTACATCGCTGATCACCAGATCGAACGTCTGCGTCTGGGTAGCGGCCAATGCATCATCCACACGGCCCACTGTGGTCACGTCGTGACCCAGGCTGCGAATCAGCTGCCCCATCACCTCGGCGGTATCCACGTGGTCTTCGATCAGTAAAATAGTCAGTAGCCCCGGAGAATGCACCTCATCCGGCGCGGCAACGGGCGTTGATTGGACCGGCGCGGCCGCGGTCGGCAGCGTGATCGTGAAAGTCGCCCCGCAGTGCGCGCCCGGACTCTGTGCGACCACCGTGCCGCCATGCACATCCGTCAGCGCCTTGGTGATCGCAAGACCGAGGCCCAAGCCGCCGAATTGCCGCGTCATGTTCTGGTTGCCTTGCTCGAACGCGTTGAACAGTTTGCCGATCTGCTCGGGCTCGATGCCGATACCCGTATCCTCGACCGAGATCTGCACGTGCATACGTTCATCTTGGGTGCGTACATAAATATGGCCGCCGTCCGGCGTGAACTTGGCAGCGTTGCGAATCAGGTTCCACAGCATCTGTTGCAAGCGTGCGCGGTCGGCGAGCACGTAATGGTGCTGCGCATTCTTGCCGACGTGCACGTCCTGCTGCTTGACCTGAATCTCGCTGTGGAAGAGTTCAAGCACGCTGTCCATCACCTCATGCACGTCGACGGTTTCGAGTGACAGACGCAGCTTGCCGTTCGCCACGCGTGTGAGATCGAGCAGATCGTCGATCAGGCGCGCTTCGAGTTCGACGTTGCGGCGGATCATCCGCACGCTCGCACGCGCCTGATCGGGCAGATCCGGGATCATCTCCAGCACGCTGGCGCCCGCCAGTACCGGCGTGAGCGGCGTGCGCAATTCGTGCGACAGCATGGCAAGGAAGCGGTCTTTC
>NZ_DASRSY010000016.1:0-18584 GCF_035656215.1 Paraburkholderia sp.
CGGTTAGCGGTTAGCGGTTAGCGGCAGGCAACCACAGCAATTCGCGTTGGCGTGTCCGAAAACGGGACGGCAGATTTTTGCCGGCCCGTTTTTTATGTCACCAGAGAATCGAACGTCGCGCTTGCATGCGTGCCTTCAATAATCAGCATGCCGGCGGAAATCGGCAACTTGAAACGTCTCGGTCCGGCACTGCCAGGATTGACGAACAGCACGCCGTCGCGCTCGCTGATCGCGGGCTTATGCGAGTGCCCCGTCACAACCACGTCGATACCTTCACGACGCGGATCCTCGCCCACGTCGGCGATGTCATGCACGACGAGGATCGTCACCTGTTGCACGGTCAGCTTGACGTGTGCCGGCAACGAGGCGACCGGTTCTTCGATGTCGTTATTGCCGCGCACGGCGGTGACCGGTGCGATTTGTGCGAGTACATCGAGCACTGCCTGATTGCAGATATCGCCCGCGTGGATGATCGCATCGCACCCTGCGAGGTACTGCAGCGCTTCAGGACGCACGAGGTTGTGCGTGTCGGAGATCAGACCGATTCGGGTGGCTGGGGGGCTTTGGGTACGCGAAGTCATGATGCCAGTATCGGCCAAACAGCCTGAGTCTGCCTGCGGCGGTTCGGCGACTTCACACGTTCCACTCGTCTGCGGCCGCCCGGCGAGTTCGTACGCTCAATCCGTCTGCTGCCGTCTGGCGAACTCGCTCGGTCCATCTGCTGGCGACTGTTCGCTGAATTCAAAGGCTTAATCCGCGGACTGCTGTTCGGCAAGTTCGCGAGTCAAGGCCTGCACCGGCCGCCTGGTGCCGAGCATGCGCCTGGTCACGCCCTGCACCACCATCGACGCCACCGCCGCACACGCAAAGCTCGGCCACACGCCGTAATGCGGCAGCATCGTCGCGGTCACGGCGAAGAACGCCGCAAACGAGCCGCGGCCGATCACCATGCCGCGGATCAACAAGGCGACGAAGTCCGCGCCATGCGCTCGCTGGGCCGACACCGCGAGCACGATGCCGAGCAATGGAAACACTGACAACAGTCCGCTCCAGGTCGCACCCATCGACGCGGACAGCGTGGTCACCGCAACCGTCAGCAGCGCACCGGCGAGCATGCGCGAGCTTGAGCGTCAGCAACATGCTTACGCTTCCATCAGGTGTTCGATGCGCCGGTCGGGCACCAGCCACCACGCCGCAGCCAGCGTATAGAGCGCCGCCGAGAGCCACGGCTGGACGAATGCCAGCACGATACCCGCCAGATAGATGACGACCGAGACCTTGCCCTTGAAATCATTGCCGAGCGCTTTCGCGATCGTCGACTCCGTGCCGTGCTCGCGGATCAGCACGCGAGTCAGAATGAAATAGGCAATCGCCGACATGAACAGCACGACGCCGTACATCGCGGTCGGCCACGAAGCCAGATGGTTTTCGCCGACCCAGTGGGTGACGGCCGGCAGCAGTGACAACCAGAACAGCAGATGGAGATTGGCCCAGAGCACCGCGCCGTTGACCCGCTGCACGGCATGGAACATGTGGTGATGATTGTTCCAGTAGATACCGACGTAGATGAAACTCAGAACGTAAGCGCAGAACACGGGGATCACGGGGCGCAGTGCGGCGAGATCGTTGCCTTCAGGCACCTTCAATTCGAGCACCATGATCGTGATGATGATGGCGATCACGCCATCGCTGAAGGCTTCGACACGTCCCTTGCCCATCGGTCGGTTTCCTGATTGTGTAACTGCGGTTGTAAAGACATGAGCTTGCGGGCGTGGCGCACCGCGAGTGCGAGCCGAACCGGGAGTACATCGGCCGCGCACGCAGCCCCGCACGCTGCCGATTATCGGCGATGACAACGGGACTTGTCGAATGCAGGCCGGCCGCATCTGCATACGTCACCTGATCAGCGCGCCCCGCTCGTGCAACAACTGGCGAAGAATGCTGCGATGGCACCGGCTTTCGTCCTCGCAGTAGCAACCGACGGAAAAGTGCGTCGTTTTTGACAATGCGGCGAGCAGGTCCAACACCTTGCTGGCATCGCCACCATTCATTTCCGTCCGGAATTTTTTCGCAAACACGGCCCAATCAGCGTCGCTCGTGACCGCCTTGGCCTCTTTCACTAACTCTGGATCAGGCGACAGGTTAGGCAGCCACACGTCGTAGTAGTCACGGGTGCTGAATTCCGTCCGGGGTACACCGCGTGGCGGCCGCCGAACGGTACCGATACGTACCCCTTCGTCGGCTGCCCTTGGAGACCCAAGCCGGACGACGCTAATGCTCATGTTTTCTCCCTGATGATCGATCGGCAGCTATCGGGCAGAACCACGAAGTCCTCACTCCGTGCAGGTCGCCGGGCCAATAGGCGCCGCTCGCCGATGGTTCCAACATGCAGGCTTAGCGCTTGAATCCCTTCATGGCCTCGGTTTCCATGGCCGCATTCCGCTCTTCGCTCGCTTCGATCGGGTCCATCGCCTCGTCGATCGAAGCAGCCGCACGTTCCGTGGCCGCTTTTGTTTCGTCGAAAGTCGAATCGAGATCGGCGTCGTCATCGCCCGGGGGCTCCAGCATGTCTCGAAGCATGGACGCCAGCTCTGGCGTGTCCCACTGCGCGCCCTGTTGCTTCTGCTTCTTGATGTAGTGTCTGACTTCCGCGTCTTGTTCCGGGGTCAACGGAAGACCGCGAAAAGTGCTTTTAGGGTCGGCATTGGTCATGATTTTGCTCCAGGATACGTCCCAGTTCGAGTGTAATCCCGTTATGGCGACGTGATCTCAGCTATCGGTCATTGCCCGGCACCCGGTCGCTGTGCGTTTTCGCCCACAGCACACGTCACGTCGCCCGGCTTACCACCGGGTACGCCGTCTATTTCATCGGCTTGAGTCCATCGAGCAAAGTCGGCACCAGTTCGCTGATGGTTGGATGAATATGCATGGCGTACTGCAAGGTCGGGTACGGCGCCCCGGCCGTCATGATGTCGATGAACGTATGCAGCGCTTCGTCGCCTTCGATGCCATGAATCGCCGCGCCAAGGATCTGCTTGCTCTCTGCATCGACCAGCACCTTCATGAAGCCGTCGGTCTCGCCGCGTTCGCGGGCGCGGCCCACCCGCGTCATCGGCATGGTGGCGATCAGCGCGTCGCGGCCGGCCTTGCGCACGTCGGCCTCCGAGAGCCCGACGCGCGCGAGCGGCGGGTCGACGAACACCGCATACGCCATGATTCGCGTGTCGACGTTGCGCGCGCCGCCGTCGAGCAGATTGGCAGCGACGATATGGAAATCATCGTAAGAGGTGTGGGTAAAGGCGCCGCGTCCGTTGATGTCGCCGATCGCCCAGATGCCCGGCACATTGGTGCGCAACTGGCCGTCGACGGGAATCGTGCCGTGCTTGTCCGTCGCGACGCCGGCGGCGTCGAGGCCGAGGTCGTCGGTATTCGGTTCGCGGCCGGTGGCGAACAGCAGGTGCGACGCTTCGAGTGCGGGAATGTTCTGCTCAAAGCCGATACACACCTCGTTCTCGTGATGCGGATGCGGTTCGACCCGCGAGGGCTGCACGCCGAAGACAAACTCGACCCCTTCACGTGCCAGCACCTTCTGCACGGAGTCGGCGAAGTCGGCATCCTCGCGCGTGAGCACGCGCTCGCCGCGTACCAGCACCGTCACCCGGCTGCCGAAACGGCGAAAAATCTGCGCGAATTCGAGCGCAATATAGCTGCCGCCAACAATCGCCAGATGGCCAGGCAATTCCGTTAGTTCAAGCAGATTGGAGTTGGTGTAATAGCGAATTCGCTCGAGTCCTTTGAGCGAGGGCACAACGGCGCGCGTGCCGGTATTGATGAAGATTACGTCGGCGTTGAGCTCGTCGAGCACCGCGCCGTCCGGGCCGCTGACGGTGAGCGTATGCGCGCCGGTGAAGCGCGCGTGGCCGTTGAAGACCGTGACGTTATCCGCGCCGCGCAGCCATTTCTCGACGCCGTCGCGCGATTGACCGATGATCCCGTCCTTGCGTGCCTTCACCGCTGCCAGATCGACGCTGACCGACCCGCTCACCTGCACGCCCAGGTCGGCGGCATGGCGTGCCACGTGGGCCGCGCGGGCACTGGCTACATAAGACTTGGTCGGCGTGCAGCCGACATTCACGCAGGTCCCGCCGAAGGCCGCGCGTTCGATGACCGCGGTTTTACGGCCGCTTTCACCGAGACGGACTGCGAGCGGCGCACCGCCTTGTCCCGTGCCGATCACGACTGCGTCGAAATGCTGTGGCATGGCAGATCTCCCGAGGCTGGGGTGCTGGTCGTAGCATCTTACCCTCAGCGCCTCGTGTTGCCTTTATCGCCCCCTTCTCGTTAATTCTGTTGCGCTCTGCAAGGTCCGCGCGCCGGTTTACGATCTGTTTTCGCCCCGCAGGGGAACCGGCACCAGTCGATTGAATGTGGAAATTGCGCCCGATTGTATTCAGGCGTGTTCAGGCGTGGCAGTGCACGGCGCAGATCAATTCGCGCGAGCGTTGCAGTGCGGCCTGCGCGCCCCGCGTCGCGACCACCCAGCCGACCTGGCCGAGATTGAAATCCTGCGACACCATCACCTGCATAAGGGCAACCATCGGCAAGACCACCGATGGCCGATAAAGCTGATTCCTGATCAAGGCTGGCATAACGGCTCCCATCGCGCGGGGCCGCTTCGGCACGGCGCTTGATTTACATTTCGATGGGTGAATTTTAGGGAAACACGGGGCGCGGATAAATACCGGGAACGCGAAGGCACTTGTTTGCCAAACTGAACAATCGAGTCTGGATGCCCGCGGCAGAGGGGGTTGTTTGTTGTATTAACCCGCCCGGTGAAGCGGGTTTGCTGTTCCTGTTCCTGTTCCTGTTCCTGTTCCTGTTCCTGCGCCTGCGACCGCGGCCGGAGGCGCCAGAACCGTCATGACGCCCCGGCCAGTCCCATCTGGGCGTCACACAAAATACGCGCATAAGCGCTCGCCCCAATCGGCCGGCTATAAAAATACCCCTGCTGCTTGTCACAGGCGATCCCGCGCAAAAACGCCGCCTGTTCGGCAGTCTCCACGCCTTCAGCAGTGACATTCATGCCCAGCGAATGAGCCATCGCCACCACCGCCTGGGTGATCGCGATCGAGTCGCGATGATCCGGCAACCCCGCCACGAACGAACGATCGATCTTCAGGTTATGCAGCGGAAAACGCTTCAAATACGACAGCGACGAATAGCCGGTGCCGAAATCGTCGACGGAAATCCGCACGCCCATCGCGCTCAACGCGCTCAGCATCGGTAATACGGCGTCGCTGTCGCTCATCAACAGCCGCTCGGTAATCTCCAGTTCCAGCGCCCCTGGCTCGAGCCCGGACTGCTCCAGACAACGCTCGATCCGCTCCACGAGGCCGTTTTTGAACTGGCGCGGCGACAGATTGACCGCGACGATCAACTCCGGCGCCAGCGTGCGCCGCCATTGCGCGACCTGCTCGCAGGCCCGCGCCAGCACCCAGGAGCCGATCTCGACGATCAGGCCGGCATCTTCGGCCACGGGGATGAATTCCACCGGCGAGACATTGCCCAGCTCGGTGTTGTACCAGCGCAGCAGCGCCTCGGCGCCGATCGTGCGGCCGCACTGGCTGTCGACGATCGGCTGATACACGAGGCTCAGTTCGCCGGTGGCAAGCGCGCGCCGCAGCGCCTGCTCGATCATGAAGCGGCGTTGCAGATGCTGATTGAGTTCGACCGTGAAGAACTGAAAATTGTTACGCCCGCATTGTTTCGCGTGGTACATCGCCGAGTCGGCGTTGCGCATCAGCGTGGGCACGTCTTGGCCGTCTTCGGGAAAGAGACTGATGCCGATCGACGCACCCATGTAGTACTCGTTGTCCGCCACCGCGAACGGCACGGCGATCATGTCGAGAATGCGCTGGGCGAGCGCGATCAGATGACCCGTGTTTTCGTAAGCGCTGACCACGATCACGAACTCGTCGCCACCCACGCGCGCAAGCGTGTCGTCCCGCGCGACGCACGTGGATAACCGCTCCGCCACACTGCACAGAAGCGCATCCCCGGCCTCGTGACCGGCGGTGTCGTTGACCTTCTTGAAACCGTCCAGATCGACGAATAGCACAGCGACGCGCGCCAGCTCGCCCATCCCGGCCGCCCCACCCGGCGCGAACAGATCGCGCATTCGCTCGGCCAGGTAGGCGCGGTTGTAGAGGCCGGTGAGCGGATCGTGAGTGGCCAGAAACTTGAGCTGCCGTTGCGCCTCACGCACCGGCCCGATGTCGGTAAACGAAATCAGTACCGAGCCGGGTTCGCTGTCGCCCGGTTTGATGATCGGCACGACATTCTCAGTAATCCAGATGACATCGCCGTCGATCAGCTGCAGACCGATCGTGATGCCAAGCTCGGGTTTGCCGGTCGCCAGCACCTGAGTGGTCGGACGATCTGCCTCGGTGACGATGGAACCGTCCTCATGATACGCGCGCACCATGACCGTCAGAATGTCCTGGCCGATCAGATTGGCGCCCGCCCGGAGGATGCGTTGCGCACTCGGATTGCAGGCCAGCACCACGCCGTCGCGCGACTGCACGACAATGCCTTCGTTGAGATGGTCGACGACCAGCCGGTGATGCTCCTCGCTGCGCGCGAGGCGTTGCGCCATAGCGTCCTGATGAACGGCGAGACCGACACTGTGGCCGATGTCGTGGAGCATCACCTCTTCTTCGGCGCTCGGTCGGCGCGACGTGCGGTGATAGACCGCGAACGCGCCCAGCACCGCGCCGGCCTCGTTTTCAAATGGCACCGACCAGCACGCGCGCAAGCCGATCGGCAACGCAAGGTGCCGGAAATCGGCCCACAGCGGATCGGTTTCAATATCTTCGACGGCTACCATGCGCCGCTCGTACATCGCGGCGCCGCAGGACCCGACGCCTGGGCCGATCGCGACGCCGTCGATTGCCGCACTGAAGTGCGCCGGCAGCGAGGGCGCGCCACCCACGCGCGCGCGTACGCCATCCGCGTCCAGCAACAGGATCGAACAGGACGCACCGTCGCCGAGCAGCGCTTCCGCGCGGCGGCATACTTCATCGAGCAATTCCGGCAGCGGTGTGTTGCGGGTAATCAGCCGCAACACCGTACGCTCCGACGCCAGCACCCCCTCGGCCAGATTTGGCCTGTAGCGGGTGCCCTCAGGCGTTGCTCCCATCGTCGTATCGGATGTCGCTTCGCGTTTCATTTGTACGCCCCCTAACCCCACATCGGCAAGTTAGTGTACGCGGCACACCGGGGTTTACGCGAGTCCACGTGCACTTTAATCACGATGCATAGAGAAAAGTGCACGACCGCCCGGCAATTGCTGCTCGCGCATGAGCGAGCGCTGGCAGGGACTACCGACGCGCCGGAACGCCGGCTCAAGCTGGGCATCAGCGACCACGTGGCAGGGCCTAATCTGCCGGCGTTGCTGGGGCGGCTCGCGGCTTACGATCCGTTGCTCGTCATCGAGGTGCGTATTGCCGTATCACGCGATGTGCTTGCATGGTTCGAGCGAGGTGAAATCGACGCGGCGATCGGCCGTCGCGCGGGTGACCGCCGCGATGGGCAACTGCTGGCTGAGGAAAGACTTGGCTGGTTCGCGGCGCCGGGCTGGCAACATCGCGCGGGGCAATCGCTGAAGCTGGCGACGCTCGCCGCGCCGTGCGGGATTCGCGCGATTGCGACAGACGCGCTTGATGCGGCGGGGATTGCGTGGACCGAGGTGTTCGTTGGTGGCGGTGTGATGGCCGTCGGCGCGGCAGTAAGCGCCGGGCTCGCCGTGGCCGCGCTGGCGCAGCGCGTGGCGCCGGCGGGAGCGGTGGAGGTCGGCGAGCAACTCGGCCTGCCGCTGCTGCCAAACTCGAAAGTGGTACTGCATA
Organism: Paraburkholderia sp.; assembly: GCF_035656215.1. Classification (GTDB taxonomy): domain Bacteria; phylum Pseudomonadota; class Gammaproteobacteria; order Burkholderiales; family Burkholderiaceae; genus Paraburkholderia. Next base: position 7,905 of record NZ_DASRSY010000016.1, read on the forward strand.
CGCGGCTTAGCGATCCGCGCTCGCAGGAGACCTTGCGAGCGGTTAGTTCGGCGTTTCTGAACGCGGCGTATTGAAGAGAAGCGACGGCTCGGTGTGTCGTCGATGTGAGGACGGCGTCGAAACTAGAGCGAGCGTGTCAGACGGGTTCCGCTCGCACTTCGCGGCGCTGCGGAACCCGAATCAGGCTCAGGCGAGTCGAGGCGTCTTGCCCAGACCCCTGGCCGCCTGTGCCGTTACACGGATTAACCGCGCTGATCCGGTTGCCGGTTACCTCCGCCTCCGCCGCCGTTTCCTCCACCCGGGGGACTGCCACCGCTACCTTGCGGGCGGCCACCGCCATTGCCGCCCGGCGGGCGTCCACCTGCGTTGCCATTACCACCAGGTGGCCTGCCTCCTGCATTACCAGGTGGCTGGCCACCACCTGGCGGACGGCCGCCGGCGTTCCCGGGCTGACCTCCTGGTGGCCGTCCACCCGCGTTCCCGGGTTGACCTCCCGGCGGGCGTCCACCCGCGTTTCCTGGCTGACCTCCCGGTGGCCGTCCACCCGCGTTCCCTGGCTGACCTCCCGCCGGGCGTCCACCCGCATTCTCTGGCTGACCTCCCGGCGGGCGTCCACCCGCGTTCCCTGGCTGGCCACCTGGCGGTCGTCCACCCGCATCACCCGGCGGACGCCCTCCTGGTGGCCGACCGGCACCCGGTCTCGGCGGTGGCGGGGGCGGATGATGCGACCAGCGGGATTGCTGGCCGTACCACGGCCGGCCCCGATAATAATTGCCCCAATAGGTGCCGATCGAGAACGTCACGATCGGCAGCCCGATCACCGTGCCATAACTCATCACCGGCACATTGCTGCCCTGATAGGGGTAGCTGAGCCGCCCCGCGTAGACCCAACCGCGCAGGTTCGGAGCAGCGACGTCACACCATTGGTAATTGCTGATACAACCCATCACGCTAACGGGGACGCCACCTGGCAACTGCGTTACGACTGGGTAATCCGAAGCAGGCCCGGCACGCACGTTGACCGTGCCGTTCGTGTAAGCCTGCGATTGCGCAGAAGCCACTGCGGGTAAGGCCAGCAAGCCGGCGGCCGCGTAAATACATCGAATGACATGTCGTTTCATTCTTCCTCCCGTTTTGTTGCCCGCGTTGCGTGCTTGTGTGCGCGCTTATATGCGGACCGCGTACCTGCCTGCATCTGTGCGTGCGCCGAACCTGACAGCAGCTTCACACCGCGTGGCCGGACAGGTCATCTGCCGACGAGCGGCTGCACGTTGCATGCCCGAAAGCGTTCAGTAAATGCATTCCCTGCTTACCTACCTGCTCTCGTGCCGCCTTGCGCAAAGCAAGATTTGGTAATCACCCACTCGAACTCACGCTGTTTTCGGGCGTCTGCATTCCGGTGACCCGGCAGATCATCCATTACATGAAAAACCCTTGCACTGCCGGGACCACCATGAAAATTTTCCGCCCCATCCTTGTCGCCGCACTGATGCTCACGCATCTGCCCGCTCACGCTACCAGCTTCGACTGCCATCGGGGACGCTCGCTCACCGAACGGATGATCTGCAACGACCCCGCGCTTTCGAAGCTCGATGACACACTGGGACAACTGTACTGGAAAGCACGGCGGCGAGTCATCAACCGTCGCGCCTTCCTTACCGATAGCGATAGCAAGTGGGCGTGGCGGGAAGCGAATTGCCGCGATGAGGCGTGTCTGGGGACGTGGTACACGACGCGGATCGAGGAACTGCAACGGCTGATCGAAAGCATGCAGACAGAAACGCCGGATGTGCCGGCCAAACCGGACACTCCGCGTAAGGCCGTGATGCCCGCGCTACAACAAATCGAAACCGCGATGCTTCAATGCACCGCCGCGAATCCGGGGATCGTTGTGAATGATCAGTGTTCTACTGTGATCAAGCAGAACAACAGTGAGTGGAACTATAAGCCGCACGGCGGCGACTGGTTCTGTGGCCTCGCCATGCTCGCGCCGGCGGAGGCCGGCCCGGCACGGTGAGATTGGCGTTTTTGTGTTTGCCTGCGGGGTTGGACTTTACTTTTCATTTTTTGCCCAGCGCAGGCGAACATACTTCAGTGAAGCGGAGATAAAGCTCTACCTGCCGCTCCAGAACCTCCGCTGAACCTCCATCACCTCGCCTTCCATCTCGACCACCGGGCCAATCACTTCGACGGGTTTCTGGCAATGGTCGAATACATAGCGGCAGTCCACGCTCATGGTCGGATTCTCGGAATGATCGCCGGTCGCCTCCAGCAGTCGCTTCTCGGTCATGCCAAACACGACGCGGCCGATGTTGGCCCAATACATCGTGCCGGCACACATGCAGCAAGGCTCGACCGATGTGTACAACGTACAACTCCACAAGTACTCCGGCGTGAAATTCAACGCCGCCACGCGAGCCAGCACCGACTCGGCATGATTCACCGTGTCGACATTGCCCTGCTCCATCAACACGGTCTCCTGATCCGGGCCGACCAGCACGGCGCCGAACGGGTGGTGCCCCAGCAATGTCGCTCGCTCGGCCACCCGGCTCGAATGCCGCAGATGCCGCACGATCTGCTCGTGCGTCGGCGATAAACCCTGCGGCGGATAGGTCGCCGCCACTCCAGCGGCACCTGCATCGGTCGGGACGGTAAGACTCACGGGCGATCTCCTTTAATCTTCAATAATAGTTAGGCAAACCTGGCAATTCGTTACTTCGGCAGCGAGCCGTCTACGCCCTGCACGAACCAGTTCAAGCGCAACAGTTCCACATCGCTCAACGACTTGCCCGCCGCGACCTTCACCACGCCGGACTGATCCGCGATCGGGCCGGCAAACGGGTTGAACTTGCCCGAGATGATGTCATCACGCTTCTGGTTCAACGCCTTTTGCGCCACCGGCGACACCGCGTCCGTGTTGATGGCGGCCAGATCGATCGCCTTCTCTTTCAACCCCCACCACACCGGCGAATTGTTCCACGTGCCCGCCATCACCTGCTGCACGAGATGCGTGTAATACACGCCCCAGTTGCTCACGCATGCGCCCAACTGCGCGTTCGGTCCGAACTTCTTCATATCGGAATCCCAGCCGAATGCATGCACTTTTTTCTGTTCGGCCGTCTGCATCGTCGCGGTCGAATCGGTGTTCTGGATCAGCACGTCGGCGCCCTGGCCGATCAGCGTCTCGGCAGCCTGCTTTTCGCGGCCCGGGTCGAACCAGCTATTGATCCACACGACCTTCACGCGCGCATTCGGGTTGACCGAGCGGGCGCCCATCGTGAATGCGTTGATATTGCGCACCACCTCCGGCACCGGCACCGAGCCGACAAAACCGAGCGTGTTGGACTTCGTCGTATAGCCGGCGACCAGCCCGGCCAGGTAGGCGCTCTGGTAAGTCCGCACGTCATAGGTGGCGAAGTTGGCGGCCTTCTTGTAGCCGGTCGCATGTTCGAACACGGCGTCCGGGAAGTCCTTGGCAACTTTCAGCTCGAAATCCTGGAAGCCGAAGCTCGAACCAACGACGATCTTGTTGCCCTTGGATGCCAGGTCGCGAAACACGCGCTCCGAATCCGCCGACTCCGGCACGTTCTCGACACGTGTCACTTTGATCTTGTCGCCGAATTTCGCTTCGACCTCTTTCACGCCCTGCTCGTGCGCGTAGGTCCAACCGGCATCGCCCGGATTACCGAGGTAGACGAAGGCAATGCCGAGCGGCTGCGCGGTCGCTGCGGCTGCCGTTGCGGCGCTAAACGCCAGGGTCGCGCCGAGTGCGGCGGCGAGAACGGTTTGGACGGTTTTGATGCGCAATGAGTGATGCAGCACTCGCGCCAACTTTGTTTTCATGAATTCTCCGAAGATGGTTTCCAGGTGAGGTGCCTGCCACAGCGCTCGCTCGGGATACGCCCGGGCACGGCTCCAGCATAGGGGGCCATATTCGAAGGTCAATTTCAGCGGAAAAATTATTATTCGTTATCCCGCCCATAACGAATTCGGTATTTTAGTGTTCGGAAAACGTGCTCGATATCTTCAAGCGAGTACGTCGGCAGCGTGATACGGCAAGCGCAATGTGTTTATCAAGCTGGCGCACAAAGCACCCATAACAACCGGACACCGAGGGCGCAGCCATCTCCCTCGCACCGAATTCAGCGGCAACTCAGTGAAGCTGGGGCGGCGGATCAGCCTGCTCATCGTCGGGCGCGTTATCCTCGCCGAACAATTCCGCACACAGGTCCTGGCCGGTCTCACTCAAGCGCGCTGTGCCTGTGCCTTCCTCGTTGAACGTGGTGTCCACCAGACCGCCGTCGACGAGTGCCGTCAACTGTCGTCGCAAGCCGCTCATCGGCACATCCGCCTGCCTGGAAAGCTTGGCGAGCGACCACGCGCCGCCGGGCGTTTCCTGATGCGCGCGCCACAATTGCGCCAGGATGGCGACCAGTACCGGATCGAGTTCGTCGTCTTCCATTGTGAATGTCTCCTCGCCTTTCCCATGCCCTACCAGGCCCTACCAGGCCCTATCAAGCCATGTGCGCCACCAGTTCGCCCAGCGTCTTCAAAGCCGCCTCGGTCTGCGCCGTCCACGGATAGCTGTAATTGAGCCGGATAAAGTGGCGAAAGTCGTCGCGCATCGAAAACATCATGCCCGGCCCGATCGTGATGCTGCGCGCGAGCGCCGCCTCATAGAGCCGCATCGAATCGACCCCTTCAGGCAACTCCACCCACAGCACGTAACCGCCTTGCGGCATCGACATGCGCGTGCCCGCCGGAAAAAACCGCTGCACCATCGACATCATGATGCTTGCCTGCTGCCGGTAGACCTTGCGCACGTGCCGCAGATGCCGGTCGTAGCCGTCCTGCCGGAGGTAATCGGCGACGGCGACTTGCGGCACCGAGGGCGTAGTCAGCGTGTTGAGAAACTTCAGCTTCTCGACCTGCGCGCGATAGCGTCCCGGCATCGCCCAACCGATCCGGTACGAGGCGGTCAGACTCTTCGAAAACGACGCGCAATGCAGCACCAACCCCTTGGTATCGAAGCTCTTCAAGGTCGACGGCCGCGCCTCGCCGAAGTACAGCTCCTGATAGACATCGTTCTCGATGGCAGGAATCTCGTGCGCGGCGAGCAGTTCGACCAGTTGCTGCTTGCGCGCGTCCGGCATCTGGAAACCGAGCGGATTCTGGAAGTTCGGCATCACCATGCACGCGGCGATCTTCTGCCTCGCGATGACCTGGGCCAACGCCTCGATATCGATGCCGTGGACCGGATGCGTCGCCACTTCAATCGCACGCATGCCGAGACGCTCGATGGCGTGCAGCATCGCGTAGTAAGTCGGCGACTCGACGGCGACGGTATCGCCCGGTTTGGCGACCGCCTGCAAGCTGAGGTTGATCGCCTCGGTCGCGCCGAGCGTGATGATGATTTCGTCGGGATCGACAGGCACACCGTTCTCGGCATAGCGCCGCGCGATCTGGCGGATCAGCTCGGGATTGCCTGGCGGCAGGTCGTCGATCAGGTTCCAGCTCGCCTGGCGCCGCGCAATCGCGTTCGCGTACTGGTTGATGCGCCGCCACGGGAACAGCGAGGGATCGGGATACGGCGAACCGAGCGGCACGGCATCGTGCGCGCGGATGCTGCGCAGGGTGGACAGCACGAGGCGGCTCACGTCGACTGCGGCGGCCACCGGCGGTGTTTGGGCCGCCGGCTGGCGGCTCAGACGCGACTCGTCGAGCGCTGCCGCCGTCGCCACCGCGTCGCGTACGAAATACCCCGACTGCGGACGGGTCTCGACAATCCCCAGGCTTTCCAGCAACGCGTACGCGTGCAACACAGTCTTGATACTGACGCCGTGCTGCTGGCTCGCCTGGCGCACCGACGGAATTCGTTCCCCCGCCGCGAACACGCCGCGACGCACCGCTTCGGTCATTTCATCGGCGAGTTTTTCGTACAGTTTCAAGGACGTGGCTCAAACAAACACGTGGGCGGGAACGTCAGTCTATGACAAATACCACGCAACTGTACTCCTCCGCTTTCCGATTTTCTGTATGCTGCGCTGCTTTTGGAACACAGTAGGCTTCCATGCATCGGCATAAAAGCCTCGTCCAAGCCCTATCCGGCGGCAAGATCATGAAGAAACCCGAAGCTCGCATCGAACCGTACACGCACCCCGCCGCCGGTTGGGGTGCGCTCAAATACGTCGCCATCAACCTGCTCAAGGAAAAGGTGACGGGCGGCGACTACCGCATGCTGTTCAAACAGAATCAGCCAGACGGCTTCGACTGCCCGGGTTGCGCCTGGCCGGATCGCGAGCATGCATCCACCTTCGAGTTCTGCGAAAACGGCGTCAAGGCCGTGGCTGCCGAGGCGACCAGCAAGCGCGTGACGCCGGCGTTCTTCGAGCAACACACGGTTGAAGAGTTGATGGCGCAGTCGGATTTCGAGTTGGAACAACACGGCCGCCTGACCGACCCGCTCGTCTACGACGCCGTGCGCGACCGCTACGTGCCGATCGGCTGGGACGAAGCCTTCGACCTGATCGCCGATCACCTGAAGCGGCTCGACAATCCCGACAGCGCCGCCTTCTATACCTCGGGCCGCGCCAGCAACGAAGCCGCGTTCCTGTATCAGTTGTTCGTGCGCATGGTCGGCACCAACAATTTCCCCGACTGCTCGAACATGTGCCACGAAGCGACCAGCCGCGGCTTGCCGCACACGGTTGGCATCGGCAAGGGCACGGTCACACTCGACGACTTCGAACACGCCGATACGCTGCTGATCTTCGGCCAGAATCCGGCGACCAACCATCCGCGCATGCTCGGCGAGCTACGCGAGTGCGCGAAGCGCGGCGCGACCATCGTGTCGATCAATCCGCTGAAGGAACGGGGCCTCGAGCGCTTTGCAAGCCCGCAGCATCCGGTGGAAATGATCACGATGGGCAGCACGAAGATCAGCTCCGTGTTCATCCGGCCGAAAGTCGGCGGCGATTTTGCGCTGATCAAGGGCGTCGCCAAACGCGTAATCGAACTCGACGACGAAGCGTTGGCCTCAGGTTTGGAACGCGTGCTCGACGTCGCGTTCATCGCCGAACACACGGTCGGCTTCGATGCGTTCGCCGACGATTTGCGTGCCGAAAGCTGGGACATGATCGTCGCCGAATCGGGTGTGCCATTCGAAGACGTACTGAAGCTCGCCGACATCTACGTGAAGGGTCGCGCGGTGATTTCGACGTGGGGCATGGGCCTTACGCAGCACAAGAACTCCGTGCCGACGGTACAGATCCTGTCGAACCTGATGATGATGCGCGGCAATATCGGCCGACGCGGCGCGGGCTTGTGCCCGGTGCGCGGGCACTCGAATGTGCAGGGCGACCGCACGGTCGGCATCGAAGAAAGGCCGACTCAGGCGTTCCTCGACCGGCTCGGCGAAGTCTACGATTTCGAGCCGCCTCGCGAGCATGGCCTCGACGTCGTCAACACGATCCAGGCGATGCTCGACGGCAAGGTGAAGGTGTTCATCGGCCTTGGCGGCAACTTCTCGATTGCGACGCCGGACACGCCGCGCACGTGGGAAGCGATGCGCTCGTGCGAGTTGACCGTGCACATCACAACCAAGCTGAACCGCAGCCATCTCGTGCATGGCCGCGACGCGCTGATTCTGCCGACGCTCGGCCGCACCGAGATCGACTTGCAGAATGGTGTGGCGCAAGGCGTAAGCGTCGAAGATTCGATGAGCATGGTGCACATCTCGTACGGCATGAACAAGCCGGCCTCGGAGAATCTGCTGTCCGAGATTGCGATCGTCGCGCGGATGGCGCACGCCACGCTCGGCAGCGATAAGGTCGACTGGCTCGCACAGACGGCCGACTACGCGCTGATTCGCGATGGCATCGCGCAAGTTATCGAAGGCTTCCAGGACTACAACGAGCGTCTGAAGAAGCCGGGCGGCTTTCACCTGGGCGTGGCGTCGCGCGAGCGGATCTGGAAAACGCCGAGCGGCAAAGCACAATTCCTGGTGCATGCCATTGACGTCGACACGCCGATTCATCAGGCGCGCGCGGAGCACGGCGAGCGGCTAATGACCTTGATGACGACGCGTTCACACGACCAGTACAACACGACGATCTACGGCCTCGACGACCGTTATCGCGGCGTGTATGGGCAGCGGCGCGTGCTGTTCGTGAACAAGGACGATCTCGCGATGCTGGGCTTCGTTGCAGGTCAGCGCGTGGATATCAAGAGCGTATGGGCCGATGGAATCGAGCGTCATGCGGCCGGGTTCCTGCTGGTGGAGTACGACATTCCGCGTGGGTGTCTCGGTGCTTACTATCCGGAGACGAATCCGCTGGTGCCGCTGTCTTCAGTCGCCGATGGCGCGGGGACGCCGACGTCGAAGTCGATTCCGGTGTTGTTGACGGCGTCGGCGATGGAGGCGGTCGAGGCGGTTGCTGCTTGATGCGGTGCTGCGTTCCGGGTGACAAGCGTTGCCCGAAACCCCACACCTGAAGCCTGACGCTCAGGTCTGATTTTTCGTCAGATCGCGATACGTGAGATACAAACGCAGATCGAACTCAATCTGATGGTAGCCCGGTTGCATGAACTCGCAGAGGCGGTAGAACGCCTTGTTATGGTCGCTTTCTTTCAGATGGGCGAGTTCATGTACAACGATCATTTTCAGGAATTCCGGTGCGGCGTCCTTGAATAGCGAGGCGATGCGGATTTCTTTCTTTGCCTTCAGCTTGCCGCCTTGCACGCGCGAGATGCTCGTGTGCAGGCCGAGTGCATGGCGCACGACGTCGAGCTTGCTGTCGTAGGTGACTTTGTCGATTTGCGCGCCGTTGCGAAGGTGTTCGCGCTTGAGCTCCGCGCAGTACTCGTACAGCGCCCTATCCGTTTGCACTTTGTGCGCGCCGGGATACCTCGCGCCTAGATAAGGGCCAAGTTGCTCCTCGGCGATCAGCTTCTGGACTTTTTCCTGTAGCGACGCGGGATAGCCAATTAGATATTTCAATTGCTGCATGGTGATTCTTGCTGGTCGCAAAGGGTCGGGGTATCGCGACCAGCACAAGGTGAGTGACATGGCCGCCGATTGTCTTCAGCCGCCATGCCATACACGGTCAACGCTATCGCAGCGTCACCCTCTGCCCGGCCCGGGATCGCTCCTGCTCGGCCGCCCGGTCTCGACGTGACCCGCGAAGCGCCGCATGACCGGGTCCGTCGAATCTCCTCCGGTTGTGCTGGCGGAAATCGTCAGATCGTACCATCCGTGGCTCGAACTCAACTCCCAGTGATCCTGAACCGTATCACCGGGTCGCAACGTGTAGTGCCGCCCGCGGCCGTGGTCATACGCGTTGTCGACCATCGCATGACACGTCGCATTGCCGCTGTTGCGCACCTCCAGATAGATATGCCGGTTTCGCACGTCGTAGCCAATGCGCGCTTCCGGGTTTGCATGCCGGCCATCCGTCGCGAGTTTCGTATTGCCCTGGAACTCGCATAGATAGCCGTTCGGCCCGTACACCGCGAGATGGTAGGCGCCCTGCAAGGCCGACGTGCCCCAGTAATCCGACAGCTTGTCCTTGGCGGAAACGGTGTAGCGGCGCGGCGTATCGGTTGGACGCAGGCGGTCATAGACGTAGAACGCCGCGCCCACATCGCCGGTATTGGCGAAGTCGAGCCACACGTTGCCGTCATGCCCCGCGACGCGACTCTTGACGTACATCTCATACGGCAGTGCGCGGGCGCGCCGCGTTCCGGGTTCCTGCACGGGCATCGTCTGCCGGGCCGGCACCTGGTACGCCAGCCCAGATGAGGAGATGTGCTGCGGCACAGTGAAGCTCACCGCCTCGGTATCGGGACGCCCCGAAAAGTCGAACGCCGACGTGAGATCGCCGCACACCGCACGGCGCCATTTGCTGATGTTCGGCTCCGCAACGCCAAAACGCGCTTCGAGAAATTGCAGCACGGATGTGTGATCGAAGACCTCCGAGCATACCCATCCGCCTTTAGTCCACGGCGAGATGACAATCATCGGCACGCGCGTTCCGAGGCCGATCGGCTGGATGCCGCCAGGATCCGCGCCCGGTACGAGGGGGCTCTTTTCGCCAGGGTATTTGTCGAGATCGATCAATTCGTCACCGAGGCTCGCGAGCAGATCGCCCGACACGATGCCCTGCCCGTTGACGCCGCTCGTCGTGGGCGGCATCGGCGGAACGACGTGATCGAACAAGCCATCGTTCTCGTCGTAGTTGATGAAGAACGCCGTCTTTGCCCAGACGTCGGGGTTGGACGTGAGCGCGTCGAGAATCATATCGATGAAGAACGCACCGTCGGTGGCGCAGGCCGCAGGGTGCTCGCTGTACTTGTACGGCGACACGATCCAGGATACCTGCGGCAGACGGTTGTTCTGCACATCAGCCTTGAATTCGGCGAGCGTGTGCTGGGACGCGCCCTTGTCGACGAGTGGGCCGCTCGCACCTTCCTGCACCTGATAGCGGGCGAAGAATTCCAGCGAGTTGTCGGTGAAGTTATCCGTTGGGTCACCAGGAATGCCTGTGCCGCCCTGATAAAGCTTCCAGCTGATGTTGTTCGCTTCGAGCCGCTCCGGATAGGTCGTCCACGTATAGCCATTCGTGCCGTTTCGCTCGCCGAGGCCTGGACCGTTCGGCTTCGTGCCGTAAGCGTTGCGGGCAT
>NZ_DASRSY010000017.1:0-15717 GCF_035656215.1 Paraburkholderia sp.
AGCTCGAAATAACGCTCGCGGAAATAGCGCGTGAGCCATGTCTGCGACTCATAGCTGGTCAGCACGAACATCGTCTTGTGATGCGCGGTGGTGCGCGTGGCTGAGTAGCTGAACGAGTCGAAGCCAAGTTGCTTGATGCGCCGCCGCACGAACTCGATGCGGTCCTGCGCACTGCCAAATCGCACTAGCGGACTGATTATTGGCGCGGCCCGCCGCGCAGCGGGCGAGGGCGTGCCGATCTCCTCTTCGGTGAAGAGCGTGAGGAAACCCGCGGGCGCGATGCCTGATGCGGCGCGGGGAGATGCCCTGGATGCTTCAGCCGCGTGGGCTGATTTCTCGGGTTGCCGCGTGCCGGCCGGGTAAGCCGGTTGTGCAGTAACCACTGAGTTGTAAGCCGCCGACACGTGGCTGGCTTCGCCTTGCGGCGAACCAGTCAGCCAATGCGGCAGCGTATCGCATTCGTGTTCCATGAAACGGTAGCTCCGGCGTTCGAAACGCGTGATGGACGACAACCTGGATGATTAACTATTTCCAAATATTACGGTAGCCGGTTCCTTGCTATCATTTTTGAGATCTTGCGCTGACCTCTAACCGGCTTAAGTGGCGATACGGCTGTGAAAGGGTTTGTTCATGTGCATGCGGGACCTCCCAGAAAGAGACGTGATGGCAAAAATTCCTAAGCTGACAACGACGCTCGCCTACGACCGCTATATGGCGGGCCAGAAACTGGTGTCGAGCGTGGATCGCCCGTGGCGGCATCTGGTGCTGCGCTCGTACCTTGAACCGGCCGAGCAGGAACTGCTGGAGGCGCCCGGCCTGCAGGACGTCACGCTGATGACGCTCGGCAGCGGCGCCGAACACCTTGAGCGCAACCTGAACGGGCACTGGGAGAGCGCCGACCTGCGCGTGGGCGACGTCTGGTTCGTGCCGCCCGTACCGATCTCGTGGCGCTGGCGCTCGATCAGCGATGAGCCGCTGTCGACGATCCATTTGCACATGGAGCGCAGCCTGATCGACAGCGTTGCCGACCAGATGGAGCTGGGCGGCTCACGCGAACTGTCGCTTGGCGACGCGATGCAGATTCACGATCCACTGATCGCCGCGATGCTTGGCGCATTGCATCGCGCCGCGGGCGATCCTGCCGACTCGCGGTTGTATGTCGACGCGCTGGCTCACGCGCTCGCCGCTCATCTGTTGCAACATTATTCGCGCGGCCGTCATGCCGAAGCCGGCCTGCCGCCGCAGCCCGAGCGCCTGGTGCCGCGCCGCATTCGCCGTGTAACCGATTACATTCGCGCCAATCTTGCCGCCGATCTGGCCATTAGCGAACTGGCCGCGCATGCCGGGTTAAGCAGCTTTCATTTTGCCCGGGTGTTCCACCGCGAGACCGGTGAAACGCCCCACCAGCTTGTCACGCGCTTGCGACTCGAAGAAGCCGCGAGGCTGCTGCGCGCCACCGATCAGCCGGTGCTGCAAATTGCCATTGCGGTTGGTTTCGAAAACGCCAGTCATTTTTCTGTGCAGTTCAAGCGTAGCTACGGCGTGACACCGCTTGCCTACCGGCTGCGCGGCTGAGAGTCGGGTTGCGCGGCTGGATCGTGTGGGCGGCTCGCTAGCATGCGATGCCCAGGCGGCAGACGGTTGACGGCACGCAGACATTCGCCGGCGTCGACGCTGAGCAGCGCGGGAATGCCCAGTCGCCGCGTGGCATAGTGTATCGAGGCCGGTCGCGGTGGGTTGTCGAGGGCAAAGTTTGTTGAATCGCCGAAACGGGAATCACGCACTTTTCGCAGTTTGCTGTGCATTGCGCGCCTTGCAAACTACGAACTTTCGTGGCGCGGTTGGGAAGCGACCTGGCATGCACGGGTCTCGATGCTGTTCCGACCACGCCTCGAGCTGCCGGGTTCAATACGTGGTGCGGTACGCAGCCGCGGAAAACCACTGCGCCTGCTGGGGTCGCGGTGGTTCGCAGCCGATTGTCTTGGGCGGGTGGCAGCCTGTTCCATGCGCCGTAGCCGCCACCACTGGATCAACTGGCCTGACCAGTTGAACGGCAATTGTATCTGTTGAAGCATTGCATCGGCCGACAGAATATTGGGCTTACGACTTGGCTTTAGCCGGCGTCTGACCGACCATTCCACTCAACCGTCACTCCGGATACCTAGCGATGACCCGACTTCGAATCACCTCCTGCGGCCATGTTTTTACTGCCGAAACTCATCCCGACGCGCCGCAAACGGTGGCTGCCTTTCTGAAGCTGCTGCCGTACCGTCAGAAGATCATTCACGTGCGCTGGAGCGGCGAGGGCTGCTGGGTTCCGCTTGGCGACTTCAAACTCGAAAACGACGGCGCGGCAGTCGGCTTCGAAAATCACACGAGCCATCCGTCGGTTGGCGACATCCTGTTCTATCCGGGCGGTTATAGCGAAACGGAGATCATTCTCGCGTACGGTTCGTGCTGCTTCGCAAGCAAGCTGGGGCAGCTCGCGGGCAATCACTTCCTGACCATCGTCGAAGGCAAGGAAAAGCTGCGCGAACTCGGCACCAAGGTGTTGTGGGAAGGCGCACAAGAGGTGCTGTTCGAGAAGATCTGAAGCCGCGGAGTGCGGTTTGCGTGGTCTGCGGAGAACGCGTCCTAACTCTGGTTGATTTCCCCTGTGTGAATCGAACCTCCAGGAGGCGCCCGGGGCGGGTCTAACCGCTCACGGTCTGCCTCCGGAGCAAAGTTCGCAGTCAATTCCAGGCGCGTTGAGTGTGGCGCGCAATATCTTACTTTCGCGGCTAACGCAGCAACGCGAGAAACGATTTTCGAAATTACGTTTCCGATTTACCTCGACACTTAGTCGGCCTTCCTCCGCGAGCGGCATCAGACCGCCCGCTGACTTTTCTCGCTCGATACCCCTGTCACGCACGATACCAAGTCGTAGGCTTAATGCCAGCCCTCAAGGCTTGAGAAACGCTAAGAGCGTGTCTTGGCGCGGCCTAAAAATATCTCAGCTTATCTAAGACATCTGGCACTTTGCGTCCTAAACGGGGTATGCCGTTTGTCCTTATTAAAGCTAAAAAATTGCTTTTAAGAGTTTTCGTATTCGCCGCCTTGAACGCTGACGGCAAACTAGGGGCGTCGCGTTTGTCGACCAGGTGAAAGCGCGGCGCATTCTTAAGTTTCTCTGCGTTTGAGTTGAATCTTTAGGATGTCTTAAGAAAAATCTTGGTGACTGAGTTTTGATAAAAAGACTGGGAGGAATGTTGAATAAAACCTACAAGACTGTTTGGAACAGAACGACCCGCACGTACGTCGCTGCGTCCGAGGTGCAGAAGAGCCGTGGCGCGAAGGGCGCGTCGGCATGTGGTGCGCTGGTGGCTGCCGGCGCGGGGTTGTTGGGTGCATTGACGTTTTCGCTGCCGGTCGGTGCGACGGGTTCCATCGATCAGTACATCGCTGTAAGCACAACATTGACCGATGGTAGCGAGCCTACGTCGGTAGATAATTCGAAGCTAAACGCGATGGCTTTGGGCCCGAATGCGATGTCGAATGGCGCCAACGCTCTGGCGGTTGGCGCAAAGACACTGGCGAGTCTCGACGGCACGACGGCAGTCGGTTCAGCGGCGGCTGCATTGGCAGTGAACGCTACGGTGATCGGTGCAGGCGCGACCACCAGTAGCGACGCGATGAACGGCGTGGCGATCGGCTATATGGCTTCCGCAGAGGGCGTCAATACGCTCGGTCTTGGTGCACACGCAAGCGCGTTTGGCGATGATTCTATTGCGCTTGGCACCAATGCTTCGACGTCCGACGGCGCGGCTAAAACCATCGCCATCGGCTCTGGTGCCTCGGCCAGCGCCGCCGGCGGGATTGCGCTCGGCGCCGGCTCAAAGGCAGATCGCGCCAATGCGCTGTCGGTTGGGAATTCAAGCCTGAATCGGCAAATCATCAACGTGGCTGCCGGCACACAGAGCAGCGACGTGGTCAACGTTTCTCAACTGAATGGCGCGATGGAGGCTATTGGAGGAGGAGCTACCGTCAATGTTGACGGCACGATCAGGAAGCCAACGTACACGATCAGCGGTCAGACTTACAACGATGTCGGTGCGGCTTTATCCGCTTTGGTGACAAACACGGTAACGGTTAGTGCGGATGCAGTGCAGTACGACTCCACATCGCATGACACGGTGACGCTGGGCAATGCCAGCACCCCGGTGCGGATCACCAACATACAGGCCGGGGCGCTCGCGGCCGACAGTCTGGACGCGGTGAACGGTTCGCAACTGTTCGCGACCAACCAGGTGGTGGCGCAGAACACCAGCGACATCGCCGCCAACACCGGCAGCATCACTGACCTCGATCAGCGTGTCACGAATAACAGCACGCAGATCACCAACCTCGACGCGCGCACCACAACGATCGAAGGAGACGTGAGCAACATCACGAATCAGATCACGAATGGCGAGATCGGCCTTGTCCAGCAGGATCAGGTGTCGCGCAATCTCACGGTGGCCAAAGACCTGGACGGCGCCAGCGTCGATTTCACCGGCACGGGCGGCGCACGCGAACTGACAGGCATCGCGGCCGGCACCACGGACACGTCCGCGGTCAATGTCGGTCAGGTCAAACCGGTCGTGGCTGCGCTCGGCGGCGGCGCACAGATCAATGCCGACGGTTCGTTGACCGGTCCCAGCTATCACATGCAGGGCGGTACGCAAACCACCGTCGGCGACGCGCTCGGTTCGCTCGACACCGGCCTCACCACCTTGCAGCAAAACATGGAGGCCGGCGGGATCGGCATCGTCACGCAAGATCCTGTGTCGCGCATCATCAACGTCGGTGCGACGACGGACGGCAGTCTGATCAACATAGCTGGCACGGCAGGCAACCGGGTGCTCACCGGTGTGGCGCCTGGTGCGGTCAATGCCGCCAGTACCGATGCGATCAACGGGGCGCAACTCTATGCGCACGCGGCGAGCACGGCGGTGGCGCTTGGCGGCGGCTCGACGGTCAATCCGGACGGCTCGGTGACGGCGCCGTCGTACAGCGTGGGTGGCACGGTCGTGAACAACGTCGGCAGCGCGATCAGCAATCTGGACGGCCGCGTGACGCAAAACACCAGCGATATTGCCGGACTGCAAACCACGATCAGCAACATCAGTGGGTCGGTGGCGAACGCTGTCCAGTACGACAGTTCTGCGCACAACAAGGTCACGCTGGGCGGCACGGCAGCCAATGCGCCAAAGGTCACGCTCACCAACCTGCAGGACGGTGAAATATCGGCTACCAGCAGCGATGCGGTGACCGGCGCGCAACTCTGGAACACCAATCAGCAGATCGGGGACCTCGGTCAGGCTGTGAAGAATACCCAGATCACCGGCAGCTCATATGTCGCCGTCAACAGTTCAGGCAATGCGGCGCAGGCGATCGGCAACGGTACGGTGGCGATCGGTGGCGGCGCGCAAGCGAGCGCGCCGAACTCGATTGCGATTGGCGAGGGTTCGGTTGCCGATCAGTCGAACACGGTTTCGGTCGGTTCGACCGACAACGCGCGCCGCATCACGAACGTCGCGGCTGGGCAGGCGCCCGGCGACGCCGTGAACATGCAGCAGTTCCAGGGCGGCATGAACGAAATCGCGCGCAATGCGTATTCGGGCACGGCGTCGGCTATTGCGTTGACGATGGTTCCGGAGGTCGATGCGAACCAGAACCTCGCGATCGGTGTCGGGACGGCCGGCTATAAGGGCTATCAGGCTGTCGCGGTCGGTTTGTCGGCGCGGGTTACACAGAGCATCAAGGTGAAGCTCGGGGCTGGCATCAGTTCTGCCACGACGACTGTCGGCGCCGGTGCGGCGTACCAGTGGTAGTCGGAGAAGGAGGGTAGGAGCGCGCGCAGTTCGCGCGCGTCGACAAGCTTTTCTCACACCCCGCACGTTCGAACGTGTGGGGTGTGGT
Organism: Paraburkholderia sp.; assembly: GCF_035656215.1. GTDB lineage: Bacteria > Pseudomonadota > Gammaproteobacteria > Burkholderiales > Burkholderiaceae > Paraburkholderia. Next base: position 5,941 of record NZ_DASRSY010000017.1, read on the forward strand.
GCAACACTTACTTGAACAGTTTCATCGCTTGCGTGAGCGTATTGACTACACCCCATGCCAGCGGCAGCATCACATACAACCAGAAGACGGCGAGCTTGACCTTGTTGGTCGGATGAATGGCTTGAACGGTCGACATGCGAGTCTCCTTAGGCGCCTTTGGCGAGTTGTGCGTCAGTCATGTGGTGCTTGTCGTCGACACGCTTGACCAGCAGGTTGCAGACGAAGCCGATTACGAGCAGCACAACCATGATGTGGATCGTCATCGTGTAGGCATCCGCCTTTGCCACGCCGTGCGCCACTTCATACGCACGGATGTAATTCACCAGCACAGGGCCCGCGACACCTGCCGAAGCCCAGGCGGTCAGCAAGCGGCCGTGAATGCCGCCAACGAACGCAGTGCCGAACATGTCCGCGAGATAGGCGGGCACCGTCGCGAATCCGCCGCCGTACATCGACAGGATCACGCAGTACGCGAGCACGAACAGGGCGATCTGGCCGGATGCGGCGAAACCGGGCACGAGGTAGTACAGCACGGCGCCGAGCGCGAAGAAGATGAAGTAGGTGTTCTTGCGGCCGATCCAGTCCGAAGCCGAGGCCCATACGAAACGGCCACCCATGTTGAACAGCGATAGCAGACCGACGAAACCAGCCGCTGCGGCAGCCGTCACGGTGTCCTTGAAGCTCTCCTGGATCATCACCGAGGCCTGGCCGAGAATGCCGATGCCAGCCGTCACGTTCAGGAACAACACCAGCCAGATCAGATAGAACTGCGGCGTCTTCAACGCCTGATCGATGTCCACGTGATTACGCGAAATCATCTTCTTCTGGTTGGTCGCGGGCGGCGTCCAGCCGGCGGGCTTCCAGTCTGCCGGCGGCACGCGAATCGCGAGTGCGCCGATCGACATCGAGATGAAGTACGCAATGCCGAGCACCACGAACGTCTCTGCCACGCCGATGCTGGTGGCGCTACGGAAGTGGTTCATCAGCGCCACCGACAAAGGCGCGGCAATCATCGCGCCGCCGCCGAAGCCCATGATCGCCATGCCAGTCGCCATGCCGCGGCGGTCCGGGAACCAGCGGATCAGCGTCGACACTGGCGATACGTAACCGAGGCCGAGTCCGATTCCGCCGATCACGCCATAGCCGAGATAGAGCAGCGCGATCTGATGCAGATGCACGCCAAGCGCGGAGACCAGGAAGCCGCCGCCGAAGCAGCACGCGGCGGTGAACATCGTGCGGCGCGGGCCGACATGTTCGAGCCACTTGCCGGCAAACGCCGCCGACAAACCCAGGAACACGATCGCCAGCGAAAAGATCCAGCCGAGCGACGTCAGTGACCAGTCGTCAGAAGTGGATTGAGTAATGCCGATGACTTTGGTCAGCGGACCGTTGAACACGGAGAAGGCATACGCCTGACCGATACAAAGGTGAACGGCGAGCGCTGCGGGCGGAACCATCCAGCGCGAAAAACCCGGTTTCGCAACGGTGGCCTGTTTGGAAAAGAATGGGGCAGAGCCTGAATTCCCGCTCGGCTCGGTGATACTGCTCATGGTCGGTCTCCGGTGTGACGAATGCTTTGTTATCGGCGTTTCATACGCAATGCTTTAGTGTCGCGGCGTAAAAATTGCAGGTTCATGCTTCAGCGATATATGTATTTTTATTTCATATAGCGTGAGCGATTTTGATATGGAACGTGCTGCGACGAACGATAGGATGCGAACTTGGCCTTTGCAATATGAGATATAAATGCATAAGGCATTAGCCTGGTGAAATGCGACCGTAATTTGCCGAATTGCGGCAACGTGACATGGACGTCCGGAATGGACTACCGAGCGCAGGGCAATCTGACCGACGGGATTGATAGGAAGGTGGGAATGGGGAAGGAGCGGAGGTGAGTCAGTCGACCGTGCGCCCGGTCTTCATCTTGGCCGCTACGAGCACCGAGATCAGGCAGCCGATCGCCAGGTAGGCCGCCACCGGATGCCAGGAGCCGCCAGCAAAGCTGACCAGCGCCACCGCGATAAACGGCGTGAAGCCGCCGCCGACCACGCTCGCCACCTGATAACCGACGCCCGCGCCACTGTAGCGGTACTCGGTGCCGAACAATTCGGTGAACATCGGTTGCTGCACGCTCACGACCATGTCGTGGGCGACGTTGGCGAGCATGACGGCGAAGATCACGATCCACACCGTCGAGCGGGCTTCGAGCGCAAGGAAGAACGGCACCGCGCTGAACATACCGATCAGCGCGCCGATGATATAGACACGCTGGCGGCCGAAACGGTCCGCAAGCCAGGCGAAGCAAGGAATCGTCACGCAGCTTACCGCGCCGACCAGCAGGCCGATCGAGAGGAAGAACTCGCGCGGCATATGCAGATTTGCGGTCGAGTAGTTCAGTGCGAACGCCGTCACGATATACATCGTGAACAACTCGGCAAGCCGCAGCGCAATGATCAGCAGGAAAGCCTTGGGGTGCTTCAGCAATGCCTCGACGATCGGCAGCCGCACGCTGCGTTCACCGTGCTCGCCGACCTTCTCGACGAACTCCTTCGATTCTTCCATGCTCGAGCGAATCCACAGCGCGATCAGCACCAGCACCACACTGAACAGGAAGGGCAGGCGCCAGCCCCAGTTCAGGAATGACGCGTTGTCCATCGAGCGGCTGATGATCGCAACGAGGCCAGTCGAGAGCACGAGACCCACGCCATAGCCGACCTGCACGCCGCTGCTGTAGAACGCCTTCTTCTTCTCCGGCGCGCTTTCGACCGCCATCAAGGCCGCGCCGCCCCATTCGCCGCCGACCGCGAAACCCTGGATCGCGCGCAAGGTCACGAGCAGCACCGGCGCCCACCAGCCGATGCTGGAGAAGGCAGGCAGCAGGCCGATTGCCGCGGTGGAAAGGCCCATCATCATCACCGTGAGGACCAGCATGCGCTTGCGTCCAAGCCGGTCGCCGTAGTGGCCGAACACAAAGCCGCCGAGTGGCCGGAACAGAAAGCCGACGCCGAAGGTTGCGAATGCGGCGAGTGTGCCCATCGCCGGGCTCACTTTAGGGAAGAATTCGGCGTTGAAGACGAGCGCGGCGACGATGCCGTACAGCAGAAAGTCGTACCAGTCGACCACGGCGCCGACGAAGCTGCCAAGCGCCGCCTTGCGTGCCTGGCTGCGCGCAGTGCGGTTGTCAGCGACGGCCGCTTTCGGCGTCTTTGGGATGGTGGAACTCATGACGGGGTCTCCTTGGAATTCTGGGGTGCTGTCTGGACGTGCGTGACAGGTGCAGGGCAGTGGCCGCCGCGGGCTCATCACAGGATTCCCCGAAGGTTAATGATGAGGAGCGGTTCCCACAATCCGCATCGGGGACAAATTGCGCGATCATCGAACGCGACTGCGCGAATAGCGCGCGTTTTGCGCGTTTACACGGAGCTTCGCCCGTTTGCAGAAGCAGAGGAACCACCCGCGCGCTACCCGTGCTACCTTGATTGAACATGTAATCCTAAAAACAACATTGACTGATATACTACATATTGAATATTGATTTTTGCGGCATTGCAGCATATGATTGAGCCCTCTGTTCACTCAATCATTCGGAGCTACAAATGGAATCTGTTCCTCTCTCGCTGCTTACCGTTGCCGTCGTGGGTTTAGGCTCTGCCGCCACCGTCCTGTTGACCCGCTGGATCCCGCATTCGGTTGCGCAGCTCGCAGCGCAACATGGCCGGTTCATCGGCTTGGGTGAGCAAGAAGGCGGAAAGGTTGCGGCGGCGCCGTATCGTGCGCATGTTCAACAAGAGGCGATGAATGTCGTCAGAACTTCAAACTGAAGCAGTGGCCACACCCTTGACGTTGTCGTTGCAACCCATCGGCGCGAGCGCGAGCTTGCGCGATCAGGCGTATGCAATGCTCCGCCAGGCCATTGCCGACGCAGATATATACCAGACCCGCGAAGAAATCCGCCTCGACGAGCGCGTGCTGAGCGAATCGCTGGGCGTGAGCCGTACGCCGGTGCGTGAGGCGATGACGCTGCTCGAACAGGAAGGTTTTCTGCGCATGGTGCCGCGGCGCGGCATCTACATCGTGCGAAAGAGCAAGCGCGAGATCGTCGAAATGATCCAGATGTGGGCCGCGCTCGAAAGTATGGCGGCGCGTCTTGCCACGCTGCACGCCACGGACAAGGAAATCGCCCGCCTGCGCCGCATGTTCGACAATTTTCGCGACGCCACGCCAGCCGAGCACATCGCTGAGTATTCCGACGCCAACATCGCATTTCATCAGGCGATCGTCGAGTTGTCGAAGTCGCAGATCATCCTCGACACGATCAAGAACATCTTTATCCACGTGCGGGCGATTCGCCGCATGACCATTTCGCAGAGCGATCGCGCGTCACGTTCTATCGTCGACCACCTGCGCATCATCGAGGCGCTGGAGAAGCGCGATACCGAACTGGCTGAGCGGCTCACGCGCCAGCATTCGCTCGATCTAGCGGCGTTTGTCGAAGCGAATTGCGATTTTCTGGATTGACGGCCGCTTAGGCGCCTGATTGGCGTAACGAACAAAAGGGCCCGCGGTGATGTCATCACCCCGGGCCCTTTTGTTTTGCCGATTCGTGTGTGTCAGGCGAGGCTGGCAAGCCAATAGCTCAATGCTGCGCGGCCAGAATCGTCCCCGCAATGCCGCGTTCAGCCGGCTCTTCGAGCCATATCCATGGACGTTCGCCGACCCCCGGTCGGTCGCTGTCATCTTGCGGTGCGGGATAAGCCCGACTTGACGGCTTATGAAATATGGTATGTGATATATCAAACGAGTTGGAAATAGGCGATAGCTCGGTGTTTTCCCCCTCGGATCGAGTGGATGTATGCGGTGCCATTTCGCTGCAGCTCAGGCTAGGTAAGCGTTTAGCTCGGGTCGACAGCTTTGCATGGGATTGGAGTAAGCGCTAAAGCGCTAACTCCAATCGACACAGGAGACGACGATGTTCGCAGTGGTTTCATCCCCGAATCCCGCCACGGGCAGCACGACGGCCACGGTGAAGAAGTGCGCGACCCGACGCAGATAGCCGGCGCATTGCAGCGCGCTCGTGAAGCGATTCATCGCACGGGCCGCCCGGCGATCGTGAAGATCTGGGTCGACCCGCGCGAATACGCGCCGGGCACGAAGAATCAGACCAGGTACAAGTAAAACGCGTAGACCTCAAGGAGACAATGAAATGAGCAAAGCACTCGACGGTGTGCGCATTCTCGATTTCACGCATGTGCAATCGGGACCGACCTGCACGCAGTTGCTCGCGTGGTTCGGTGCGGATGTGATCAAGGTGGAGCGGGCCGGTGCGGGCGATATCACGCGTGAGCAACTGCGCGATATTCCCGATGTGGACAGCCTGTACTTCACGATGCTCAATCACAACAAGCGCTCGATCACGATCGACACCAAGAACCCGGAAGGCAAGCAGGTTCTCGAGACGTTGATTCAGAAATGCGACGTGCTGGTAGAGAATTTCGCACCGGGCGCGTTGGACCGGATGGGTTTCACGTGGGAGCGAATTCAGGAATTGAATCCGCGCATGGTGGTGGCGTCGGTGAAGGGTTTCGGCCCTGGCCCCTACGAGGACTGCAAGGTGTATGAGAACGTCGCGCAATGCGCGGGCGGCGCGGCCTCGACCACCGGTTTCGACGATGGTCCGCCCGTGGTGACCGGCGCGCAGATCGGCGACAGCGGCACGGGTCTGCATCTGGCACTAGGCATTGTCACGGCGCTGTATCAGCGCACGCACACCGGGCGCGGTCAGAAGGTGCTCGCCGCAATGCAGGACGGCGTGCTCAATCTGTGCCGCGTGAAGCTGCGCGATCAGCAACGACTCGACCGCACCGGCACGATGAAAGAGTATCCGCAATATCCGAACGGGAAGTTCGGTGAAGCGGTGCCGCGCGCGGGGAATGCTTCGGGCGGCGGTCAGCCAGGCTGGATTCTGAAGTGCAAAGGCTGGGAGACGGATCCCAACGCATATATCTACTTCATCACGCAGGCACCGGTGTGGGCGAAGATCTGCAACGTGATCGGCAAGGAAGAGTGGGCCACCGATCCGAACTATGCAACGCCTGCCGCGCGCTTGCCGCATCTGAAGGATATCTTTGCCGAGATCGAGCGCTGGACCATGACCAAGACCAAGTTCGAGGCCGTGGAGATCCTCAATAAATACGACATCCCTTGCGGGCCGATCCTGTCGATGAAGGAAATCGCCGAAGAGCCGTCGCTGCGTAAAACCGGCACGATTGTCGAAGTGGATCATCCGACTCGCGGCAAGTATCTGACGGTTGGTAATCCTATCAAACTGTCGGACAGCCCAACCGAAGTCAAACGCTCGCCGCTGCTGGGTGAGCATACCGACGAGGTCATGGCGGAACTCGGCTATTCGCCCGAACAGATCAGCGCATTGCGGACCGCCGGCGCAATCTGAGCGCTCAATCTGAAGGCTCAAGGAGTGATGTATGGAAACGTGGATGCGTTTCATGTCGAGCGACGGTGGCGTCGTGTTCGGCCGGGTGGAAGGCGGCTATCTGCACGAGTACGAAAGTTTCGATCAGCCGGTACCGACCGGCGCGGTGTTGTCGACACGTGCACTCAGGCCGCTTGCGCCTTGTGCACCTGGCAAGATCGTCGCGTTGTGGAATAACTATCACGCGCTCGCGGCAAAGCTCGACAAGCCTGTGCCGGCGCATCCGCTATTTCTGTTGAAGCCGGCAGGTTCGGTGATCGGCTCGGGTGAGCCGATCCGTCGGCCGCTCAGTTACGCGGGGAAGATCGTCTACGAAGGCGAACTCGGTATCGTGATCGGGCGGCGCTGCCGCGATGCGAGTGCTGAAGAGGCTGCTGAATCGATCTTCGGCTACACGCTCATCAACGACGTGACCGCCGCCGATCTGCTGAACGAGAATCCGCACTTCCCGCAATGGTGCCGTGCAAAGGGCTTCGATACGTTCTGCTGCATCGGACCTTCGATTGTCTCCGGTTTCGACTGGCGCGCGGCGCATCTCGTGACGATGCTCGACGGTGTGGAACGGCAGAATTATCCGCTTGCCGATATGGTGTTTTCGCCTGCCGAGCAGGTGCGTCTGATTTCACAGGATATGACGCTCGAGCCAGGCGATGTGATCGCGTGCGGCACGTCGGTGGGTGTCGGCTCGATCAAGGACGGTGCGACGGTGACGATCTCGATCGATGGGATCGGCACGTTAAGCAATACGTTGGCCGCTGCGTGCGAGGTAGCAGTATGACGCGACGGCCGCGGCTCGTCGCGTTGCTTGGCAGTGCCGTGGGGCTTGCTGTCATGGCGTGCGGGTTTGTGCGTTATCTTTCGGCGGCGGCGCAGGCGAGTATCGAGCGCATCGAACTCTATGCCGCGGTCTTCATCGGCGCGCTGCTCTTCGCTACATCTGCAATCGCATTCTGCAAACTGTGCGGCACGTTGGACCTGAGCGCGGCGGCGCGTCCGGGCCATGGCATCGTCAATGTGTCGGCGCTGCTGCTGTGTGGATGGCTGGGCTACGGTTTCGTCACCGAACATGCGCAGCCGTTCGGACTCGCTGCGCTGCTTGCGATGAGCGCGCTTGCCGTAGCGCTGGGCACGCATTTGATGATCAACCACGAGTACTCCAACGACCGCGCTTCACACGTTCACGCGTTCGCCGGACGCCGTCACCACGCGCTAACGTTGGAGCGGTTGGAGCGGCCCGGGCTGCTGGCGCGCATTGAATGGCACGGTGGCGAAGAACAGGCATGGACGCTGCGTGAGACGATCGCGCCAGGCACGGTGCGCGCGGCAGCATACCGGCATCGCCGCGGCTGGCATGTCAGTGGGAAGATGGGCGTACAAAAACGCGGGTCTGTCCGCCAACGTTCCACTCATCGCGCCATGTACCGCCAAAGATGAATAGACAGACGCGACGAGTGGCAGGCAGAACAAATAGCGGGATTGCCCCGCCGAAACCGTTATTCGCCGGTTGCCGCGAATTCGCTGTAGTACCTGGCCTTCGTGCCCAGGATCATCTGGGCAAGAAACTCGGCGTCGTACGCCCGGTGAAGATGCGCGTGAAATCGCTCGATGTACGCAGTGATGCGCGCCGCTTCACTGTTGAATTCCTTCAGCACGTCGAGCGTGGCCTGGTCCCAACGGAACCGCAGACCAAGGTCGCTGAAGGCGGCGTTGTACGCGCTCAGATGGGCGTCGTCGGGACTGTCTACGGCAGCGCGTGCGGTACGCGTGCTGGTATGAGACTCAACCGAAGCTTGACTCATGATCGGCCTCCTGGGCTGACAAGTAAGAGAACTCACTTGCAGGATAGGGATGCTGATCAATTTGCAATAATTAAAGTTTTATTGGCTTTCCATAACCTACTGCTTATAGACGCTCAATTCCTTCACGCGCGTGATTTTCTCGATGAGGTTTGCACCTTCTTCCATCAGGAAGCGTTTGAAGGCAACCGCAACCGGCGGCAGGCGTTTGTTCTTCCTATGCACGACGTACCAGTTGAGCATGACCGGAAAGCTCTCGACGTCGAGCACGACCAGATGGCCGAGCTGCAACTCGAGACTGATCGTGTGCGCGGAAAGAAATGCGATCCCCATGCCGGCGATGACGGCCTGCTTGATCGTCTCGGTGCTCTTGATCTCCATCGCGATCTTGAGATTGGTGAGACGGCCCGCGAAGCCTTCTTCCATCGAATTCCATGTGTCCGAGCCGCGCTCGCGCACGATGAAGGCCTCGTTCGCCAGCTGGCTCATCTTGATGTTGCGCTTGTGCGCGAGCGGATGCGTGGGCGCCGCCACGATCACGTAAGGGTGCGGCGCGAACGGTTCGTTGGTTGCATCGGTTTCGTGCGGCGGGCGCACCATCACTGCGAGATCGGTCTGGTTGGTCGCGAGTTGATGCAACAGTTGTTCGCGATTGTGCACGGCGAGATTGAGCACGACGCCGGAGTAGCGCCGTGTGAATTCAGCCAGCAGGCGTGGAAAGAAATAGTCGCCTGCGCTGATCACCGCGACGTTCAGCTTGCCGCCGGAGACGCCCTTGAGCTGACTCATCGCCTCGTCGACTTCGTGGAACTGCTGAATGATCGCGCGGCTGTAGTGAAGCATCTCGGTGCCGGCCGGCGTCAGATAGATTTTTTTGCCGAGCTGCTCGAACAGCGGCAGCCCCGCGTGTTCCTCGAGTTGCCGGACCTGGGTGGAAACGGCGGGCTGCGTCAGATGCAATTCTTCCGCGGCACGCGAGAAGCTCAGGTGGCGCGCCACTGTTTCAAAGACCTTCAGTTGCCGCAGAGTGGCATTGCGCATCGTCGTGGCCGATGTATAAGCAATAGTGAATCAACATAATAACAAACTTTAATTATTCGTAATTCAGCAATGACCCTAGCATGGGTCTGTATAAGAAGCGGAATTGCCGCTGCAGTATTCGGGTTAACGTGTGAATGCGAGGCGCGGCGGGGGCAGCAGCGGAAGATTGATGGAGTGCCGATGTTTAATTGATCGGAATAAAGAACCGACCGGAAAACGGTAATTCAAGTGGGGCGGTTCTTTAAAGAACACGGATTAAAGACGCAAATACTAAATATTCCCGAATGGCAAGGCTGGTCGGGTCATAACGATAAGGTGAGACGCATACAGTGCGGCGTGACTGCGGGCCGCACTAAATAAATAGTGGAGACAAGGCTCATGGACGATATCACTCAGCAGGCCACGGCACGCGTATTCTGGGCGAACCGTTGGTGGCAGCTCGTCATCGGC
>NZ_DASRSY010000018.1:0-16908 GCF_035656215.1 Paraburkholderia sp.
CTTCCACTCGATAACTTCGCGATGCTCGTGCTCGGTTTTCCGCTCGGCTTCTGCGCGTCGGGCATTTTCTCGGGGATGGGCGCATTCCTCACCGAGTTGTTTCCAACACGCATTCGCGGCGCAGGCCAGGGGTTCTGCTACAACTTCGGGCGGGCGGTCGGCGCGACGTTTCCGTTCCTGATCGGCTACGTCTCGCAGACCATGACGCTCGGCCACGCAATCGGTGTATTCGCCGCCGCGGCATACGGTGTCGTGATCCTCGCCGCACTGACGTTGCCGGAAACGCGGGGACGAGAACTCCGCGCTTAAGTCGTAAGCCCACGCACGCGCGCTATCACGCCTGCTCCGGCGCACGTCCGATCGCATGTGAATCGGACGCCGCCGCTGCGTCACGCCGCCCGTGCTCATGCACGCGCCCTGGCGTCACGACAGCGCCGGTGCCACCCGGACGTCGCGCCGATTTTGCATGCCGCTCGATCAGCCGTTGCAGCAGGCAGAACGCGCACAGCAACGCCCCGATCACAATGCGGGTCCACCATGAACTGAGCGTGCCGTCGAAGGTAATCAACGTCTGGATCGTGCCTAGAATGCCGACGCCGAACAGCGAGCCGATCACATAGCCGACGCCACCCGTCAGCAAGGTTCCGCCGATTACCGTCGCCGCGATCGCATCGAGTTCCATACCCTGCCCTTGCAGGCCATAACCCGATAGCACATAGAACGTAAACACCGCACCGCCGAGCGCCGAACAGAACCCGCTCAGCGCGTACACGCCGATCCGCGTCCGCCCGACCGGCAAGCCCATCAGCAACGCCGAGCGTGGATTGCCACCAACCGCATACACGTTGCGTCCAAAGCGCGTGAAATGTGCGACATAGATCGCCGCGACAAGCGTGATCATTGCAATCAACACATTGGCGGTAACCGAACCCACGCCGATATCGAAGCGAAACGCGGAGATCTTCTGGAAGGTCGGATCGTTGATGGTGATCGACTGTGTCGTGATCAGAAAGCACAAGCCGCGTGCGAAAAACATGCCGGCCAGCGTGACGATGAACGCCTGCAAGCGGAAAAAGTGAATCAGCGCACCCTGTACTGCGCCGAACACCGCGCCCATTAGCAACACGATCGGCACGATCAGCCAGACCGACAGATGCATGTGTTCGGACAGCACCGCTTCGACGATAGTGGTCAGCGCCACCACCGAGCCCACCGACAGATCGATCCCGCCGGACACGATCACAAACGTCATACCGATTGCGACGATCAGCAGGAAAGCGTTGTCGACCAGCAGATCGAGCAGCACTTGCCACGAGAAAAAGCCGGTGTACATCACCGAGCCGAAACCGAACAGCGCGCAGAACAACAGGATGGTGACGGCGATCGGCAGCGTGCGCGGATCGACGATATGGGCCCAGGCGTCGAGGAGCCGTCTCATCGCGCCACCCCGCGCTGCGTGAAGAGCGACATGGCGAGCGCGCGCGCCGAGGGCGACTGGATCACACTCACCGCGAGTACCACGGCCGCCTTGACGACGAGCGTCGCTTCCGGCGGCACACCGATCGAATAGGTCGTGTAGGTGAGCGTCTGGATGATCAGTGCGCCCAGCACGGTGCCAGTGAGACTGAAGCGGCCGCCGAGCAGCGACGTGCCGCCGAGCGTCACCGCCAGAATCGCGTCAAGTTCGAGCAGCAGACCCGCGTTATTGCCATCGGCGCTGCGCACGTTCGAGCTGATGAGGATCCCCGCCATCGCGGCGGTCAATCCCGAGAATCCGTACACCGCGAATACCAATGCTTTTGAGCGCAGGCCGACGAGACGCGTCGCCACCGGATTGACGCCGATCGCACGAATGAAGAGCCCGAGCGCGGTGCCTTCGACGAGCGCCGCGGTGGCTAGTACGGCTACGCTCGCGATCCACACAGAGCACGGCACGCCAAGCCAGTAACCGCCGCCGACGAACAGATAGCCGGGTGCGCCGATTGGTATGATCTGCCCCGCCGTCAGCAATTGCGCAATGCCACGGCCGGCGACCATCAGGATCAACGTTGCGATGATCGGCTGCATGCCGACGAACGACACCAGCAGCCCGTTCCACATGCCGCTCAACACGCCGGCGATCAACGCCGCTATCAGGGCCTGCGCGATCAATCCAGCACTCGGTTCGGCTTGCGTTGTGAGTATCGTGGCCGCGGCGGCCCCGGCAATCGCCACTACCGCGCCAACCGAGATATCGATACCGCGTGTCGCGATCACAAGCGTCATGCCGGTAGCGACCAGCACCAGCGGCGCCGCGCGATTCAATACGTCGATCGGCGCGCCGAACAAGTGGCCGTCGAGCATCCGCAACGACAGGAAATGCGGATTCACCCAGAGGTTCAGGCCGCACAACAGCACCAGTGTGACGCACGGCCAGATCAACGGACGTTCCGCGCCATCGCGCACGAACCAGTTCGATAGCTTCATTCGCCGCTCCCCGCGATGAGTCGATAAATGTTGTCTTCGTTCGATGCTTTGCCGGCCACTTCAGCGATCTTGCGGCGGTCGCGCAGCACGGCCACGCGATGGCTGACGCGCAGCACCTCGCTGATCTCCGACGAAATGAACAGGATGCTCAGACCGTTCGCGCACAGCGCCAGCAAGCGGTCCATGATGTCGAACTTCGCGGCGACGTCGATGCCGCGCGTGGGTTCGTCGAGAATCAGCAGCTTGGGGTCAGTGGCGAGCCAGCGTGCGAGCAGCGCTTTCTGCTGATTGCCGCCGGAGAGCAGCCCGATTGGCTGTTCGGCGTCAGTCGCTTTGATGCCAAGACGCTCGATCCACATGTCCGCGATTTCATGCGCACGATTCCGTTTGATCTTTCGCCACCAGCCTCGCCGCGCCTGCAACGCCAGCAGAATGTTCTCGCGGATCGACAGTTCGGCGACGATGCCCTCTTTCTTGCGATCCTCCGCGCAGTAACCGATACCGTGACGCACTGCGTCCCGTGGCGAACGCAGCCGCACGGGCCGGCCATTGATCAGGATCGTGCCGCTGTCAGCGCGGTCCGCCCCGAACAACAGCCGCGCCGTCTCCGTGCGGCCAGAGCCCAGGAGACCGGCAAGGCCGAGGATTTGCCCCGGCTGCACGTCGAGGTCGATCGGCTGCAGTGTGCCGCGCCGTCCGACGCCACGCAGTTCGACGAACGGCTGAACAGCTTCCTTGCTCTGGGGCCCTTCGTGGGCAACGTGCCCTTCATGTGCCGCTTCGCGCAAGCGCGCGCTCATGCGCTCGTGACCGACCATCTTCGCGACCAGTTGGTCGGCCGGCAGATCCCGTGCGAGGTATTCTCCTTCGCGCTCGCCGTTACGCATCACCGTGATGCGATCGGAGATGGCGTAGGTTTGCTCGATAAAATGTGTGACAAACAGAATGGCGATGCCAGATTGCTTAAGATGTCGAAGTATTTTGAAAAGCTGCGCGACTTCGCTGTCATCGAGGCTGGAGGTCGGCTCGTCGAGGATCAGCACGCGTGCGTCGACCGAAAGCGCTCTGGCGATCGCCACCATCTGCTGCACAGCGATCGGATAGGCGTCGAGCGATCGGGTGACGTCGAGCGTCACGTCGAGACGAAGAAGCGCCGCCTGCGCGCGGCGCTTGATGTCGGGCCAATCGATCGCGCCGAAACGCTTGGGCTGCCGGCCCGCAAAGATGTTCTCCGCCACCGACAGGTTCGGGCATAGGTTCACTTCCTGGTACAGCGTGCGCACGCCAGCGGCCTCGGCCTCCTGCGGCGAAGCAAACGCCACGATCGCGCCACCCAGACGAATCGTGCCGGCGTCAGGCGCGACTACGCCCGTCAGCACATTGATCAGAGTGGATTTTCCGGCGCCGTTCTGCCCCATCAGGGTGTGAATCTCGCCGGGATACAGGCAGAAGTCGACTCGCTGTAGCGCTTTCACGCCCGGAAATGTCTTGCTGACACCGGCGGTGGCCAGAATAGGCTCGCGGGCATTCGAGGCGACGTCTAAGCAAGCGTCGCCTGTAATGACTTTCGTGGCCGGCGGATTGGGTTCCGATGCGGGATGCGTCATAGACCTCGCTCGAGCGACGCTGCGTGGGTCGGGTGGGTACAGGTGGGGCAAGTGGGACCCGGCCTGTTCGGCGGAAAAGAGACCGCCCGCTGCCGAAGCAGCAAGGCGGTCAGGCACCGCTGGAGAAACTCTGCTATCTGTCCGTACTTCGCTTGTGTCCTGCGTCTATCGTACGGATAGCTAATCAGTTAGCCATCCGTACTTTGCCCCGATACTGTCCACGTCAATACTTGCGCGTCGGCAGAGTCTGCGCCGCGACGCTCATCGGGAAGACCGTCTCTTCCGTCAGAATGCGCTTGGGCAGCGGCTTGCCGGCCACCACGTCCTTGACCGCCGACATCAGTTGCGGCCCCAGCAACGGGCTGCACTCCACATCGACATTCATTTTGCCTGCGGCCATTGCCTGGAAGCCGCCCTTGGTCGCATCGAACGAAACGACGGTGATGTCCTTGCCCGGATGCATGCCGGCCTCTTCCATCGCCTGGATGGCGCCAAGCGCCATATCGTCGTTATGCGCATAAACTACATTTATTTTATTTCCATAAGTTTTTATAAATGCTTCCATCACCTGCTTGCCACCGGCAAGCGTGAAGTCGCCGCTTTGCGATGCAATGATCTTGAATTTGGGATCGCTTTTGATCACTTCGATCAGGCCGGAATGCCGGTCGTTGGCAGGCGCCGAGCCGACCGTTCCCTGAAGTTCGGCGATGTTGATCGGACCCGGGTCGTTTTTATAGTGATCTGCGAGCCAATGACCGCCGCGCCGGCCCTCTTCCATGAAGTCCGAGCCGATCATCGTCACGTATAGAGACGTGTCCTTCACGTCGATATTGCGGTCGGTCAGGATCACTGGAATTTTTGCGGCTTTCGCTTCGCGCAGTACCGGCTCCCAGCCGGATTCGACGACCGGAGAGAACGCGATCACGTCGACTTTCTGCGCAATGTATGAGCGGATCGCCTTGATCTGGTTTTCCTGCTTTTGCTGGGCGTCGGAGAATTTGAGCTTGATCTTCGCGTCCGTCGCCGCGGACTTCACCGACTCGGTGTTGGCGGTTCGCCATGCGCTTTCCGCACCGACCTGCGCGAAACCAAGCGTGATCTGTTTGTCCTGCGCGTAAGCGCCCGGCGTTGTCAGCGCCAGCGCACCGATGCTCGAGCAAAGCGCGAGTGCGCCCAACGCACGACATGTGGCGCGTCGTGTATTCGCCATGACTGTCTCCTGATCGTTGTTGTGTAGGCGATCCATCGAACCCGCCCAGCGTTTGCGGCCCTCATGGTGCGTGGATCGTGCTGTAGCGTAGTGTCTGGGGCGTTAACCGTCCAATCACATGATTCGCGCAGGCGATACCAATTTCGGTATAGCAGGCGGTATCGGCTGTGGCATGGACGCGGGCAGTGCTGCGGGGCCGCTCGGGCATGGCGGCGCTGGAGCGTGGCGTGGGGGATGCTTTTTATGCGTGCGTCACCCAACGAAACGTCAGATTGATTCGCTCTCCGGCCACGCGCGGCTCCTTCGGCACGCGATGCCGCCAGTTAGCCTGCGTGTCGCCCCTCATCACCAGCAAGCTGCCGCCCTTCAGCGAAAACGACTGCACAACGCCGGTCCCGTTGTGCCGCAAGTCGAACGTGCGCGCGACGCCCAGGCTGATCGATGCAATCACTGGCTGGGCGCCAAGCTCCGGCTCGCGGTCCGCGTGCCACCCCATGCTGTCGGTGCCGCTACGGTATCGATTGATCAGCACGCTGTTAAAGTGCGCGTTGCAGGCTGCCTCCGCAGCGGTCCGCAGGCCGGCAACGGTAGGAGTCCACGATTGCGGCACGTTGCGAATTCCGGAGTAGACGTAGACCGCGTCCGGCTCGCCCTGCCAGGCAGTCAGCCGCGGCAACGGCACGCGGCCGGCAGGTGTGCCCATCATGTCCTGACGCCACTCCACTTCGTCGATGAGTTGCGTTAAAGCGCCCGCCGCGACCTCGGGCGTGAGCCACTCGGGATACCAGTCCACGTCGGGCGCTGGAAGGTCATCGAAAAGGTCCGCCATGAGATTGCCTGAATGCGATTGCGCACGCGATACGTGCGCGAGTGAGAACCTTGGCTATTATGGCGGCAACGACGACGACGCTCACGCTAGCGGCTTGCGCTGTCATCCGCTTTGTTCACCCCGCTACTTCAACGGACTACCACCATGACTCTTTCCGATCAGGCTCTCGACCAGCTCTTTCGCGAAGCGCGCACACATAACGGCTGGCAGACCAAACCGGTCGACGACGCCGTGCTCAAACAACTCACCGAGCTCGTGCTGCTCGGGCCGACCTCGGCCAATTCGAGCCCCGGCCGCTTCGTGTATGTGAAAACGCCCGAAGGCAAAGAGAAGCTGCGTCCGGCCCTATCGCCGGGCAATCTCGAGAAGACGATGGCGGCGCCGGTCACGGTAATCGTCGGCATGGACCTGGAGTTTTACGAGCATCTGCCGAAACTGTTTCCGCATGCCGACGCGCGCAGCTGGTTCGCCGGCAACAACAAGGCGATCGCGGATACGGCATTTCGCAATTCGACGCTGCAAGGCGGCTATCTGATTCTCGCAGCCCGTGCGCTCGGTCTGGACACGGGTGCGATGTCGGGGTTCGACGCAGCCAAAGTCGACGAGGCGTTCTTCGCCGGCACGACCGTGAAGTCGAACTTCCTGATCAATCTGGGCTACGGTGATCCGTCAAAGCTGTTCGCGCGCAGCCCGCGCTTCTCCTTCGACGAAGCCGCCCGGATCGTCTGACCGGTCTTTGGCCGCCGGTGCGTTTATCTGAAGAGCGCTACGTAAAACACCACTGCGCCGATCAACGCACCGATGAAGCAGAAGCCTTCGTCGGCGTCGTCGCCATTGGAACGCAACCACGCGCCGACGACGCCGAACAGTCCCGCGATGCCGAGCGCAACGCTTAGCATCACCACGTCGAATAACGCGTTTTTGCCCAGCTCGGAGAAGTCGATATCGCGCACGCCGAAGTACAAGGCGAGCGCCATCAACGATATGCCCACCAGCGGCAGCATGACGTGGCTGCCCTCTCGTCCGACGTGATGCCCATGAAGTGCGCCGCGTACGTGATTGCCTGATCCAAGCAGTTTCATGATGCGTCTCCTGCCTCGCCCTCAACCGACGATAAAACGAACCATCACCGGGCCGCGATGGCCCTGAGACAAGCCCGTTCTATTTGAGAATAGTCTACGCGCGACACAATTCAAAGCCCATTTAATTAGCGTGCGGCAGCTGTTCAGACAGGCGGTGCGTGATCAGCTAAATTGCTGCGGTGCGACACCTGCCTGCCGCGTCAAACGTGAACGTGTTCGGCCGCCCCTTGGGAGCAAATACGGTGCCGTCGGCAAGGGGTTGCACATCTCGGTAGAATGATCCGGCTCGTCCGCTTTTTTTTCATGGTCGCGGTTGGCGAGCCGCCGCCGATCTTCCGCTCGTATCGGCCCCTTCCCGCCTCTATCCTCTCTATGCGCCGCTCATCGTTTCTTGTTCGAATCATTCTGATTGGCATCCTGCTGCATATCTACGTCGGATTTCGGTTGATTCCCGACATGCCGGTCAGTGCCACGGGCCGTTGGCTGTGCGGGTTGTGGCTGGTGCTGTCGATCTTTCTGATACCGCTCGGCATGCTGGCGCGCACCATCAAACAACAGCCGCTCGGCGACCGGCTCGCCTGGGTGGGCTTGCTGGCGATGGGGTTCTTCTCATCGTTACTGGTTCTGACATTCGCGCGTGACCTGGCTCTCGCGTCGCTGCTCACCGTCGATGCAATCTGGCCAAACACGATTGCAATCGCGCACTGGCGCATCGGCACGGCAGCAGCGGTGCCGTTGCTTGCGTTGCTCTCGACACTCGTCGGTCTGTTCAACGCACGGCGCCGCGCCAGGGTAGTAACGATCGAAGTGCCGATCGACGATTTGCCGGCAGCACTCGACGGCTTCACGATCGTTCAGATCAGCGATATCCACGTCGGTCCGACCATCAAAGGCCGTTATGTGGACGCGATCGTCGACGCGGTGAATCGTCTGAAGCCGGATCTGATTGCCGTTACCGGCGACGTGGTCGACGGCAGCGTGCCGCAACTGACCAAACACACGCAACCCCTGTCGCGACTCAGTGCGCGTCACGGCGCGTTCCTTGTGACCGGCAACCACGAGTATTACGCCGGCGCGAACGCCTGGATCGACGAATTCCGGCGCTTGGGGCTGACCGTTCTGCTTAATGAGCATGTGATCGTGGAACACGACGGCGCGCGTGCCGTGATCGCCGGAGTGACTGATTACTCGGCAGGCCATCATGACCCGTTGCACCGCAGCGACCCGGTGGCGGCTCTCGCCGGCGCGCCGGGCGACGTGTTGATCAAAGTACTGCTCGCGCACCAGCCGCGCTCTGCCGAAGCAGCCGCGGCAGCCGGTTTCACGCTGCAGCTATCCGGCCACACGCACGGTGGCCAGTTTTTCCCGTGGAATTTCTTTGTGCGTTTCCAGCAGCCGTTCACGGCCGGTCTCGCACGGCTGAACGGCCTGTGGGTCTACACGAGTCGCGGCACCGGCTATTGGGGACCGCCGAAGCGCCTGGGGGCGCCCTCTGAGATCACGCGACTGCGCCTCGTGCCCGGCGAGCCCGACTGAAGCGCCGAACCCGACGCCCAGGCATCAAGTATCACTGCGCGGAAGTCATACTGGATCGCGCAGAAAAAAAACGCGGACATCCGCAAAGGACATCCGCGCTCCGGCGCTCGCGCGCCACTTCAGCTAATCTGGGTTACTGCGCGGGCGCCACAGCCACGCTGACCTGCGGTGCGTACGCCACCGACACTTGCATACCCGGCGTCACGCCGGCGACCTTTGCCGGCTCGCGCCCCTGGATATGAAACACTGCGCCATTCGGGCCTTTCAAAGCCATGATGCCGGACGCGTGGTCGATGGTCTGAACTTCGGCGGTCAGGTTCTGCGCAGTGTTCTGCTCTACCGGTTGAGCAGCCGTGCCGTGGCCGTCGGCACCACGCGTAACGCTGATCATGGCGGTGCGCATCATGCGGATGTGGACTTTGCCACCCTGCTTGATCTGCGCCAGGTTGCTCGTATCGGTGATATTGAACGAAGCTTCGCCGCCCTGTGCGTCCAGCACGGTCACCGAATGCTTAGCCTGGTCGACCGACTTCACGACACCATCTGCCTGCAGCGTGCTGCTGCCTTCAAACGGCGCCGGCAAACCAGCGGCGAACGACACGAGCGGAGCAGCGGCAATCAATGCACCGGCAATGATGCCAAGAGCTTTATCTTTCATACTTTCCTCAATTGGGATGAACAGCGGAAAAGAGACGATGTCGTGCGGATCAGATACGCCTGGCTTGGCGCAAGGACAACCGAAAAATTTCTGGACAAAACCGTGAGAGTGAAGCGCCGATTGAGAGCCAAAAATTCACGACGTGTTTCGAAGTGTGCAAACAGTGTGTTTTCCGGGATGGATAGCGTCAATATTCGGAGTCCGTATTTATGCGGGGAAAATTCTGAGCTTATCGTGGAAAATTCCGCTGGCATCTCACAACTCGTTTCACCGCTCTGCTTTATCCCAGCTTGACTTAACTTTGCAGAGCTGCCTAAAATTCGCCCAATTCATTTAACCGGAATCACGATCTTGGACAGTAGCTGTAGTACCAGTCGAGCTTCGATTCGCCCGATCGCCTGATCGGCAAGATTTCCGCGCCAGCCTTTGCCTGTCGCCGTCTTGCCTTCGGGCCCGACGGTGCACGTCGTTTATACCCTCGTACTGCCAGTGGAGCGCTGCATGGCTCGATGCCTTGCCGATACTCCATGACTTTTAGCGCGCGAGCCTTAGCTCGCTTGCCTCGTCACGGCTGACCACAACCACGTTCCACGTTTGGATTACGTGCGGCTGTCATGCGTAAGGTTCACACTGTGCGAACACGCGCCTCAACCTTTCTTACCAATGACAATTGAATTCGTCTGGCGGCTCTTTGCCGCCTTTAGCTGCGGCGTCGCGATCGGCCTCGAACGGCAGATGCGCCAGCGCAACGCCGGCCTGCGTACCATCACACTGGTCGCCAGCGGCGCGTGCCTGTTCGTCACGCTCGGCGTGCTGACCGGCAACGGCACAGCCGGCATCACGCAGATTGCCGCGTATGTCGTATCCGGCGTCGGTTTTCTCGGCGGCGGGGTGATCATGCGCGACAAGGGCTCCATTCAGGGGATCAACACCGCCGCGACCTTATGGTGCTCGGCGGCGGTCGGCGTATTGTGCGGTGCGGGTCACTACGGACCGGCGCTCGCAGGCACCGCGGTCGTACTGCTGACCAATACCGTGCTGCGTGAAGTGAGCCGTACTATCAACGCGACGCCCGTTTCGAACGCCGATCTGGTGCGGGAGTATGTGCTGACGATCGTATGCCGGGAGGCTGATGAGATTCACATTCGTACCGTGGTATCCAACTCGATGTATTCGGCGCCGCTGTCCTTCCAGAGCCTGACGAGCGAAGACGTCGAAGGCGATGCCGGACGCATCCGCGTTACGGCAACATTAAAGCTGCATCCGAAAGATCAGTCGAAGCTCGAACAGATGGCGAGCCGCATCAGTATGGAAAAGAGCGTATCGAGCGTCAGCTGGACGGCCAGAGAAGCGGAGCCGACGCCGGAGTGACTCAACATGTGTAAGCTCCCCATATTTGCGCGCATCGTCTACACTTAGCCTGCAATAGATTTAGACAATGTTAATTCCCCGTCCTGAATATGGACTGTCCCATAACCTTCGACTAAGCTCTGTCACCGTGAATTTTTCACACTCAACTATGGAGTCTCGATTATGGAACACGGCATCATTGCATGGCTCATCATCGGCGCGATCGCCGGCTGGCTGGCTGGCGTGCTCGTCAAGGGCGGCGGCTTTGGCCTGATCGTCGACATCATTGTCGGGATTGTCGGCGCGTTCATCGGCGGCTGGCTTGCCGGTGTGTTGCACATTTCGCTCGGCGGCGGCTGGATCGGTTCGATCATCACCGCTGTGATCGGCGCCGTCATTCTGCTGTTTCTTATCCGGCTCATCCGACGCGGTACCTGAGCGTTGCACCTGATGTCTTACGGCGTCAGGGGCGAATGCCACCTGACGCCGGCTTTACCTGGTGTTTAGAGAAGCCCCTCTACTGCCGGCAACATCGAGCCGATGTCACGCAGCCGCGTATGCCAGGCGAAAGCCTGGTCCAACCGATGCGGCGTTTGCCCACCCCATTGCAAGGAGTCCCGATAGTAGTCGCGAAGCAGATCGCGATAGAGCGGGTGCACGCACTTCTCAATGATCAGCGTAGCGCGTTCTCTCGGCGCCAGTCCGCGTAGATCCGCGAGGCCCTGTTCCGTCACGACTACGTCCACATCGTGTTCATTGTGATCGCAGTGTGGGACCATGGGCACGACACTCGAAATGCGGCCGCCCTTCGCCATCGACTTCGTCGCAAAGATCGCGCATGACGCATTGCGCGCGAAATCGCCCGAGCCGCCAATGCCGTTCATCATGTGTGTGCCGCCCACGTGCGTGGAATTCACGTTGCCGTAAATGTCGAACTCCAATGCGGTATTCAGCGCGATCAGACCGAGCCGGCGAATCACTTCGGGATGGTTGCTGACTTCTTGCGGACGCAGCACCAGGCGATCGCGATAGCGCTCGAGTTCGCCGAATACTTGCGCCTGACGCGCGGCCGACAACGTGATCGACGCACCCGAGGCGAACGTCACCTTGCCGGCATCCATCAGGTCGAAGGTCGAATCCTGAAGCACTTCTGAATAAATTTCGAAGGCCTCGAAAGGCGAATCGACAAAGCCGGCCAGCACCGCATTGGCAATCGTGCCGATGCCCGCCTGTAATGGCGGCAAGTGCCGGGGCATGCGCCCCCGCGACACTTCGTGCTGGAAAAACTCTATCAAATGGCGCGCGATCAGTTCAGTTTCCGCATCCGCGGGCAGTACCGTGGACGGGCTGTCCGCCTTGTCGGTGATTACAATCGCAGCGATTTTCTCGAGCGGGATCTCGATGGCTTGCGTGCCGACGCGGTCTTTCGGACGCACGATCGGCAGCGGTTCGCGGTTCGGTCTGCGGCCCGGAATCCAGATGTCGTGCAGCCCCTCCAAAGCAAGCGGCTGGGCAAGATTAATTTCAACGATGACCTTGTCGGCGAGGATCGCGAAGCTGGCCGAGTTGCCGACCGACGTGGTCGGCACAATACCGCCGGTCTCAGTGATCGCGGCAGCTTCGATAATGGCGATATCGAGTTTGCCGAGCTGATTTGCGCGCAGCATCTCGACCGTTTCGGACAGGTGCTGATCGACGAACATCACTTCGCCGCGGTTGATTGCATCGCGAAGAGTCTTATCCACTTGAAACGGCAAACGGCGCGCCAACACATGCGCCTCGGTAAGCATGCGGTCCACGTCATGACCGAGCGATGCCCCGGTCATCAACGTGATTTTTAGCGGCTTGCCTTCCTGACGGACCCGCTCGGCAAGTGCGACAGGGACAGCTTTGGCGTCGCCCGCGCGCGTAAAGCCGCTAGCGCCGACGCGCATGCCGTCGTGAATCAGAAGCGCCGCCTCGGCGGCTGAAGTGATCTTTCCGCGCAGCGTGGCACAACGAATCCTGTCTTGGTACATGAAACTGAGTCTCTCCATAGTCAACCGCCCAGTCTACTGGTGCGCACGTCTGCGGTGTGCTTCGCTCAGTAGCCAGATTGTCGCACCAGCCGCGACGTCTCGATGGGACGGCGTCGCGGCCAGGCGTTTCGTCGCGTGCAAAAGTCCCGCGACGGGTCTTACAGGTACGGCAGAAGTTACGCGTGGCGTTGTTTAGCTGCCGAAGTAGATATTGCAGAAGCTCACAGGCCCGACGCACTCTTCAGTTTTGGCCTTCGGTACAGCGATGCGGTTTTGCGCGGCGACGCTATCGGCGCGCGCTGCACTCGCTTGCGCGACCTGTTGTTCCTGGGCGCCCGGCGCCGTTTGTGCGTGAGCGACAGCAGCGGACAAAGAGCAGGCAATCAGGGCAACCTTCAACACATTCATTTCGTTCTCCAGTACTTACGGTTCCGCTCCGTAGGAAGTCCCCGTGGGGGACTGCGGGGGCAGTGATGAAACTATATGACTGCCACCTACGCAGATAAACAGGGCTGGACGGAAGTGATCTTTCCATTTGGCAGAAGGATCGAGGCACACACTCGATCGAACGCGCATGGGTCAACGCGCATTGAAAGGCGCGTCTTTGTCGAGCAACGCTGTGCGGATGAAGTGCAGACAGCTCCGGATGCGCTGCAGGTCGCGCCGCTTGTCGCGGTCGGGATGGACGGCTTCCAGTACGTCCTGCGCGATCCACGTGGCCGAGCGCACGGATATAAGCGCTCGCTCGAGGCCACGCGCGTCAGGCCGCGCGAAAAGCCGCGCGAGGTCGCCACAAGTCTGCGTGAGGCTGCTACTCCAGCGCGAATGAAGGGCTTGCGCATAGCCGGCACGTGCCGCTTCATTGCGCAGATCGATCACGGCATGCCCTACTTCGAGGGTGGCGAGCGTCCAACGCAAGGCATCACGGCGGCGTCGGGAACGCCGCGTCAACAGCATGCGCAACTGCGAGGTCAGATCGTGTGTACTCGACTGAAAGCGCTGATTTAGTCCGGGCAATTCCTCTTTGCAAGCAGACACGACTTGCGCGCGCAAATCACCTTTGATTCTCTCGGTGAGCCACGGCATATTCGCGGGAAGAACCACCGCGAAAACGATCGCCGCCAGCAAAAGCGATGCCGTAATCGCTATGCCATTGTTAATCAGCAGACCGGGCGCATACGTGACGACGTTGTCCGGTCCGGCGAGCAGGCAGAAGAACACCGAAAAACCGATGCCATACCCTGCAGAGAGCTTGCGTGACGCGATGAAGGCGCCGAGTGCAAGCACCGGGGCGAGCATCGCGCAAAGCAGCGGGAAGCCGTCGATGTTCGGATACACGTAGCACGAGAAAAGGTAGCCGGCCGTGGTCGCCAGCACGGCGCCGACTGCCATCTGAACGGCCATTTTCGATGCGTTCGGTGCGGTCGACGTCAACGCACAGACCAGCGCCGCGCCGATCACGGCCAGACCACCGCTGGGCCAGTCGGTGGCGATCCAGAACCAGCCGACGATCGCCATGACCGCCGCCGACCTGGCAAAGGTGAACGCGACCACAAAGCCGTTCGTCTTGCTCACGTAGCGGCCGGCGGTGCGCTGCTGGACTCCCGGCTTGCGCCGCGCCAAAGACGCGTAAGTCTCGGAGTAACGGATCCATTCGCCGACAAATCGATATAGCAGTTCTACGGCCGTATCGAAGTCCGCTAGCGAGTCAGCGGGAGCGGCTGCCAGCGGCCGTCTCGTTTCGCGCACGCGCCTTGGCAAGCTCGCCTGAAAGAGCCGTAAACCGGCGGCCACGCGCGATGCATCGGCATTGGCGTCGTGGGTTGACGCCAGCAGCGCCGACAGTTCGCGGAAGTACGGCGTGATGGCGTCGACCATCTGGCTCGGACCGCTCACGCGCAGCCGTTTGAGCAACTGATGCAGCGCATGCAGCCGCGCGCATGCATCCATGAATTCGCCGTTCAGACGGCCGAGATGCTGGCTGCGCGAACGCATGGTCGGATCTTCGAAGGCAGCAAATGTTCGTGTGGCTTCGAAGCCGACGATCTCATCGACGAGGTCCGCAAAGTGCCGTTCGAACTGACCACGCTCGATTCCGCGACCCAACACGTCGGCGGCGAACGCAGTAAAATTTGTATATCGAATCTGGAGCGCGCGCCGCAACGCAAGGCTGGAACGCTGCGGCACGATCAGCGCGCTGACCGCGCTCGAGCACACAATGCCGACCGCCACCTCCGCGGCACGCGTGAGCGCCGCCAGAAACAGGTCGTGAGGCGCCGTGACGTTCGGAATACCGATCAGCGCGGCGGTATAACCTGCCAGCACAAAACCGTACCATCTGAAATGCCGATACCGGACCGCTGCCGCGATACAGGCGCTTACCCAGCCGATCATGCTGAGCATGTACAACTCGGGCTGCTGGACGAACAGCGCGCCGAGCACCAGGGCCGCGACCATACCCATCGCGGTTCCGAGAATCCGGTAGAAACTCTTGGCGAGCACCATGCCGCTGAACGGCTGCATCAGCACGAACACCGTGGTCATCGCGATTCGCGGCTGCTGGAGATCCAGCACCATTGCAAAACCCAGCGCCAGCAGGCCCGCAGTGACCGTTTTCAGCAGATGCAGCCAGATCAGACCGTCGCTATTCGCCCAGTCGCGGACGGCCGGACCGAGCGTCGGCACCATGACGTTCCACTGTCGGCGGGAATCCGCCGTCGGCTTGATCGCAAGTTGGCGTTTCATGAGGAGGCAACGCGTCCCGGTTTGTCGCTGAAAGAAGCACCGGTGATGAACGCTGCGCACACCGGCAGGCAAGGCGCCGATTGTAGGAGCATGCGCTGCCCGCATTAATGGGACGGGCGCGGAACGTCCCTTCCAGAACGAACAACAATGAGCTAGCGAGACAGGCGGACAATACGGCCTCTGCCGTGAAATAGAAGGATCGATGGATACGCTACAAAATATGCGAGTGTTCGTGCGCGTGGTCGAAGCCGGTAGTTTTACCGCCGCCGCGCAGTCGCTCAATTCGACGACCGGTGCGATGTCCCGCGCGGTCTCGGAACTCGAAGCTCATCTGCGTACGCGCTTGCTGAACCGGTCGACGCGGCGACTCGCGCTCACCACGGCAGGCGAGCGTTACCTGAAGCGATCTCAGCAGATCCTTGCAGATGTCGATACAGCGGAAGAAGAAGCAAGTTGCGCGCACGAACGCCCGAGCGGCGCGTTGCGCATGCATAGCTTTGCCAGCATCGGCCAGCATTACGTGTTGCCGGCCATCTCGCGCTATCGCGCGCTTTATCCCGAAGTGACCGTCGAGCTGACGTTGTCGCAGCGCATGCCCGACCTGTTCGAAGGCAGCGCCGACGTCGCGGTGATCACCGCCTCGACTCTGCCGAATTCCGACCTCGTGTCGCTCCCGCTTGGTACAACTTTCAGCATCCTGTGCGCTTCGCCTGCTTACGTGCGCGCTCATGGCGCGCCGCAACAGCCCGGCGATCTGACGCATCACGAGTGTCTGATCTTGCACACACCAGCATTTCCGCCACACGAATGGGTCCTCGACGGCCCGAACGGCAGCGAGATGATGGAAGTGAACGGTCCTGTGCACGTGAACATCGCGGAATCGTTGATCGTCGCGATTCACGAGGGAATGGGCATTGGCATGGTACCGCTGTACGCGGCGATCGCCGGATTACGTGACGGGACGTTAATCCGCGTGCTGCCCGAATATACCCTGCAGAAGACGAATGTTTATGCGCTGTATCCCTCACGCAAGTTCATCGATGCGAAGACGCGGACATGGGTCGAGTTCTTACGTACCCATCTGCCGAAGGTGATTGCACGCGATGAAGCGTTACTTGCGGAAGTCGGCCAGATGTATGCAACCGATGACGCCGCACCTGCGGGAGTGGCCAGCATGGGGGACGGAGACGTCACTGCACACTGATGCAGATTTGAAGACGAAGCCCCGTTCCGAGCCACTTTCTGTGCGCCGTAAACGCAGAAACCCCACCTTTGTGGGATGGGGTTTCTGGTCTTGCAGGGGAGCCTGACGATTACCTACTTTCACACGGGAATCCGCACTATCATCGGCGTGGAGTCGTTTCACGGTCCTGTTCGGGATGGGAAGGGGTGGGACCGACTCGCTAT
>NZ_DASRSY010000019.1:0-7932 GCF_035656215.1 Paraburkholderia sp.
AACACCACCGCCTGGAACGTGCTGCCGCCGTGTATCGCGGTGCTCGGCGCAATTGTCATGATCATCGCCGTGAATCCGCTGATGGCGGGCGGCCTGATGTTGTGCTCAGCCATTCTGTCGGTCGTGCTCTACAAACTCGCCGGGCGTGGCTCGGCGCGGCATCACCATTTCGCCACGAAAGCAGCTTCGGTGGACGGCGAGTTGGTCGACGTGATCAGCAACATGGGCCTCGTGCGCGCATTCGGCATGACGTTTCGCGAACAGCAGCGTTTCGGCGCGACCGTCAAAGCGGAAATGGAAGCGCGCCAGCAGAGCCTGCTTTATCTGGAAAAGCTGCGCCTGCTGCATGCCGTGATTACCGCGCTGCTCTCGGCGGGCTTGCTGGGCTGGGCACTGTGGCTGTGGGATCAAGGCAAGGCAACCTCTGGCGACATCGTGCTGGTCAGCTCGCTCGGCTTCACGATTCTGCACGGCACGCGCGATCTGGCCGTGGCACTGGTCGACGTCACGCAGCACGTCGCGCGGCTCGCGGAAGCCGTTCGCACCCTGCTCGAACCGCACGGCATGCCGGACCGCGACGGCGCCACCGAGCTCGTGCCGCAAGGCGGCCGGGTCGATTTTGAAGCTGTGACATTTGCCTACCCTCGCCGCCGGCCGATTCTCGACCACTTCGATCTGCATATCCAGCCGGGCCAGCGGGTCGGCCTGATCGGCAAGTCAGGCGCGGGCAAATCCACCGTGCTGGCGCTGCTGCAGCGTTTCTATGAGACGCAGGGCGGTGCAATCAAGATCGACGGCCAGGACATCGCCACGATCACCCAGGACAGCCTGCGCCATACGATTGCACTCGTGCCCCAGGATATCTCGCTGTTCCATCGCACGGTGTACGAGAACATCGCTTATGGCCGCCCTGAAGCGAGCCGGGAAGAAGTGCTCACCGCCGCGCGCGAAGCCCGCTGCAGCGACTTCATCGAAGCCATGCCGGAAGGGTACGACACGATCGTCGGCGACCGCGGGGTGAAGCTCTCTGGCGGACAACGCCAGCGTATCGCGATTGCGCGCGCGATCCTGAAGAACGCGCCGATTCTGTTGCTGGACGAAGCCACCTCGGCGCTCGACAGCGCCTCGGAAGAAGCGATCCAGAAGGCGCTCGACCGGCTGATGGTAGGCCGCACGGTGATTGCGATCGCTCACCGGTTGTCGACGCTGAACAACTTCGACCGGATCATCGTAATGAGCCAGGGCAAGGTGATCGACGACGGCAGTCCCGAAGAGTTGCGCCAGCGCCCGGGCCTGTATCGCGATCTGCTCTCGAAGCAGTACGGCAAAGGCACCACGCTGCATATCGGTGGCAAGAAGGTCGACGAGCAGCACGTGGTCTGAGCAACGCGCCGCCCTCTGCTAATTCAGCAACAAACTCAGCCACAAACAGAAAAGCCGCTTTTGAGCGGCTTTTCTGTTTTTCCGGGCAGTCGTAATCGGCCTGAATAGCCGCCTATCCGGCCAGGGTTTCGCGCGAGGTTTTCTTGCCCGACCCGGCACGCACCTTCACAGTCCGGTTGCTCTTCGCACCACCCACATTCTGCAGATCGCGCATGAAGTTATCGCGCCACACCGACACATTGTTCTCGCGCAATTGCACCATCATGTCGCGATGACGCGCCTGACGCTCCGCAAGCGGCATCTCCAGCGCGGTGGCAAGCGCCTCGGCCATACCGTCGATATCCACCGGATTCACGATCAACGCGCCATCCAGTTCCTGCGCGGCGCCGGCAAAGCGTGACAGCACAAGCATGCCCGGATTGTCCGGGTCCTGCGCCGACACATACTCCTTGGCGACGAGGTTCATGCCATCGCGCAACGGCGTGACGTAGCCGACATGCGCCGTGCGAAACAGCGCGGCGAGCACCGAGCGCTCGTACTGCTTGTGGATGTAGAGAATCGGCGTCCAGTCCAATTCGGCGAAGCGGCCGTTGATGCGCCCCGACTCCCCTTCGAGTTGCAAGCGGATGTCCTGATAAGCGTGCATGTCGGCCCGCGTCGGCGGTGCGATTTGCAGGAACGACACCTTGTTGCGTTGCGCCGTCGCGTGTTCCAGCAGCCGCTCGAACGCACGAAAACGCTCGACCAGCCCCTTCGAATAATCGAGGCGGTCCACGCTCATGATCAGCTTGCGCGAATGCAGCGCCGTCTTCATGGTGCGCACCGGCTTGCCACGCTCGCCCGCTTTCGCGAGCTCGGCGATTTCGTCCGGATAGACGCCGATCGGATAAGCCGCCGCGCGCAAGGTGCGGCCGAATGCATGGACGGTCAGCGGGCCGCTGGCCGACACGTCGACCGTGCCGTTGGCCTCATTGACGATGTAATCGCAGAACGCCCGCAAATCAGGTGCGGTCTGAAAACCGAGCAGATCGAACGAGCACAGCGCTTCAACCAGCTCACGATGCGGGGGCACCGCCAGCAACACCTGCGAAGCCGGAAACGGAATATGCAGAAAGAAGCCGATGCGATTTTTCACACCGGCCGCACGTAACGCCTGAGCGAACGGAATCAGGTGATAGTCGTGGGCCCAGATCACGTCGTCTTCGCGCAAGAGCGGCACGAGTTGCTGGGCGAGCCACGCATTGACGCGGCAATAGCCTTCGAAGTCGTGCCGGTCGTACTGCAGCAGATCGGCGCGATAGTGGAACGCGGGCCACAGCGTGGCGTTCGAGAAACCGCGGTAGTACTGGTCGTAGTCGCGGCGCATCAGCGCGATGGTCGCGAAGGTCACGGGTCCGCGCTCTTCCACCTTGATCTGCGGCTGGCCCGAGCTGAGCACGTCGCCGCTCCAGCCGAACCACATGCCGCCGGTTTCCTTCAGCGCGTCGTACACGCCAACCGCCAGACCGCCCGCGGCCGGACCGCCCTCAGAAATAGGTGCGACCCGGTTCGATACGATGATCAGTCGAGTCATGAAGCGCGATTCCCGATGCAGTAAGTCATGTACGTTGAACGATACGGCCCGACCATCACGCTCCGCGTGCGGCCGCGACAATCGATTCCAACCAGTCGAGCAGCGCCGTTACCGAGTCGATGCGCGAATGCGCCATCGTATCGCCCGCGCCCACCTTGATCGACAGGCCGCCGCGCTCATTGACGACGGCAAAACCTTTCTCGTCGGTCAGATCGTCGCCGGCAAACACCGGCTTGCGGCCGACGAACGGCGGCTCGTCCAGGAACGCGCGCATCGCGCGGCCCTTGTCGACATCCTTCGGCTTGATTTCGTAGACCATCTTGCCCGGCTGCAACACATACGAGCCGGGGTAATCGGCAACCAGCCGCTCGGTCGCCTCGCGCGCCACCGGTTCGCGGTCGGGGGCATTTCGATAATGCAGCGCCAGCGCCGCGCCTTTGATCTCGAGCAGCATGCCGGGATGTTCGTTGACGATCTGCGCGAGCACTTGCTCCATGCGCAACAGGCGCTCGTCGTGAAAGCCGATGCGCTGTGTATCGCCGTTCGCGTCGCGCCGTTCGGCGCCGTGCAAACCGGCGATCGGCAGATCGGGTATGCCGAGAAAACCGTCGATGCTGTCGATGCCGCGACCTGACACGATCGCGACCGCGCCGTTCGTGAGGCTACGCAACTCGCTCAGCAATTCGCTCACGCGCGGTTGCACCAGCACGCCGTCCGGCGTGGGCGCGAGTTCGACGAGCGTACCGTCGAAGTCGAAGAAAAATGCCGTCTCACTCGGAGACAGAACAGCCGGAAGTGCTTGCATCGGTTAATTTTGCCTTTCAGCCTTCTGCGGCCGGAA
This sequence comes from Paraburkholderia sp., assembly GCF_035656215.1. GTDB lineage: Bacteria > Pseudomonadota > Gammaproteobacteria > Burkholderiales > Burkholderiaceae > Paraburkholderia. Next base: position 3,798 of record NZ_DASRSY010000019.1, read on the forward strand.
AAGTGTGCGCATCTTACCGCGCATCCGTCAATTTTTCGAGAAAGAAGCGAGGACACAAGCCTGGCAGGGCGACCCGCCCGATGCCGCCCTCAATCCGGCTTCAGCCAGCTTTCAGTCGCCTGCGTCAAATTGCCTCGCAAACCGTGCGCCCGCGGGCACTGCACGACGTCATCGGACATTTTGCGATACAGTCGCAGCCACGCAGACCATTGCAGTGACGACCCTATTTGCACACTATGACGGACTGCGCGCTTTGCACGAACCACGCCGCCTCCATTCCCGGGCAGCGTCACGCGCCGCTATTCAATCGAGTCATTGAACCCTGCTTTGTTCCCCATCCTTTCGTCCTGCCATCAGCCGCTGAACCTCGTAACGCCGCGCCGCTCGCGGCCCGGGCGCCTGTTCGCGCTGACCGTCATGGTGGGCGTGCTCGGGGCGCTGGGCGGCTGCACGCATCGCGCCGAACCGTTCCAGCTGACCAACGTGACCGGCCACTTGCCGGATCTCGATTTCACGCTGACAGGTGACGACGGCCGTCCCGTAACCGGCGATTCGTTTAAAGGCCGTACCTCGCTCGTCTACTTTGGCTACACGCATTGTCCGGACGTCTGCCCTGAAACGATGGGCCGCCTGATGCAGGTACTCGGCAAACTCGGCCCGGATGCGCAAAAAGTGCGCATCCTGTTCATCACCGTCGACCCCGCGCGCGACACGCCCAAGGCCCTACACGACTACGTCGGCGCCTTCGACTCGCAACACGCCGAAGGCCTGACCGGCACCGACCGGCAGATCGAGTCGCTCGCCAAGCGTTACCGGGTTGCCTATCAGATGGAAAAGCGCGACCCCAACGGCAACTACGAAGTCACCCATAGCTCGGCCGTCTATGTGTTCGACCCGCAAGGCCACGCGCGCCTGCTCGCCACCGATCACGATACCCCCGATGCGATCGCACAAGACCTGCGCCGTATCATTGACGACCGTTCCTGACCTTTCCTGAGTTCACCCATGTCGATCAAGATCAAAACTCTCGCCGCACTGAGCTGCACCCTCGCCCTCTCGTTCGGTTTTGCCTCGGCCGCGAACGCCGCCGGCGCGCAGGCGATCAGTGTCAAAGACGCGTGGGTGCGCTGGCTGCCGAACAACCTCCCTGCCGCCGGCTACGTGACGCTGGTGAACGCGAGCGACAAGCCGGTCGACCTCGTCGATATTTCCAGCAACGATTACGGCGACGCAATGCTGCATCAAACCGTGTCGAACGGTTCGACGCAAAAGATGGTGATGGTCGACAAGCTGACGGTGCCCGCGCATGGCCAGGTGGCGATTGCGCCAGGCGGCTATCACGTGATGCTCGAAGACGCGAAGCACAAGGTCGCACCGGGCGACACCGTGCATCTGACGCTGAAGTTCTCCGACGGCGAAACGCTCGATACGCCGTTCGCCGTCAAGTCACCCGCCCAGACCAAGTAACGTCCTGCGATGAACCTGCTCTACTGGCTCGATCCCTGGGAGTTTTCGCCGACCGTCGTTATCGCCTTGCTGGTGCCAGCGATCCTTTTCGTGCGCGGCGCGCACAAGGCGAAGGTGTCGATTCCGCGGCGCATTTCCTTCTGGTTCGGGCTGGTCGCGTTGTATGTCGCGCTGCATACGCGGCTCGATTATTTCTTCGAGCATGAGTTTTTCATGCATCGCGCGCAGCATCTGGTGCTGCATCACCTGGGGCCGTTCTTTATCGCGCTCTCTTATCCGGGTGCCGCGTTGCGCGCGGGCATTCCATTCAGCTGGCGGCAGCGCTTCGTCAGGCCTGCGCTGGAGACCCCGGTGGTACGCAAGCTGCTCGACGTGGTGATGCATCCGGTGGTCGCCGTCACGTTGTTCGTCGGGCTGATCTACTTCTGGCTGATGTCGCCGATCCATTTCGTGGCGATGCTCGACTGGCGGCTTTATCGCGTGATGAACTGGAGCATGGTGATCGACGGCCTCCTGTTCTGGTGGCTCGTGCTCGATCCGCGGCCAGCGCCGCCGGCGCGTTTGTCGCCCGGCAAGCGCGTGCTGGTGGTGATCGCCGCGATTCCGCCGCAGATCATCCTCGGCGCGTTTATCTTTTTTACGCCGCATGAGCTGTATCCGATCTACTCGATCTGCGGCCGTGCCTTCACATGGCTGAGCCCGATGCGCGATCAGCAGATCGGCGGGCTGCTGCTGTGGATTCCGGGCTCGATGATGAGCGTAATCGGCGCGCTGGTGGCATTGCGCCACTGGATGCGACTGTCGGCGCGCGGACGTCTGCGCAACGAGCGGCGCACAAAAACGACGACGCAAGGCTTGGCACAAACCGCGTCAGCGCCCGCGAGCAGCCACCGCTGAAAATTTCGAATCGATTGAAGTCGCGGCGTTTGAAGCCGGTCGGCGCGCACGCGCCGGGCCCGGTTGCAGCGTGGCTTACGCCGAACGCATCCACACGTGCGGGATGCCGTCCTCTTCGTGAGTCTCCGACACCGGCGTAAAGCCGAACGCACCATAGAAGCCTTGCAGATGTGCCTGCGCGTGCAAACGAATCGGTGTACCAGGCCACTGCGTGCGGATATGGGTGAGCGAGCGCTCGAGCATCGCGTTGCCGAGGCCGATGCCACGGAACGCCGCTGTTGTCAGTACGCGGCCGATGCGGATATCGGTGTCGTCAGCGTCGGGCAGCAGCACGCGCAGATAGCCCGCGAGCGGCGAGCGCCTGTCGCTGGATGCGTCGCCGGGACCAAAGGCGAACAGGTGCCAGGCATCTGAATCAAGCCCGTCGATATCGCCATAGACGCAGTTCTGCTCGACGACGAACACCGCGCTGCGCGCCGCCAGCATCGCATAGACTTCGGCGGTCGTGAGGTCGTCGAACGCTTTCCAGCGCCATTCGAGTTGCGCCAGTCGCGTGGCGGCGGTTTGCTGCGGTTCAGTCATGGAAAGTCTTCAAAAGAGGCGCGCCTGAACGGCGGCGGCAATGCGGAATTATGCCGCGCGTGGCGGCCTTAGACTATGCCGGGCCAAATACCGGCTCGACGGGCTGTGCGAGATATTCGATCAGATTGCCGGGCCCGCATAAATGCAGCGCGCCCACCACCACCAATGTCCGTTCCGGTCGCCCGAGCAACGCCGTCACGCGCGCCGCCCACGCGCGATTGCGGGCGTCGAGAATGGCGTGGCGGATGCCGGGCAGGTTGAACATCGGCGACTCGACGGCGATCTGGTGCACGGCCGGCAAATCGCCATCTAGCCAGGCGGCATGCATCCGCTCCAGCGTACGCTGCGGCTCGTCGAGATCGGACATCAGCATGCCGAGCGCGCTGCCGACCGCGTCGAGCGGAATCGATTCGAGCGAGGCCGCCACGTCCTCCGCAGTCTCGAGATACTGGTACGGTTTCGCTTGCGTCAGCGCCGAGCGCAGCATACGCGGCTCGACGCCTTCGACGACCTGTTGGAACAGCGTCGGCGCGACGATCAGCGCGGCCCACGGACGCAGATCGACGAGTGGCGCCAACGGACCCTCCGCGGGCCACACAGCTTGTAGCTGGTTCCAGGCATCGGTGGAGAGCAGGGGCTGCAACTGGTTGGCATCGCCCAATGGGTGAGTCTTCAGAAACGGCAGGATCGTCGGCGGATCGGATTCGAAGACCAGCGATTCGGCCCAGTCATACGCTTCGGCGATCCATGGCGGTGTTCTGCGACTCGTCGCCGGAAACAGATGCATGGAGCCGAGCAGACGGACGTTGGTGCCGGTGAGTTGTAGGTACATGCAGCCTCGTAGGACGGACAATTGCGCAAAGAGGCAATCGGGCAATTCAATCGGCGGCGCGCAGCGCGGTGGACCGGCTCGTGGCGCCTCGCCAGGCGGTCCGCACCGTGAACGCGACGAACAGCAGGAAGACGATCTGCGACAGGTACAGGTCCACGCGAATCGGATAATGCATCGCGAACCATGAATTGTGCACCACGTCTGTCGCGATGACGGCGACGCAGAGGATCAGTCCTGCTCGCGGGCTCAACATCAGTAGCAGAGCGGCTAGCGGATCAATGAAAAGCAGTGACGTCCAGTAGATTCGCGAGAGCGGCGCCACGCCGCCGTAGTCCCACCAGAGTCCGTGAACGAGAG
>NZ_DASRSY010000020.1:0-7864 GCF_035656215.1 Paraburkholderia sp.
GTCATGCAACGAACGCGACAGGATGCAATGGATGGGCTTCTGCCCGAAGAACGGGAGCGGCTGATTCTGGAACGGCTGCGGGCGCAGGGTCGCGTCCTGGCGTCCGAACTCGCGGCTGAATTCCAGACCTCCGAGCACACGGTCCGCCGTCATCTGCGCGAGCTCGCCGAGCAGGGCTATTGCAAGCGCGTCTATGGCGGCGCCCTGCTGATCTCGCCTTCCGGCAAAAGTGCGCAGGTCCGCATGAGTGAAGCGGTGGACCGCAAGGCTCGTCTTGCCGCCGCCGCTGCGTCCATCGTCCGGCCCAAGCAGATCGTGTTGCTGGACACCGGATCGACCAACGTCGCCATCGCCTCGGCGCTCCCGGACAACGCGGATCTCACCGTCGTCACGAACTCGCCGGAGGTGTGTGCACGCCTGCTCAACCGGCCGGGGTTCGACATCATTCTCATCGGCGGCCACATCGCCCAGAGCGCGGCCGGCTCGACCGGCGCCACCGCGTTGCTGCAGATCCAGCAGATCAAGGCCGATCTCTGCTTCCTCGGCGCCTGCGCATTCGATCCAGACGAAGGGCTCGCCGCGTTCGACGCCGAAGAGGCCGAACTCAAACGTGCGATGGTAAAAGCAAGCAGCCAGGTGGCTGTCGCCATGACGTCGGAAAAATTGATGACCACCGCGCCGTTTTCCGTTGCTCCGGCACGTGCCGTGGACTATCTGTTCGTCGAAGCGGATGTGACGGCCGGGCGGCGTACCCTGCTCGAAGCGGTCTGCGACAACGTGATGGTGGTGCACTCATGAAAACACTCGCCAAGCCATTCGTGCAGCCGGCCACCAGGCCGCTCAAGGAGCGTGTGGCCACCCTCGCCGTGTTTCTCGCCAACGGCTTCGGGATCGGCGCCTGGGCAGTCGAAGTGCCGCGCATCAAGGAAAGCCTGTCGCTCAGCGACACCTCGCTGGGTATCGCGTTGTTCGCCTTTGCGCTGGGCGCGATCGTGGCCATGCCGCTGGCAGGACAGTTGGCGCCGCGCTTCGGCAGTGGCCGGGCCACGGCGCTGCTCGGCGCGGCGTTTATCGTGGCGTTGCCGCTCCCCGCGTTCGCACCGAACCTGGCGACGCTGTGTATCGTGCTCCTCGCCCTCGGCGCGTCGAACGGTGCGCTCGACGTATCGATGAACGGGCACGCCAGCACGATCGAAACAGAATGGAAGTCGCCGATCATGTCCTCGTTTCACGCGGCGTGGAGTGCCGGTGGCCTGCTCGGTGCGGCGACGGGCGCCATGCTCCAGAAAGGCGGCGCCGGCGTGATCGGCGGTCTCGTGCTGCCGGACGTGTTCATCGTCATCCTCATGGTCGCCGCCGCGGCGCTCGCGTTGCGCGATCTCGGTCCGCGGGCGGCCGCGTCCTCCAGTGGCTTTGCGTTGCCCAACGCCAAAGTAATGAAACTCGCCCTGCTCGCCTTCCTTTGCATGCTGGTGGAAGGCGCGGTGGCCGACTGGAGCGCGGTGTATTTGCGCGCCACCTTGAGCGAAGCGGCCAGCGTCGCGGCGGTCGGCTATTCCGCGTTTGCGTTCTCGATGGCGGCTTGCCGCATCGTCGGCGATGTGTCCGTGCGGCGCTTCGGTTCGAGCAGGGTGATCGGCTTCGGCGGCGTGCTGGCGGCGGCCGGGCTCGCGCTGGTGCTGAGTCTGCCGACCGTGCTCACGGCTTGCGTGGGTTTCGCCATGGTCGGCGTCGGCCTCGCGAATATCGTCCCGGTCATTTTCAGTGCGGCAGGCCGCTCGACCGTTACGCCGGCAGTCGGTGTTTCGATGGCGGCCACAGCGGGTTATGCCGGGTTCCTGGTCGGGCCGCCGCTGATCGGACTCGGCGCGGGTTTGCTCGGCTTGCGCGTGGCGCTATGCGTGCTCGTCGTGGCCACCATGATCGTTTGCCTGACGGGCGGCAAAGCCGTACGCAGCGCGAGCCTGGCCTAGAACACGGCCGAAGAAAGCCGACAAGCGGCGGTCAATACTGAAGAAGCAAAACCGGATTCGACGCCGCCGCGTTAAAACGTCCCCTCGCTTCGAGGACGGCCTGGCTCGGGCAACGCGAGGTCGCCTTTAACCTGCGCCACACTCATCCCCCTGCGCCCATACGCAGACGCTCCAGTAATTCACGGCCTTGGCGGGTGAGTTGCAGCGTCGAACCCTGTGGATCGCGCTGCCGTATTTCCACCAGCTCGTAATGGCAGGACCGGCGGGTCAGGTCTGTCGCCGGTCACGCCGTTATCCAGTTTTGATGAATCCGCATAAGCGGTCAGCGGCATGGCCCGGGAAGCCCCGGACCGTCGTCTCACAGTGTCGTCAGTGTTTCCGTAATCGAAAGAAAACGCTCGATGTCGCTGGGTGCATGACAGTGCAGCGGCGAAATCCGCACCGCGCCGGCGAGATCGAACGACTTCAGCATCCGGCCGGAGTACAGGCTTGACGCGATCCGCTCGTAGACAATCACGCCACGTTTTTCGTATTCGCGCACGGCGTCGGTGGGACTCAGGTTCGCGAAGCCGATACCGAGGATCAGGTCGCGCTTCGTCAGATCGGCGTGGTCCCAGAATACGTCCACGCCGTCGAGCCGCCGCAAACCGCGCCGCCCGCCGTAGCCGTCGAGCATGGCGGCGAGCAGCGCACGTTCGTGCAACTCGATGCGTTTCATCCCCTCCACGAAGCGCTCACGGCGAGTATCCGCAGCGCTGAAATGACCACCGATCCACGTCACGTACTCGACGATCTCGGTCACGACGCCAAACTGCGCGGGCGCCGGGCTGCCGAGTTCCCACACGCCTTCCTGCTTCGCGTCGAGGCGATGATGCGGTAGAACGGCCACACGCGGCGACAACCAGGAGATGCCGGAGCCGCGGCAACCAAAGAACTTGTAGGGCGCGAAATTGATGCCGTCCACCGGCGTTTTCTGCAGGTCGATGACACCATGCGGCGCGTGCTGGACCGCATCGACGACGATGTAGAGTCCGGGCTTCTTCTCTCTCGCGCGCTCAACAAGCGTCGCAATGTCGAACTTCGCGCCGGAAATGTTCGACGCATACATGACGCAGAGGAGCGCCGTGTCCGCGTCGACCAACGACAGAATCGCGTCCACGTCCACCCCGCCCGTCTCCGGATTGCTGGGCGCCACACGCAACGACTTGCCCGTGCGTTCTGCGTAGTACGTCATCGCGTCGAAAGAAGACGGATGTTCGAGGATCGTCGTGACGGCATTGGTGCCCGGCACGTTCTCCATGATCGCGCGCACCATGTCGAACATCGCACCCGACGCAGTCAATGACGTGTAGATGCTGCCGTCCTTCGCGTTGAGGATCGTGCGGATATCCGCCTCGCCGCGTGCCTGAACGTCCTGCAGATGGCGTGCGCGCGCGTGGATGCGCTCCGGGCAATCGGGTAGCGCGTCGATTCGCGCGAACGCGTCGACGGCCGCCTTGAGGCGGAACGAACCGCCCGCGTTGTCAAAGAAGAGCCGCTCGCTCCCGTCGATGTCATGGTCGACATGGTGAAACCGCGCTTTGATTTCCTGCATCAACGGTGCGGAAAAAAACTCGTCCTGGTTACTGCTCATCTGAATGCTCCTGATCTTTTCTGCTGAACGATTGTCGTGCGGGCCGTGCCCGCTCAGGCGTCGAGCGACGCGAGATATGCTTTACCCTTCTCCGCATCGTACTGGCGCTCCCATTTGGCGATGACAAGCGGCGCAAGCGCATTGCCCACCACATTAAGCGCGGTACGTCCCATGTCCATCACACGGTCCACGCCGGCAATGAAAGCGAGCCCTTCGAGCGGCAACCCCGCGCTTGCAAGCGTCGCGAGAAGAATCACGAACATGAAGCCCGGCACGCCGGCCGCACCCTTCGAGGTCACGACCATCGTCAATACGAGGACCATCTGTTCCTGCCAGCCAAGATGAATGCCATACAGCTGCGCGACGAACAGCGTGCCGATGCCGAGATAGATCGACGCTCCGTCGAGGTTGAACGTGTAGCCAGTCGGCACGACGAAGGTCGTGATGCTCTTCGGCACGCCGTAGTCCTCCATCTTCTTCATCAATTGCGGCAGCACCGTTGCCGAGCTGCAGGTCGAGAACGCAATGATCAGCTCGTCCTTGATGACGCGCAGCAGCGTGAAGATACGAAAGCCGAACAGCCGGGCCGTGACGCCGAGCACGACAAGCACAAACAGCACGATCGCGAGATAGGTAACGGCCACCAGCTTGAGCAGCGGCAGCAGCGAGCCGAAACCGAAGCTTGCGACAGTCACCGCGATCAGCGCACACACGCCGATCGGCGCGTAACGCATCACCATGTTCGTCACCTTGAACATCGCTTCTGCGACGCCCTTGAGCATGGCGATCACCGGCTTGCGGGATTCTTCCGGAACCGACTGCAGGCCGAGGCCAAAGAGCACCGAAAAGAAGATCACGGGCAACAGGTCGCCTTTCGCCATCGAAGCAAGGATGTTGTCCGGAATCACGCCGAGCACGAGGGTCATCAGTCCGTGATGGCCCTGCACCTGCTGCGTTGCCTGCTGATAGCGGGAAATGTCGGCATGACCGAGCTGCGACATATCGGTGCCGACGCCCGGCTGCAGGACGTTGCCGAGAATCAGCCCGAGCAGGATCGCGATCGTCGTGATCACCTCGAAGTAGACAAGCGTCTTCAGGCCGATACGCCCGAACGATTTGCCATCTCCGACGCCGGCGATCCCGACCACCATGCTCGTGAATACGATCGGCACGACAATCATTTTGATCAGCTTGATGAAGATGTCGCCGGCGGGCTGCAACAGCCCTGAAATGGTCGCGTCCCGCATCTGCGGAAAGTGGTTCAGCACAAGTCCGGTCGCGATGCCGATGACAAGACCGATCAGGATCTGCCACGCGAGGCCGACACGCGGTTTGCGCTCGATGTGGTTGGCGGACGGGCTTTCGACGACGGTATCCATGCTCTCTCCAGACTGGGGACGGGGCGATGGAGGAACCTTAAGCAGCCGAAATAAGTAAAAAAAGCGATTTTTTTATATGAGAAACTATCGCTTTATTTCATGCAAAGGACGGCGCGATGCTGACGTTCAAGCAGATGGAAGCGCTTTACTGGATCGTTCAACTCGGCTCGTTCGAAGCGGCTTCGAGTCGGCTCAACACCACGCAGTCGGCCGTCTCGAAGCGGATTCAGGAACTCGAGCGCGCCTTCGACCTGACGGTATTCGATCGCGCGCACCGCAGCGCAAGGCTGACGCAGAAAGGCGCCGAGTTCTTCGCGTACGCCAAGGAACTGCTCGAACGGCGCGACCAGATTGTCGAGAGGATCAGTTCAAAAGAGGCGCTGGTGCGGCAGGTGCGCATCGGCGTGACCGAACTGACAGCCCTGACGTGGCTGCCTCGCCTGATCGGCGCGATCCAGGCCGCGTATCCGAAGGTTGTCGTCGAAGCCGAGGTGGATCTGAACGCGACGCTGCGCGATCGGCTCGCCGACGACACGATCGACGTCATCGTCGTTCCCCAAATCCATAGCACTGAACCCTTCGCCATGACGAAGGTCGGCGAAGTGGACAACGCGTGGATGTGTGCGCCGGCACTGGTGCCGAAGAAGGCAGCCATTCCGCTCGCCGAGATTGCGCAGTTTCCGCTGATCCTGCAAGGCGGTCTGTCGGGAACGGGCTTTATCTATAGCCGCTTTCTACAGGAGCACGGAATCAGCATGCAAAGAATCCTCGCGAGCAACAGCCTGATCGCGCAGATCGGACTGACGCTGTCAGGACTCGGCGTCAGCTATTTGCCCAAGGCATGCCTGAACCACATGGTCACACGCGGTGCGCTCGGCCTGATTCAGACGCGCCCCGCGCTGCCGCCAGTCCCTTACGTTGCAATGCATCGCGCGGAACAGCCACATTCGCTCAATACCGAAATCGCGCGGCTCGCCGCGCTGTGCTGCGATTTCAGTTCGAATCTTCTCGATCCGGGCCGCATTTGAGCGGGAGCGCGGCCCTTTCAGCGATTCGTCCGGCATTGCGCCATCAAGGCAACGTGATCGGCACAGGACGCGTGAGCAAATCGACGTAGAGACTAAAGAAACGATTGTTGTCGAACTGCGTGACATACGTGATCTTCTGCGGCGACGCGCCCGATGCGGGTTGATCCGGGTAGACTGTCACGTGCCCCTGATCCTCGCCGCTCGTGGTGTCGATATCGAGGTAAGCGCTTTTCGTTTGCGTGGCGTAGGTCGGATCCATGAAATAAGCGATCGTCAGAGTGTCGAACAGATGGGTGTTGTCGCCGAACGAACCTGCATTGACGATCCCATACGCCTTGGTAACCGCGGTCTGCTTGCTCGGGTTGCTGACGATCTGATCGAAGATGCTCTGCGTGAGCGGCACTGTATTCGTGACATCGAGCGGAATGACGGCCTGGGGAATCGTGGTTTGAAGAACCGTACGTACGGCAAGCGGATCGAACCACCAGTTCAGTTCGCCCACGGCATTCGCATTGCCCGGCACTGCCATCGCTCCACCCATATAGACGATCTGCTTGATCAGCGGCACGATCTCCGGCGCTTTCATGATCGCTGTGGCGAGATTGGTAGGCGGCCCGACCTCAAGAATGGTGACCTGATTCGGATAGCGCTTGATGGTCTGGATCATGAAATCCGCGGCGCTTTGTGTCTGCAGTTTCGTCGATACCGCGAAGCCGTCTGGCGGCGCCACAAGCTGGGACTGCTGGGTCGGTTCCGGGCGGCTCCACGCACCGAAATAACCTTGTGGATTGGCGGCCTGCTGCGCGCGAATACTCGTCACGTCGTATTGCAACGGATAGTCCGCGCCGCCGTAGACGCCCACCACGTTCTGCACGCCCATGCGCTCCACCGCCTTCAGCGCATCCGATTCTTCCTGGAGTAACCAGTCGTTACCGGTGACGACGGTCAACCCCAGCAGGTTGACCTTGCCCTGCCCCATCAACTGCGTGGTCATGGCGAACAACTGACCGTCGTCGCCCATCGTGTTGAAATCCGAATCGATAATGACCTTAGGCGCATTGGCAAGCGGATCGGTGGTCGTCACGCTGCCGCCACATGCAGCAAGGACCATCGTCATCATCAGGATGCCTACATATTGTGATTTCATGTTGGGTCCATTTCTTCAAGTAGAGATCGCGATTAAACCAAAGGAACACCATCCGGAGATGGTGCCGGCAATTCAACGTCAAGCTACCCAGAGTTGCGGGTCGGACTACCTCATGTCACGCCAGGCATCCGTTTCAGACTGCGCTATCCACTTCCGCGCGAGTCGGGATCGACGGCTGCGCACCGGCGCGCGTGACGGAAATCGAAGCCGCGCGCTGTGCGAGGCTGATCGCGCCTTCCAGCGGCTGGCGGGCGGCGAGTTGCGCGGCAAAGACACCGATAAAGGTGTCGCCCGCGGCGGTCGTATCGACGGCCCGCACCTGCGGCGCGGGGAAATGCATGCCTTCACCGCCTTCCGGCAACAGATAAGCCCCTTGCGCACCGAGCGTGACGATCACGTTGCGGGCGCCGCCACGTTGCAACTCCAGCGCCGCCCTTCTCGCGCCGCTTTGCGATTCGACCGGCAGGCCGGCGAGTATCGCGGCCTCGACCTCGTTCGGCACGAGGTAATCGACGAGCGGCAGCCATTCCGCGGGCAGCGGGCCGGTTGCCGGGGCCGGGTTCAGCACGGTGATCTTGCCCAGGCGCCGGGCAAGGGCGAGTGTTGCGTGGACGGAATCCCAAGGGGTTTCCAATTGGCAAACCACGACGTCGCTGGCCTTGATCGCCGCTTCGTGGCGGGCGACGCTCTCAGGCGTGAGTTCG
>NZ_DASRSY010000021.1:0-12891 GCF_035656215.1 Paraburkholderia sp.
GCAAACGAGAAACTTCGGATTCACCGATAGCGCACGCGCGATACCGATCCGTGCACGCTGGCCGCCCGAGAACTGATGGGCGAAGCGGTCCATCGAATCCGGATCGAGGCCGACCCGTTCAAACAGCGCCCCGACAAAGTCACGCGTATCCGCCTTGCGGATGAAACCATGCACGTGTGCCCCTTCCGCGACGATATCAGCGGCCCGCATGCGCGGATTGAGCGACGCGTACGGATCCTGGAAGATCATCTGGATATCCAGTTCAGCGCGATTGCGCTCGCGCCGTCCCAGCGCCGCCATATCCGTATCCTGCCAGTAGCGCTTGCCGCTCGTCGGCCAGTAGACGCCGGCCGCCAGACGGCCGACTGTCGATTTACCACAGCCGGATTCGCCGACCAGCCCGACCACCTCGCCGGCGCTCACACTCAGGCTCAGATCGGTGACCGCATGCACGCCCTTCGGTGGCTGCCGTCCGGTGACTGCCCGGACAAAGCGCCCGGTCGCATCCTGTCTGGGCGCGAACGTCTTCGTGACGTTACGCAATTCGAGCAGCGGGGTCATGCAATCTCCTCGTGTTCATCGACGACGGGCCGGATACAGCGAACCATGTGGCCGTCGTGGTCAATCGATTCGTCGATCTCATGGGCGCATTCGGGCACCGCGGATGAACAGCGTGTACGGAACGCACAGCCACCGCCTAACGCGAGCAGCGACGGCGGCGCACCGGGAATCTGCCGCAGCATCACGCCTTTTGGATTGCGGCTCGGAATCGAATTCATCAAGCCGCGCGTGTAGGGATGACGCGGCGTGTCGAGCACCTGATCGACGCTGCCCGATTCGGCGATTCTGCCGCCGTACATCACGCACACGCGATCCGCGAGGCCCGCGACCACCGACAGGTCGTGCGTGATCCAGATAAGCGCCGTGCCCGAGTTGCGGCAAAGCTGCTGGATCTCGCCGAGAATCTGCGCCTGAATGGTGACGTCGAGCGCGGTAGTGGGTTCATCGGCGATCACCACCTCGGGCCGGTTGATCAACGCTATCGCAATCGCAACGCGTTGACGCATGCCGCCGGAGAACTGATGCGGATAACACTTCAGACGCTCATCCGGCGCCGGGATGCCGACCTGCGCAAGCGCGGCGCGCGCTTCGTCGAGCGCCGCGCGACGGCTCATCGGCCGGTGCGCGAGCACCGCCTCGACCATCTGTGTGTCGATACGCAGCACGGGATTGAGTGTCATCATCGGATCCTGGAAAATCATCGAAATCCGGTTGCCGCGAATCTTGCGCCATTGCGCTTCGGTGCATGCGGCCAGTTCCTCACCCGCGAGCTTGATGCTGCCGCTCACCACCTTACCCGGGGGATCGATCAAACCCATGATCGAATAACCGGTTTGCGATTTACCCGAACCGGACTCGCCGACCACACCAAGTATTTCGCCGCGCGCGACGCTAAAACTCACACCGTTCACCGCTTTCACGATGCCGCGCGGCGTTGTGAAGTGGGTGCACAGATTGTCTACCTGCAATGCGGGCTGAGTCATTTCTTCAACCTCGGGTTGAGCACATCGCGCAGGCGATCCGCCATCAGATTCAGGCACAGCATCAACAACAGCAACGCGACGCCGGGGAAAACGCTGATCCAGTAGGAACCGGACAACAGATAGTTATAGCCGTTCGAAATCAGCAGACCGAGCGACGGCTCCGTAATAGGCAGCCCAAGACCAAGAAATGACAGCGTCGCTTCAAGCGAGATCGTGGTCGCCATCTGCACGGTTGCGACGACCAGCAGCGGCGGCACGCAATTGGGCAGCACATGGCGAAAGATAATCCGCGTATCGCTCAGTTTCAGGCAGCGCGCCGCCTCCACATACTCCTTGCGCAACTCGACGAGTGCAGACCCGCGCGCGGTACGTGCATAGACCGCCCACTGAACCAGCACGAGGGCATAGATGATCTTGTCGACGCCTTTGCCGAATGCGGCGATGAACACCAGCGCAATCAGAATCGAAGGAAACGAAAGCTGGATGTCGGCGAGCCGCATGATCAGCGCATCGACCTTGCGTCCATAGAAGGCGCCGACAAGACCCAGCGCCACACCAATGACCAACGCGAGCACGGTACAGGCAACGCTCACATACAGGCTTGTGCGCATGCCGTAGAGAATCGCGGACAGCATGTCGCGCCCCTGGTCGTCAGTGCCGAGCCAGTAGATATGAGCGCCCATCGACGCATGCGCAAGCGGCGGAAGCTGCGAGTCGCCCAGGTCGAGCTGTGCGAGGTCATAAGGATTCTGCGGCGCAATCCACGGCGCGAATACTGCCAGCGCAGCAATCGCAACAAATAGCACGAGCCCCGTGAGCGCAAGTTTGCTCTGACGGAATTCGCTCCATAGCGCGCTCAGTTGACCACCCATGCGTGCAAACCGATGCGGACGTTTCACCGGTTTAGCCGCGGAAATGGTGGAAGCGGCGGATGCAGCAGTTTGAGCGCGCGGTTCAGCCGCGGTCGTTCCTGTGGTGGGTCCCATGTCAATTCACCTCCGCTGTCACCGAGATGCGCGGATCGAGCAGCGAATACAGAATGTCGACGACCAGATTGATCAGCATGTAGATCGCCCCGACGGTCAGCAGATAAGCAATGACTACCGGGCGATCGAGCGCATTGATCGAATCGATCAGCAGTTTGCCCATGCCCGGCCACGCGAACACGGTTTCCGTGACGATCGAAAACGCAATCAACCCGCCCAGGTTGATGCCGATCACTGTCACGAGAGGAATCATGATGTTCTTCAGGATATGCACGCCGACAATGCGCGATGCGCTCAGCCCTTTGGCTCGTGCGAATTTCACGTAGTCGGTCAATGCGGTTTCACGCGTCGACGAATACGCGAGCCGGATGATCAACGCGATGTTGAAGAGTGCAAGATTCAGCGCCGGCAACAGCAGGTGTTTCCAGCCGTCGAGCGTCAGAAAGCTCACCTGCATGCCGAGCCACGACGTCGTGGTGCCGCGTCCGCCTGAAGGCAACCAGCCAAGGATCACCGAGCAGACGAGAATCAGGATCAGGCCGACCCAGAACGTCGGCAAACTGAAACCTATCGTCGACGATGCGGTAATGATGCGCGAGGAGATTTTTTCAGGGCGCAATCCTGCGTACATACCAAGCGGAATGCCGATGACGATCGCCATCAGCATGGCGATCACCGATAACTCGAGCGTTGCGGGCATTCGCGAGACGATCATCTGCGCAACCGGTGCGCCGGTCAGGAACGACGTGCCGAAGTCGCCGCGCAACGAGTGTGTGAGGAAATGCCAGTACTGGAGCCACCACGGCTGATCCAGTCCGAGCGATGCGATGATGCGTGTGCGCATCTCGGGTGTGGCGCTGTCGGGGACCATCAGCGCAATCGGGTCGCCCACCACGTAGACGCCGGCAAACACGAGCAGCGACATCGCCCAAAGCGCAAGGAGGCTCTGGAACAGTCTCCGCAGAATAAACTCAAACATGGATTGTCTCGCTCCAACGGGGAATGACTTCAAGCGACAGGACTTGTATTTGCCTGCTTGTGGCCACGGATGCTGCGGGCAGTCCGTGGCCGGGCTTTGTCTCGAAAGTATAATATAGTTTAATTTAGGTGAGTTTCCATCTCACGCGTTGACCACCACGAGTTCACGCAACGCCGTAAAGAACCTTTCGTTTTCCTGCGGCAATCCGACCGTGACACGCAGCCACTCGCCGAGCCCATAGTCCACCACCTTACGAACGATGATGCCGCGCCTGAGCAGCGCATCGAACAGTTCGACCGAATTACCCACCTTGATAACGACGAAATTACCCTGGCTTTTCACATACGGGAGCCGAAGCGCGTCGCAGACCTCGTAGAACCGCTCGATCCCTTCACGATTCAGGCGATACGATTCGTTCAGATAGTCGTCGTCGTTCAGCGCGGCGATAGCGGCGGCCTGCGCCAGCGAATTGACATTGAACGTCTGTCGCACACGATTCAGAAGGTCGGTGACGTAAGGCGTAGCGATTGCAAAACCGACCCGCAGACCGGCAAGCCCGAACGCCTTCGAAAAGGTTCGCGACACAACAAGATTCGGATAGCGCCGCACGAGTTCCGTACTGTCGTAACGATGGTGCGGTTCGAGATACTCGTTGTACGCCTCGTCGAGCAGCACAACGACATTAGCCGGGATGCGATCGAGAAACGCGGTCAGTTCGTCGGCGCTGAAGAACGTTCCGGTCGGGTTGTTCGGATTCGCGAGGTACACCACGCGCGTTGCCGCGTTGACCGCCAGCGCCATGGCGTCGAGATCGTGACCGTAGTCTTTGGCGGGCACGG
Source organism: Paraburkholderia sp. (assembly GCF_035656215.1). Classification (GTDB taxonomy): domain Bacteria; phylum Pseudomonadota; class Gammaproteobacteria; order Burkholderiales; family Burkholderiaceae; genus Paraburkholderia. The sequence continues at coordinate 4,349 of NZ_DASRSY010000021.1, forward strand.
CGACCATCCGCGCGCCGGTTGCCTTGACCGCGTTCTGCCACGCCATAAATGCGTATTGCGACGACACGGCATTGCAATCGCTGTCCGGTTGCGTAGCCTGCAGGAAGGCACGTGCGACGAGTTCGAGAATGTCGCTCGAGCCGTTGCCGAGTGTGATCCAGTTGCGTTCGACGTTGTACTTCTGACCCAGCGCCACTTTCAGCGCGTGACCGTTCGGATCGGGATAGCGTGCACCGCTGTTTACGATCGCGTCGATTGCCGCGCGTGCCTTCGGCGGCATGCCGAGCGGATTTTCATTCGAGGCGAGTTTGATGATGCTGGCTTCCGGCAGCCCGTACTCGCGCGCCGTTTCTTCGATAGGTTTGCCTGCCTGATAGGGCTTCAACGAGCCGATGTAGCTGGGAGCGACAGGACGCAATTCGTTTGTCATGGGAACACCTTTGCTGACTTCGATAGAGGAATGAGAATGAGTGGCGCGCCGCCGGCGCCCCACTCTCAGCCGGGTGGCTATTACAGGAACTTCGTTGGCCAGATCATCGTGCGCCAGATGTGCGCCGACGGACTGCCGTCGAAGCCGAGTCCTTCCTTCGGCTGCCGGAAATTGCGTCCGATGATGTCGACGAAATCGTCGAGACTCACCACTGCGTTCGGATCGAACGAGTAGATGTCGTGCAGCGTGATCGAGCGGCTCGACATGTACCACTTGTGATTGCGCGCGTACTCGTAGTCGCGCTGGATATACGGCTCAGGCTCGTAATCCTTGCCGAAATAGCGCAGATACGCGTCCGGATACCCATAACCCACCGATTCATCCGCGAAGAATCGCAGCGCCTGGTGATACTGGATGGCCCAGCTAACCTCCTCGTCCACATACGGCGCGATCATCTGCGCGCCCCAGTAGCCATGATCGCCACGAATGAAACCAGCCACGCTGATGTCATGCAACAGGCAGGCCAGCACGATCTTCTCGTTCTGCCCGGCCTTCAGTGCGTGCGTCGCGCTTTGCAGTACGTGATTGGCCGGCCCGAAACGGTACTTGAAGAAATCGATCAACGTGGGCTTCGACGGCATCTTCTGCAGGCGCGGATCGTCGCCCATCATGAAGTGGCCGGTGCCTGGCGGCGGTGGAATGGCCTGCGTCGGATCGCGGTCGCCTGACGTGTAGATCACTGATTTCACCACGCGCCGGTCCAGCTCCGCGATCATCTCGTGTTCAAGCGCGTCGGCGCGCTCGGAAAGCGTAGGCTCATGCCTGCTTGCGGTTTGATTGCTCATTGCGATTGCTCCTCTGTCTCTTCGATATCGAACCACGCGTCTAGCGATTCCAGCCGTAAATATCGAGCGTCAACTCGCCTGCGGCAATGCGCGCGAGTATTTCCGCTTCCTTGTCCTCGCGTTCGCGCGCGGCACGCAACGTCGCGTCGATCGATTCCTGGGCGAGCACCACGATACCGTCCGCGTCGCCCATCACCAGGTCGCCCGGCCGCACGGCGACATCACCGATACGCAGCGGATGATTGATCCAGCCGCGTGCCGCGAAATCCTTGGTCGTGCCGCGAATGCACAAGCCGCGCGAAAACACCGGGAAGCCGATGCGCGCGAGCAATTCGGCATCGCGAACGCAACCATCGATCACCAGCCCTGCCACACCACGTTCTTTGGCCGCTGTCGACATGACTTCACCCCAGTAGCCGGCTTCGTAGTAGTCGCTCGTGTACACCACCAGCACGTCGCCCGGTTGCGCGACGACCAGCGCGCGATGCAGCCAGAGATTGTCGCCAGGCGGCGAATGCACGGTGACCGCCGGGCCGCAGACACGGAACGCTGGAATGACCGGCTTGATCGCCGACGGCAACGCGCCCAGCTTGTTGGCCGCTTCGAGCAAGGTCGCGGACGGAAAGGCGCGGGCCGACTCGATCACGTCGGCGGACGGCCGCTCAATCGAAGCGGTCACCAGCGGCGAATCGATGAAAGGGTACGACATGGTGTCTCCTGATGGATATTCTGATGGCTCGCGTGGCGTAGCGTGGCGTCGTGAGCGTCGGCGCTCAGGCGCTCACCTTGCTCTGCAGCGCGTGATAGCGATACTGCTGGCGCGCCTCGTCGAGCCGCATGCCTTGCCGCGCCGCCTCGCGAATCGCGTGCTCCGCCGCGTGAATCTCTTCGGCGGCAGCCAGCACGCGCTCTTCGTGAGCGCGCGGAATCACGATCACGCCATCCCCGTCGCCGACCAGCAGGTCGCCAGGCAACACACGCGCATTGCCGATATTGACCGGCACCTGTGTGCTTTCGACTTGCACACGGTCTTTGCCGGTACGCATCCAGTGTCCCTTGCTAAATACAGGGTAACCCAGCGACAAACACAGGCTCACATCGCGGCAGATACCATCAATGACGGTACCGGCGATTTTCCGCCGATGCGCGATTTCCGTGAGAATGTCGCCCCACACCGTGCAGTCTTCACGACCTGCGTTATCCAGCACGATCACGCCGCCCTCCGGGACATCGTCGATATAGTCGCCGACGGTGCCGGGCGGCGTCGTCGGCGGTCCGTAAAGAATCGTGAACGCACGACCGCACAGCCGGAAACTCGCATCGCGCGGCTTGATCCCGGTGCATTGGCCGACAATGCCGAGACGATCCAATGCATCGCTCAATGTCGCGGTATCGAGCCGCTGTGCGCGCTGCGCGTTCGTGTCGTTCGCTTTGTTCGTGTCGCTCATGTTTATCCCCGGTCCTGCAGCATATATTCGTAGTCCGCACCCATCACCTGTGAAATGGGCACACCATTCAGCAGCTTTTTCGCCATCGCCGCTTCCTTACCGGCGATCTGCTCGGCAGCGGCCAGCACCCGCTCGATGTCCGCGGCCGCAATGAAGATCACCGCGCTGTTGTCGGCGATCACGTAGTCGCCCGGATTGACGCGAACCTGTGCAACCGTGATCGGCACATTGGTGCCGGCTTCGGCAACGCGATTGCGTGCGGTGAACGCCGTCAATGTCCGCGCGAAAACTGGAAAGTCGTATTGCCGCGCTTCATCGATATCGCGCACGGGGCCATCGGCAATCACGCCCTCGATGGCGCGCAACGACGCGCCGAGCGAGAGAATGCCGCCCCAACTGCCCGCGTCGAGCCCCGTGTGTTGTTCAACCACGATCACATCGCCCGCGCCGGCGGATTCGATGGCCGTCGTGCCGAGATGGCGCGGCACACCGGTATGAGCGGCAGCGCTCACCTGTGCGGCCTCCACCAGCTTCACCGTCACGACCTTGCCGGCAATGCGGCGCGAGGTCGAACGTTGCGGCAAGCCGGTAACCGTGCCGGTCAGACCGAGCTTGTCGAGTGCATCCGATACTGCGCAACAGTCGAGCCGCTGCAGGCGTCGAGTGGTGTCATCTGCTTTTTTCATGCGTGTCTGCTCCGTTCCTCATATTCGCTTTTTGCCGCTATCGCCGTTGCTGTTGCCGCTCACTCCCAGCAGGCAAACGCCATCCCCGAGCCCGTCCCGGCTTCCGAGCGATAACATGCGACGTAGTCGATCAGCTTCATCTTTAGCGATGCGCTCGCGGCAAGGCCGACAAGCGGCAGCCAGCTCTTGATTTCCGACGTATTACCGTTGAAATACGGCTCCGGAATATCACGCAGCGTGGCTTCGTCGCCCTCGGCGAGCGCAGTCAGCACGCGGTGATCGAGCGCTTCATCGACCACGAAGTGGCTCATGCCGCCAGAGGCGACCACCACCACGCGAAGCTCTGACGGCAAGCGCCGGATCGCCGCGCCGAGCGCATGACCGAGCGCAAGGCAGCGCGCCACGCGAGGCTGATTCGGCGCCACGCCGACGTTCAGAAACAAGGGCACCGAAGGCGGCGGCGCATCACGCATCACGCGGCGATAGACGAAACCGAACGCGTGCGGAATGCCGTGCTGGCGATCCTCCCCCTTGGGCAAGCGGTTCGAAACGGCGATATCGAAACCGTCATCGACCAGCGACTGCACCAGCTTCAACGCGTGATCCGGCGCACCGGGATAAACCGCCCCTTCCGGCGGACAGTGGCCGTCCTCTGCCTCAGCGACTCCCGGCGGCAGACGCTGGCGCTGTTCGTCCGACAGCGGCAGGTTTTCGATCTGCTCACCGGTGAATATCGTCATTGCCGGCGTCAGGTCGTCCTTGAACACCTCGCGCTGATCGTTGCCGAGCACGATCACGAGATCGGGCTTCATCGCGTGGAAGCGTTCGGCAAGCGTATCGAGTGCTCGCCTGCACGCGGCATAGCGTTCCTGCTTTGACGCTTCGACGACCGCTGCCGCAAATCCCGGTGCGCGTGCTTCCAGCAGCGCCGCGTAGTCGTACGAGCGCCCCTGAAACCAGTGCGATGGATTTTTCAGGTCAGCGCCGGCCCGCAAATGCCAGAGATCGGGCGGCATCGACAGCAAGGGGCCGTGCGATGTGGCGATTGCGCCGATCATCGTTGCCATGCCGCGCTCCCGTTAAATATGTTTTTCATGGCCGACAGATTCAACGTGTCGCGGCTGTGCCAGCCGGCTGGTCGAGACGGAACACCTTGCGCGCGTTGCCTTCGAAAATCATCCGTTTCTCGTCGCCGCTGAGCCACTCGAAACTTTCAATGATCGGACGAATATCATCCAGCCAGCGACCCGTCTGCGGATCCTTCACTGTACCGACACCCGGCCGCTCCGCACCGAAGATGCAGCGATCCGCGCCGACCGTCTTGATGAGCAGACGCAGCGCCTCTTCCGAATACAGCACCGTGTCGTAGTAGAGACGGCGCAAGCTGTCGAGAAACGGTTCGCTTGCGCGTCCCGGCCGCAGTGATGGTGCCTGGAAGCGACCGAATTGATACGGCACCGCACCGCCGCCATGCGAGACGACGATCTTCAACTGCGGGAAATCCTTGAACACGCGCGAACGGGCGAGCGCCATCACTGCAATCGTTTCTTCGTTGATGAAGTGCAGCGAATAGTTGTGCCGCTCCGAACGGCATCCCGCCGAATGCAGGTACGCGGGCACATCGAGTTCGACGAGCTTCTCATACAGGGGATACCAGTATTCGTTGCCGAGATCTGGCACCTCGTTGGTCGCAAGCCCTTCGCTCGGGTCGGTATTCAGCAGCACGCCGACGAGACCGAGCTCCTTGATGCAGCGTTCCAGTTCCGGCAGACATCCGCTGACCGGTTCGCCCCACGCCTGCGGCAAGCCGCCAACACCGCGAAACGTCTGCGGCATGAGCCGCGCCTGTTGCGCGATCATGTCGTTGGTTTCCCCGGTGAACCAGTGGACGATCTTCGCAGGCCTTTCGCTATGCATCATCTGATACGGACGCGGCGAGATCAACTGCAGGTCTGTGCCGATGTCACGCAACTGCTCGACGTGCGATTTGGTGCCGAATGTCGGCGCATTGAGCACCGCCAGCATTTCATCGTCGCTGATCTGCGCAGTGCCACGGCCGTGCGCGCCGCGATGGGAAACAAGACCGGATTTCCAGACGTAGAGAGAATCCGGCGCGGTAACGTGCGCGTGCGCATCGATGATCATGAATGTCTCCGTTAAATATTATGGGTTCAGGCCCGGACTGTTTCCGGATCGGGTTGGATGTATACCGTCGACGTCATCGGAATGAAGCTCGTGCGAACGATCTGGATCCGCTCCTGCATGAGGCGGCGGGCCAATTCGACTTCGCCGCGGCACACCGCGTCGAATAGCCGCCGATGCGAAGTGATCACGCGATTCGCCGTGTCCGCACTCGTATAGGTCGCTAACAAAGGCGTCAGCACAAAACGCAGCGCCTTGAATTGCGCGAGCAGAACCCGATTGCCTGAAGCTTCAACGAGTGCTTCGTGGAAGCGCAGCGACGCATCAGTAAATGTCTCGAGTTGCTTACGCGCGTCTTCCACGCCATGCAATGCGTCACGCAGTGCCGTACGATGCGCCACCGTCAGGTTTTCCGCCGCTTTCTCCGCGGCCAGCACCTCGATCGCCATTTGCGCATCGAACACTTCGCTCGCGCCGGCGCCGATGAGGCTCAGCTGTATCGACAGCGCGTCGGCAAAGCGCTCCGGGTTCGCACCGGCAATCCACACGCCACCCTTCGCGCCCATACGGATCTCAACGATGCCGACCGCTTCCAGCGTTCTCAGCGCATCACGGGCGGCGGTACGGCTAACGTTGAATTGCTGCGCGAGCGACGCTTCACTGCCGAGAAAGTCGCCGGCCTTCACCTGCTTCGAAAACAGCGCGGTACGCACTTGCGATGCGACACGCCATGAAAGCTTTTCCGTTTGCACGGACTCCCAGACTGTCGAAGTCCGAGTGTTCATGGTGTCGTGCGGGATATTTTCTTTCATTAGTTATACGAATCGTATTGGCTAGTCCATGAGCAGGCTTCGAACGGTACTCAAAGGGTTCGCTGCGTTAGGGGATCGCCGTTAACTATAATATATATAACTTATTTGAGATTAGCCAGCGGCGATCGATGTTTCGATTCCCCGCTGGCGCAACATACTCAGGACACAGCTTGTTGAATGAACTTCGTGACCAGGTACGCCTGCAAGCCCTCAATGCCGTTTTCGGAGCCGATGCCGCTCTCCTTGACGCCGCCGAACGGCACTTCCGGCCCTGAGACGAGCATGCTATTGATGCCAATCATGCCGGCTTCGAGGCCATTCGACAGTTGCAATGCGCGTCGATCCGAGCCGGTGAACGCATACGCTGCAAGTCCATATTTCAATCGATTGGCACGCGCGAGCACTTCTTCAACGGTCTTGAATGAACTGAACGGCACCACCGGACCGAACGGTTCTTCATTCATGATCCGCGCCTCTTCAGGCACATCGGCCAGCACGGTCGGCGCATAGAAGAAGCCAGGACGATTCAGGCGCTGGCCGCCGAGCAGCAAGCGTGCGCCGTGCGACACCGCGTCCTTGACGAACTCGTCCGCCGCGGCGAGCCGGCGTGCGTTGGCAACCGGGCTCGCCTGTGTATCGGGCTCGAAAGCCGAGCCGACCTTCAGCTTCCCGGCCACTTCGACGAACCTGTCGATGAAGGCGTCGTACACGCCCTCCTGAATGTAGAAACGCGTCGGCGAAATGCAGGCTTGCCCGGCCTGGCGAAACTTGGCATTGGCGGTCATCGTGGCAATACGCGCCACGTCGACGTCGTCGCAGACGATCATCGGCGCGTGGCCGCCCAACTCCATCACCAGTTTCTTCAGGCCGTGCGTGGCGGCCAGGCTCGCGAGATGCTTGCCGACCGGAATCGATCCGGTGAATGCCACGGCCTTGATGACGTCCGAGGCGATCAGATATTCCGATACCTTTGCCGGCACGCCGAACACCAGATTCAGCACGCCGGGCGGCAAACCCGCATCCTGAAAGCATTGCACCATCGCCGTGGTGGATCCGGGCGTCTCTTCGGCGGCCTTCAGAATCACCGAGCAACCTGCCGCGAGCGCAGCCGCCACGGTGCGCGCGGGAATCCGCACGGGAAAATTCCACGGCGTGAACGCCGCCACCGGTCCGACCGGCACTTTCAGCACGAGTTGGCGCGAATTCGGCAGCGGACCAGGCACCACGCGACCATAGGCACGACGCCCCTCTTCCGCAAACCATTTGACGATATCGGCGGAGCTGTGCGCTTCCTGCAGGCCGTCGGCCAGCATCTTGCCGTGCTCGAAACTCATCAGCGTGCCGATTTCGTCGGCGCGTTCGTGCATCAGGGCAGCGGCTTTGTCGATGATCGCAGCCCGCTCGGACGTACTCATGCGCGACCACGTCGCAAACCCGGTCGCAGCCGCGACGAGGGCGTCGTCGAGGTCGGATTGTGTGGCAAGCGGCAAGTGGGCGAGCACCGTTTCGTCAGCGGGATTGATAACTGGCTGAGTGTCGCGCCCCCCGGTACGCCACTCCCCGTTGATGAACAGGCCGAGTTGAATGTCGTAACTTCTGGTATGCATCTGCGTCTCCGATATCTGATATCCGGTCGGCACTAAGCGCCGCCGTGTGCTGTTTTCGCACCGTTACTGTAGCGCGGACGTCACGGCTCCATGCCCATTGCGTCGAGAAAAGCTTGCCGGACATGTTCCGGCTGGCCCGCCTGGAAGCGGAAATCCTGCAGATGGTGCTTCCACAAGGGATGATTCGCTATTTCCGCGCGCGTCATGCCTTCAACGAACGTAGCGCGTGCGGCAATCGGTAATTGCACGCATTCATTGAGCTTCGGATCGCGGATGATGCCCTTCGGCTCGCCGCCGTTCGCGACCACGTCCAGTTCCTCGAAGAAACGTCGGCGCAGCATGACAATGCCGCGATCGCTGCTGCCCAGATTCTCTTTCGTGCGATCAGCAACCACGCCCTGCCCTGCCCACGCGACAAAATCCTGGTTCATCACATGGCTCGTGATCCAGCGGCCGGTCTGCGGATCGGTCACCGGACCGTGCCACGTCGGCACGCTCTTTTGCTCGTACGGTTCGCTTTCCTTCGGCACGCGGGTGAAGGCCCACGTCACGCTCAAGGTGCGCGAATCGTCG
>NZ_DASRSY010000022.1:0-14261 GCF_035656215.1 Paraburkholderia sp.
GCCGCCGTCGGTCAGCACGATCTGCTCGGGCGGCGCTTCCACGCCGTGCTGCGCGAGCCGCCACGCGAGTTGCTGGCGCAGCGCGGGTAGACCGCGCGGGCTCGCGTATTCGGCGAGCGGCGACTGCGGATCGCGCGCCACGGCACGTAACGCACGGCGCACGCCGTCTTCCGGCAACCATGAAGGCGGCATCCAGCCGCAGCCCGGCTTGAACACCTTCGCACCGGCCTCCAGCGACTGCCGCGTGAGCCACAACGGATCGACCTCGCGATCCAGCCGCGGCCCGAGATCGGCCAGCGCGAGCGGCGGCGCATGGCCGGACACGAAAAAGCCGGAACCGCGCCGCGCCACGATCACACCTTCCGCGACCAACCGGTCGTACGCTTCCACCACGGTCGACTTCGACACACCGAGCGTCTCGGTCATCACGCGGATCGACGGCACGCGCGCGCCCGGCATCAGCGAACGGCTCGCGATGCGCTCGCGCAAACTGTCCATCACCGTGCCGACCCGCGTGCCTGCTGGCGCGACTGAGGCCGCCCGGTTGCTATCGCTTTCCGCCATCTGTACTGCTCCACGTTTGGTACAGTTTGTACGAATTGTACTGATCCGCAGCTTACCCTTTGCAGCTCGAAAGCGGATGCTGTAGGTTCCATTTTCTATGCACATGGACTCTTTCGATGGACAAGACAACGAACGGCTGGGTGAGCGGCATGGTGGGCGTGTTGATCTTCAGCGGCTCCCTACCCGCCACCCGCATCGCCGTGCAAGGCCTCGATCCGGTGTTTCTGACGGTCGCCCGCGCGACCATCGCGGGCACGCTGGGTCTGTTGCTACTGCTGATATTTCGCCAGGCCCGGCCTGCAAAGCACGACCTCATCCCGCTGGTGGTGGTCGCACTCGGCGTGGTGGTCGGCTTTCCGCTCCTGACCGCGCTCGCGCTGCGCCACGTCAACGCCGCGCACGCCGTGGTGTTCGTCGGGCTCCTGCCGCTGTCCACCGCGATCTTCGGCGTGCTGCGCGGCGGCGAGCGCCCGCAGCCGGCGTTCTGGCTGTTCTCGGCGCTCGGCAGCGGCGCGGTGGTCGCGTTCGCGTTGCGCCACGGCATCGATGCGTCGCCGGTCGGCGATGCGCTGATGCTGGCGGCGATTATCGTCTGTGGCCTGGGTTATGCCGAAGGCGCGCGACTGTCGCGCCATCTCGGCGGCTGGCAGGTGATTTCGTGGGCGCTAGTGCTGTCGCTGCCGGTGATGCTGCCGCTCGCCTGGTGGGCGCGGCCTGCCTCGTTTGAAGGCGTGAGCCACGCGGCGCTATGGGCGCTCGCATACGTGTCGCTCTTCAGCATGCTGATCGGCTTCGTGTTCTGGTATCGCGGACTGGCGCTCGGCGGCATCGCGGGGGTCGGGCAACTGCAGTTGCTGCAGCCGTTCTTCGGTCTGCTGCTCGCCGGCTTGCTGCTGCACGAACAGGTGCCGCCCGCGATGATCCTGGTGACCGTCGTGGTGGTGGCGTGTGTGGCGGGCGCGCGCCGCTTCTCGCGAAGCGCGCCGGTGCGGCCGGCAGTCTGAACGGCGTCTCGCCCGTGCGCGCTCCCTGATTTTCAGGACCGCGCGGGATCGGCTGTCGGATGAATATGTCATCATCTCGATAACCGACCCACCACTTGCGCTGCGACTAAGATGCCGACCGCTTTTGCACAAACCGTCGAAGCCCGCTTTGCCGAACTCACGCCCACCTCCAAGCGTGTCGCCAGCTACATGCTGGCGAATCTCGACCGGCTCGGCCTCGAAAACGCCGATCAGATCGCCCAGCAAGCCGGCACCAGCGGCATCTCCGTGGGCCGGTTCTTGCGCAGCATCGGCTACCAGAACCTGGATGACCTGAAGCGCGAACTGCGCGGCGCGCAGGAGCGTCCGTGGCTGATTACCGACCGCCTCGACGCATTTCGCCGCGCCTCCGGCCAGCACGACGAAACCGCCCCCACAGCAAGCGGACCTAACGCTTCTCATCCCGCCCCCAACCCGGCTCTTACCCACTCGCTCGAACTCGAAATCGGCGCGATCCAGCATGTCTACCAGCTTGCGCAATCGCCGGTGTTCGCCCGTGTGGCCGAACGCATCTCGAATGCGGACGCCGTCTATATTCTCGGCATTCAGTCCACGCGCGGTATCAGCAACGCGTTTTACAGCTACCTTGAATACATCCGCCCGCGCGTGTTCTATTCCGACGGCATGTCGGGCTCATATGTCGATTCGCTAAACTCCGAGTTCAAATCGCCGTATCTGATCATCACCGATACGCGTGCCTACTCGATGGTTGCGCGCCGCTATTGCGAAGCCGCCACGCGCCGTGGCCTGCCCTTCGCGCTCGTCACCGACATTTACTGTCCGTGGGCGCGCGAATTCGACGGCGATCTTTTGCAGGTGAAAACCGATGTCGGTCAGTTCTGGGATTCGCTGGCGCCGCTCACGTGCCTGTTCAACCTGCTGATGTCGGCGATTGTCGAACGGCTTGGCCCGGGCATTGACGAACGCGTTGCACGCAATCGTGAACTGCAAAGTGAATTCGACCAGTTCGACCTTTGAAGCCGCTTCCGCCGTACGCCACGTGATTGACGATCGACTCACCGGGAGCCGCCGCGGCACGCATGGCAAGCGCGCGTTGCTACGCGGCGCAATGTACGGGAGAGATCGAATCGGCAATCGTACAAACCGCCCGCTGCGAACGCTCGGCTGGCGCGCATGGCTCGACACGGTCAGCCTCGCCGACGCCACACTCGAACAGATCGCCTGCTCGAAGAGAGCCATCCTAAAGCCAAGACTTCCGACTACTATTTGCTGCTGGTCCAGCAGGCGGAAATCCTGAGGCAGCGCTCCGGGGTCTTCAACGCGATCATGTATGCGCCAGGCGGCCTGCCGCGTGCTGAGCGTGAACTTGCCAGCACCGTGGTCTCGCGCGTGAACGGCTGCGTGTATTGCGCATCGGTACATGCGCAACGATTCGGCCAGCTCGCGAAACGGACCGACGCGATCGAGCAGGTTTTCGAAGACCCGTTGACCGCAGGCACCACGGAGCGCGAGCGCGCGATCATCCGGTACGCGATAGGCATGAGCGCGCGGGGGGTGCAGCAAGCCGCATTGCGGTATTCTCACCGGCTCGTTAAGAAGGAGAATGGATCCATGAAGTTTTCGATTTGCCTGGCAGTTGCCGCCCTCACGCTGTCCGCCGGCGCTTACGCGCAAACCTCGCAGACCTTCCGTTTCGGCGAAGGCCAAAGCTCTCTGCCGTCCGGCAATGCCCATCCGGCACCCGCGCCGGGCGCACAGGCCCAGCCGCAGCAGGCGCCGCAAGCTCAGCCGCAAGCCCAGCCCGCCGAGCACGCGCCGGCCAAGGCCAAACCGAAGCACAAGAGCAAGCATCACCGGCATTACCGCGGACACTTGAAGCAGCCGGATACGTACTCGCATAACTGATCGCCGGAACGCATGCCACGCGCGTGTCTCCTGGCGACGAAAATCCGTAGCGCCCGGGCCCAGTCGTATGGCCGGGTGTTCCACGCCAGGCCTGGCGTGCGCCTGTCTCCTGTGGATGCGCTGATACTGCCTATAGAGCGTGGCGATTTTTGACTCGCTTCAAATTCGCGCGTGCGGCGGGCATAGTAAAACGTATTCTCAGACCTACCGGCCACGACAGGAACACGTATGAGCACCACCCGCCACGCGCCCTCCACGCCCCATTCAACCGACTCGGCCACCACCGCGCCCGTCATCCGCGACGCCGCTGAAGCCGATCTGCCCGCGATTCAGGCGATCTACGCGCACCACGTGCTGACCGGCGTCGCTTCGTTCGAAGAAATCCCGCCTTCCGTCGACGACCTGCGCACGCGCCTCGCGTCGGTGCGCAGCCACGGGCTGCCGTACATGGTGGCGGAGATTGACGGCGAAGTCGCCGGCTATTGTTACGCGACGCCCTACCGGCCGCGCCCCGCCTATCGCAACACGATCGAAGATTCGATCTACGTTGGCGATGGGTATCGCGGGCGAGGTCTCGGCCGCGTGCTATTGCAGGCGCTGATAGCGCGCTGTGAAACCGGACCCTGGCGCCAGATGGTCGCCGTCATCGCCGACGGCGGCAGCGGCGGTTCGTTGTCGCTGCATACACAACTGGGTTTCGAATTGACCGGCACGTTGAAGGCGGTCGGCTTCAAGCACGGCCGGTGGCTCGACACCACGCTGATGCAGCGGCCCTTGGGCGCAGGCGATTCGTCCTTACCGGACGATGTGGCGCGGGGACACGACTGACGCGCTGCGCGGCGCGTTAAAATCCCCCCATGCCCAAACCGCCGCCCCCCTTTTCGCCCGCGCCCGACGACTCGAACGTCCCGGCCAGCGCCGCGCCGCGCAATGAATACACCGTCGACGAACTCGCGCGGGTCACTGACACTACCGTGCGCAACGTGCGCGCGTATCAGGACCGCGGCCTGCTCGAACCGCCGGAAAAGCGCGGCCGCGTCGGCGTGTATGACGACACGCACGTGTCACGCCTCAAGCTGATCAACCACCTGCTGACGCGCGGCTACACGCTCGCGAACATTCAGGACCTGATCATGGCCGTCGACGAAGGCCACGATCTGCGTTCGATCCTCGGCCTTGAAACCGCAATCGGCGGCCGCTGGTCGCGCGAACGGCCGAAAAAATACTCGCTGATCGATCTGCTGCAATTGTTCGGCAACAAAGCCTCGCCGAGCGCGCTCGGCAAAGCCGTCGATCTCGGTTTGCTGGAGCGCGACGGCCTTTCGTTCGTATCGGGCAACCCTACGGCGTTGACCGCGGGCGCCGCCCTGGCGAAGGAAGGCATTCCACTCACCGACCTGCTCGATGCCGTGGGTACCGCAAGGCCGCACTTCAATGCGGTCGCCAAGGCGCTGGTCGATCTGGTGGTCCGTCAACTGGACCGCTACGACGCCGACGCCCTGCCCCCGCCTGCCGACGTGCCCGCTCTGGTCGAAGCAATCTGGCGCGTACGGCCGCTGGCAATGGTGCTGGTCGAAAGCGAAATGAACCGCGCGCTTGAAGAAGCTTCCGGCGATTATCTCGGCGACCGCGTCGCGGCGATCATGGAAAAGAAGCTGGGTCATCCGCCCGAAGGCACAACGGCGGAGCGCACTGCGGCCAAGAAAGACAAACCTAAAAAATAGCGCTGCGCGCGTCATATTCAAATCTGCATTGCTTCGTTTGCCCGGCGGGACGTCCGTGCGACGATCTTCGACCAATCGAACGCAATGGAGATTCGCCGGATGGCCCGTCATACCCGTTTTTCGCTTTCAGTTGCCACCGTATTGCTGGCGGCGTTCACGACATTGGGCGCAAGCGCGCAAAGCAGCGGCGACGGCACTACCCAGGAGCCGGCCAAGGTACTGCGCATCGGCTATCAGAAATCAGGTTTGCTCGCGATCCTGAAAGCGCAAGGCTCGCTCGACGACAAGCTCAAGCCGCTCGGCTACAGCATCAAATGGTTCGAATTTCCGGCCGGCCCGCAACTGCTTGAAGCACTGAATGCGAACAGCGTCGACTTCGGCTACACCGGCGCGCCGCCGCCGGTATTCGCGCAGGCCGGCGGTGTGCACTTCGTATACGTTGGCGCGGAACCGTCCGGGCGTCATGCCGAAGCCATTCTGGTCCGAAGCGATTCGGCGTTGCGCAGCGTGGCGGAATTGAAGGGCAAACGTGTCGCGCTGCAGAAGGGGTCGAGCTCGAACTATCTGCTGCTTGAAGCGCTGAAAAAAGCCGGCGTACGTTACGAAGACATTCGCCCGGTGTATCTGGCGCCCGCCGATGCGCGCGCTGCCTTCGAAAGCGGCACCGTCGACGCATGGGTGATCTGGGACCCGTACTACGCCTCCGCGCAACAGGCGCTGAAGGCTCGCACGCTGGTCGATTATTCGGACCTCAACGCCCCCTATAACTTCTATGAAGCCACACGCGACTTCGCCCAGCAGCATCCGGACGTGATCGGCGCGATTCTCGGCCAGTTGCGCACCACCGGCCTGTGGGTGAACGACCATCCGGTGGAAACCGCCGCGCTGATCGCGCCGAAGGTCGGTCTGGATCAGAACCTGGTTGAAACCTGGGTGCGCCGCTATCCGTACGGCACCACCACCGTAACCGACGAGATCGTGCGCTCGCAGCAGGTGGTCGCCGACGCGTTTTACGGCGCCCATCTGATTCCGCAGAAAGTGACCGTGAAGGATAACGTCTGGCAAAACCGCGACGTAACAGCCAGCCTTGCGGAAAAATAGACGTTGGCAGTTCGCCAATACAGCACGACCCTTTACTTCTCCATTCGTATCAAATCACACCATGGCGCTGCGTCAGCTTGAGGAATAATTTCTCAGGTCAGCGCCACATTTCGCGAGGCGCCCGTCATTCAATCCATGACGGGGCCACGCCCCCCTCACGCCGCTATCGCGCGCCGCCCCCCTTTCGCATCCGGAAACTCAATCTGTCAAAAAGCTTGTACCGGCAGAACTTTCCTTTTGAGAGGCGGTCCCTTTTCCGCACGCATTAATCGCGTCATTTTCCGGATAGTCGCTCGTCACTCGCGTTGCGCGGACGCGCGGTATTCATGCTTTTTACAAACCATGCGGCGAACCACTCGCCGCCGCTTAAAAAATCAGGACCGTCAAGGCCATGCAGAATCTACTCGCTGAGATCCACTCTAACCGGTGGACCTTCCTTTGGGACGCACTCACCACGATCTCGATGCACCTGTGCGCGGCCGCCGTAATATTGGTGGTGGGCTGGTGGGTTGCCCGCCGCGTCGCACGCTCGCTCAACCGGCTGCTCGCGAGCCAGTCGCGCATGGACGCCACGCTGCGTCCGGTCATCTGCGACACCTGCCTGTGGAGCATTCGCGTCGTCTCCATCATCGGCGCGCTGTCGCAACTGGGTATCCAGACAGCGAGCATCGTCGCCGTGCTCGGCGCCGCCGGCCTCGCTATCGGTCTCGCGCTACAGGGCACGATGCAAAACATCGCGGCCGGCATCATGCTTTTGCTGCTACGACCGTTCAAGGTGGGCGATTCGATTGATGCCGGCACGGGCAACGTCTCGGGCACCGTCGAAGAAATCAGCCTGTTTACGACGCGTCTCACGAAATCCGACGGCATTTGCGAATACGTGCCGAATAGCGCGCTGTGGAGCAATTCAATCCGCAATTACAACCGCAATCCGACCCGCCGCCTCGATCTGGAGGTGGAAATCTCGGTGCGTGACGACGTCGACCGGGCACTGGCCGCACTGCGCAATCTCGCCGCTGCCAACCCGCGGGCGCTGCAGAAGCCCGCGCCGCAGGTGATGGTGGCCCGTTTCGACGACAGCACCCTGGTACTGAACATCCGCGTGTGGGCCAACATCGACGCGTTCTGGGACATGCGCTGGGACCTCGCTCGCCAGGTCCGTCAAACGCTCAACGACGCGCAATGCGGCTTGCCGGTTCGCACACGCGAACTGCATATCGTGCAAAGCAACGACGCGGACGGGTCTGCAGCGGCTCGCGTGATTGCCGCGCCGCAGGCTTCGGTTCAATAACAGGTTAAAGCGTTAAGCCGGGCGGGTTTCCGATGCGAATTCGCCTGGAATTTTTCATATAGCGGAACGGAACAACCCTTCCACATCAGTCTCGCAGCCCTGCCCGCCAGCGCCGTAGCCGCCTGGGCCTTGCGCCACACCCCTTTCCGCCCCATAGAGTTTCTCGTCTAACCCGCTGCTTGCGTCATCCATTGACAGCCTTTATCGTTACATCAACCAATGTAACAGTTAAGAACGAACAACAAGGAGACGGATCGGATGAACGCACGCATGATGCCCCTCGACGACGCGGCGCCCAACGCATCGGCGCCCGACGCATCCGCGCCCATCGATACCGATATCGCCATCATCGGCTCCGGCTTTGCGGGCCTTGGGATGGCGATCCGCCTGCGGCAAGCCGGCATGACCGACTTCATCATTGCCGAAAAGGCCGAGTCGGTAGGCGGCACCTGGCGTGACAACCACTACCCCGGTTGTGCCTGCGACGTGCAATCGCACGTCTATTCGTTCTCCTTCGCCCCGAATCCGCACTGGACCCGCATGTTCGCGCGCCAGCCGGAAATTCGCGCTTATCTGGAAGAGTGCACGCAACGCTTCGGCGTCCAGCGTCATCTGCGTTTCGGCCATGAACTGGCAAGCGCGATCTACGACGAAACCCGCCACCGCTGGCAACTGACGTTCGCGAATGGCCAGCAATGGTCGGCACGCGTGCTGATCTCGGGGATGGGCGGACTGTCGCGCGCAGCCATGCCGAACATTCCTGGCATCGAGAAATTCAAGGGTAAAGCGTTCCACTCGCAGCACTGGGACCACACGTATTCGCTCGAAGGCAAACGCGTCGCGGTGATCGGCACCGGTGCGAGTGCGATTCAGTTCGTGCCACAGATTGCGCCACGCGCCTCGCATCTGAACCTGTTCCAGCGCACGCCGCCGTGGATCATGCCGAAGGCCGATCGCGCAGTGAAGCCGTTCGAACAGTGGTTGTTCAGGCATCTGCCGTTCACGCAGAAGATCATGCGCTCGGCGCTCTACTGCATGCTCGAATCGCGCGCCCTCGGTTTCGTGGTTCATCCTTCGCTCATGAAAACCGCGCAGAAAGTCGCGGAACGTCATCTGCGCCGCCAGGTGCCCGATCCGCAACTGCGCGCCACGCTCACGCCGAACTACACGATGGGCTGTAAGCGCATCCTGATCTCGAACGACTACTTCCCCGCGCTGTCGCGCCAGAACGTGTCGGTGACGACCACGGGCATCGCCCGCGTGGAAGAAGACGCGGTGATCACGACCGACGGCGCGCGTCATCCGGCCGACTGCCTGATCTTCGGCACCGGTTTCCAGGTGGCCGATCCCTTTCCGGCGGGCGTGGTGCGCGGGCGTGGCGGCGTCGATATCGTCGATACGTGGCGCGATGGCGCGCATGCGTATCTCGGCACGACACTGCCCGGCTATCCGAACTTCTTCATGATCGTCGGCCCGAACACCGGCCTCGGTCATAACTCGATGGTGTTCATGATCGAGTCGCAGGTCGAATACGTCCTGCGCGCATTGAAGACGATGAAGGCCGAACGCGCCGACGCGGTCGAAGTGCGCCCGCAGGTGGAGCGCGCCTACAACGAACAGATCCAGCAGAAACTCGGCCGCGCGATCTGGTCGACGGGCGGCTGCAAGAGCTGGTATCTCGATCCGAAGACCGGCAAGAACACCACGCTGTGGCCAGGATTCGCCTACAAATTCCGCCAGGCGACCAGTACTTTCAGCATGGACGATTACCTCGCGTATTCGCCCGCCGTGCAGCCGCTGAGCGGACATGCCGGCTCGCAGCCGCAACCTGTGCATGCTCACGGCAACGCTGCCACGACGTCAGCGGAAGCAACCTGAAAAAGCACCACCCAAAAAAGCATAACGACAAGGCACCGTTCAGAGAGGACAGGAGATAAGCCATGAAAAACTTCACCGACAGAGTGGCCGCGATCACCGGCGCAGGCTCGGGCATGGGCCGTTCACTCGCGATCCGGCTGGCGCGCGAAGGCTGCCACCTCGCGCTCGCCGACCGCAATGCCACGAGCCTCGAAGAAACCGCGCAACTTGCGCAGGCGGCCGCGCCGCATATCGTGGGCTCGCCGCTGTGCATCACCACGCGGGTACTCGACGTGTCGGACCGCGCCGCGATGTTCGACTGGGCCGCCGAAACGGTCGCGCAGCATCAGCGTGTGAACCTCGTGTTCAACAACGCGGGCGTCGCGCTGTCGAGCACCATCGAAGGGATGGAGTACGCCGATCTGGAGTGGATCGTCGGCATCAACTTCTGGGGCGTGGTGCACGGTACGAAAGCGTTTTTGCCGTATATCAAGGCCTCCGGTGCGGGGCACATCATCAATACGTCGAGCGTATTCGGCCTGTTCTCGCAGCCCGGCATGAGCGGCTATAACGCGACCAAATTCGCCGTGCGCGGCTTTACCGAAGCATTGCGCCAGGAACTCGATCTGATGAAGTGCGGCGTGTCGGCGACTTGCGTGCATCCGGGTGGCATTCGCACCGGCATTGCGCAGTCGAGCCGAATCTCGTCGAACATGGTCGGCTTCATGCTGGAAACCGAACAGCAAGGCAAGGACGACTTCGAGAAGTTTTTCATCACCACCGCCGACGAAGCCGCACGCGTGATTCTCGACGGCGTGCGCAAGAACAAGCGGCGCGTGTTGATCGGCCGCGATGCACGCGCCGCCGACTGGTTGGCACGTACGTTGCCGGCAGCCTATCAGGCGCTGGTCGTGATGCAGACGCGCCGCATGAAGCGCATTGCGGAAAAGCGCACGCGCCGCGCAAATGGACGGCCGTCGCGCGTGATGCGCGGATCGACAGCTAACGCAATGCATAACACCCAATCAGCACAATCAGCACAATCAGCACAATCAGCAGCACACACAGAATCACAGGGAGAAAGGCCATGATGCCGGTTCGCCGCGACCTCCATTTCAATTTACCGCCCGAACGTGCCTCAGATTGGCACGTGCAGGGCTCGCATGTGACACACTTCTTCAACGCGCTTTCGCTGCTTTTTCCCGCTGGCGAGCGTTTCTTCATGGACAGCGTGCGTCACTACCGCGACCAGATCGACGACCCCGTGCTGAAGAAGCAGGTGCTCGGCTTCATCGGCCAGGAAGCGATGCATACGCGCGAGCACATCGAATACAACGATCTGTTGCAGGAAGCCGGATTGCCCGCGCACAAGCTCGACAAGCGGCTGTGGGCCATGCTGAATTTCGGCCGCAAGATTCTGCCACTTTCGTATCAACTCGCGGTTACGGTCTGCCTCGAACATTACACCGCGATGCTGGCGGGTTTGCTGCTGGAAGACGCATCACGTATTGAAGGTTCGGTTGAAGGCTATGCGCAGATGTGGACCTGGCACGCGCTTGAGGAAACCGAACACAAGTCGGTTTCGTACGACGTGTGGAATGCCGTGGTCAAACCCGGCCTCGGACGCTACCTGCTGCGCACCGGCACGATGCTCGCCACCACGCTGACCTTCTGGCTGATCGTATTCGACTACCATTTGCGTTTGATCATTGCCGACCGCAAGCGCGGCGGGCATATCCGCGGCATGTGGCGCGTCGTGAAGTATCTGTATAGCCCGCGTCACGGCGTGTTTCCGCGTATTGCCGGTGAATGGCTGAGCTTTTTCCGGCCTGGCTTCCATCCGTGGGATCACGACAATCGCGCGCAACTGTCGCGCATCGATGGCCTCGTCGCCGCGGTCGACGCCTCCAACGCGGCCGCGCCGAACGCACGCAAAGCCGCGCGACGCGGCGTGCGGGCGGTCGCGTGATACGCGACACGCTGTCGGTCGAGGCCGGCGACGTGCGGCTCGCGGTCTACGTGAGTGGACCGCGCGACGCGCCACCGATCGTGCTCGTGCACGGTTATCCGGATTCGGCGGCAGTGTGGGAACCGGTGCGCGCGCAACTCGACGCGCGCTACCGCGTGATCAGCTATGACGTGCGTGGCGCAGGGGCATCCGGCGCGCCGGCATCGCGCGCGGCTTACCGACTCGAACGGTTGGCCGCCGATCTCGCGGCCGTCGTCGATGCAACGTGCGGCGTGCGGCCGTTTCACCTGGTCGGCCACGACTGGGGTTCGATTCAAAGCTGGGAAGCGGTCACCGATCCGGCCTTCAAAGGCCGCATTGCGTCGTACACGTCGATCTCCGGGCCGTATCTCGATCACGCGTCGTTCGGCTTACGTGGCGGCGCTGGTGCCGATCCTGCGGAACAGCCGAAAGCACATCGCGCAGCAAAGCGCCCGTTCGGCAGCGGTCTTCAGCAGACGCTCAAATCCTGGTACATCTTCTTCTTTCACCTGCCGTTGCTGCCAGAACTGGTGTGGCGAGCGGGCGGCGCACGCATGTGGCCGTTATGGCTGCGCCTGACCGAAAGGGTGCGCCCTGAACGCGATCCTGCGCAAACGCGCAACGCGATCAACGGCCTGAATCTCTACCGCGCCAATTTCATCGACAAGTTGCTGCGCCCGCGCGCACGCCATGCGCATGCGCCGGTGCAGTTCATCGTGCCGCTGCGCGATCGCTACGTCGGGCCCGAGCTTTCCATTGGACTCGAAGGCTGGCTCGGCGCATATGAGCGCATTGAAATCGATGCCGGTCATTGGGTCGTATTGCGCGAACCCGAACGTATCGCGGCAGGCATCGAGCGCTTTGTCGAGCAGCACCGGGCGCAGCAGCCGGCCGGCAGCGGCGGCCCCGGCACCTCGACGATCAACGCCCGAGCGGCAGGCGTGTGAACAGCGTCGGATAGTCGATCACGAGGCCGTCTTCATCCACCGTCAGGTCCGCAGTGAAATTGCGGAAGATGCCCTCGTAGCGATACACGCGATTCAACTCGATGCACGAATATGCCTGCTCGGCGCGCGTGACCTGCAAATCCGGCGTCGAAATATAGGCCACGGAAATCGGCTCGCGTGCGCCTTCGGCCAGTTGCAAACGACGGATCGGCAACGTGTTCGTATAGGGCGTGGCGGCGATATCGATATCGATGCAACCTTCAATCGCGCTCAGTACGAGACCATGGCCATCATGCCAATGGCCGGCGCCGTCACCATGCAGTTCCAGCTCACCACCGCCGACGATCTTCAGCCACGCATACGTGGTGCGCCATTGGGCGTCGCAGCGCACCTTATAGTGCAGGCCATACGCTTTGCCGTAGCGCTGCCCGACCAGAGCGCTCTCCACCGCAAAGCCGTCCGCGCGCGCGTCGAACACCAGATGTTCGATGCCGTCGCCCTCTTCCGATGCCCACCGTAATTCACGCATCAGCCTGTCTCCTTGTGAAACGGCACGGCAAGCGCGCCGGGTTCCTATCGTAGCGCGAAAGCTTTCGGTTCACCGACACGTTGCATTTCGGCATTTCGGCTCATGACGCTATGGTGCGCATGTGTCGCAAATAGCCACTATCAACGCCCGGCGATGCCTCACGCGGGGTAAGTGGCCTATGCTCGCGGTTCACACTCAACCTGACCCGCCGCGTGCGCCTGACTTCCACGCGGCAAAGTCGCGCCGCATCGAATTCGCCGCCCTTAAACCATGCACGCCGCCGCAACCGAAGCACAATCCGCCGCCTTGCGCACCTTGTTGCGCAGTCTCGGCCAGATCGTGCTGCAATCGAACGCCTTCACCGGCGCGTGCCTGCTCGCCGCATGGCTGCTGTGCGATCAGCGCCTCGCGTGCGCGGCGCTGATGGGTGCGATCGCGGCCAATGTGAGCGCAGTGTTGGCCGGCTATCGCGAGGACGACACACGCGCCGGCCTGCATGGCTTTAACGGCGCGCTGGCCGGTCTCGCTGCGTTCAGCTTCATCGCCGACAATGCGACGGCCGCCGCCGTGGCGATTCTGGCCGCGACCGGCACGGCGTGGCTGCTGGAACCGTGGTCGCGCTGGCTACGTGCGCGAAAGCTCGGCGTTTACTCGAGCCCCTGTCTGATCGTCACGTCGCTTTGGTTGCCGCTGGTGACGCGCGTTGCTCAGCAAGCAGGCTCCGCCGCCGAGCACACACTCGACGCGGCGCAATTGAGCAGCGGCTTACTCGCCGGGTTCGCACAGACCGGTTTTGCGTCCGGTGCGTTGCCGGGGTTGCTCGTGTTGATGGGAATCGCCGCGGCGTCACGACGGCACGCACTGTGGGCGTTGGTCGGCGCGGGCCTCGCGAGCGCCCTACACCTGCTGTTCGGTGCGAGTGCAAGCTCGTTCGACGCGGGCCTGTTAGGATTCAACGGCGTGCTGACCGCGATCGCGCTGGCCGATTGCGGTATCGCGGTGACGCTCGGCGGTGTTGTTCTGTCGGTCGTGTTGCAAATGGCGGCCACTTACTATGCGTTGCCGGTTATGACTGCGCCGTTCGTACTCGCGACGTGGAGCATGCAGTGGCTCACTCGCCGTTTTACGCGTGGTCCGGCAAGGTCCGAACCGGCGGAGCGCGTCGAAGGCCCGCGGCGTGCCGCGTTACCGGCATCGGCTACGTCGTCGGCTTCGGTTAGGCGCGTAGGTTAGCGCCACGGGTTTGGCGCCGCAGATTCAAGCCGCAGGTTCAAGCCGCACGTTTATCCCCAGACTCAGGCCGCCATCGCCGCCCACCAGACAATTTCAGGAGACAGACATGTCGTTCA
>NZ_DASRSY010000023.1:0-5266 GCF_035656215.1 Paraburkholderia sp.
CGGCCTCGGTGGTCGGCATTCTGTCCATGTTGCGCGATGAGGGATATCGCCTCGCAGCATTGCCCGCCGACGGCGACGCGCTGCTGAAGGCGTTGACCGAAGGCGTGACCAACGATCCGGTCGTGCGTGATTTGCGGCCCGCGTTGCAAAGCCTCGCGCTCGACGACTATCTTGTGTACTTCAACGCGTTACCCGCCGAAGCCCGCAATGCGCTGAACGCGCGCTGGGGCTCGCCCGAACAGGATCCGACCTTGCGGCGCGGCCGTTTCATGATCGCGGGCTGGCGCTGCGGGCAGGTGTTCGTCGGCATTCAGCCGTCGCGTTCGCGCGAGCAGGGCGATTACGCGAGCTATCACGACGCTGAACTGGTGCCGCCGCATGCGTATCTGGCGTTCTATTTCTGGCTGCGTCATCAGTTCGGCGTCGATGCTGTCGTGCATGTCGGCAAGCACGGCAATCTCGAATGGTTGCCCGGCAAGAGCGTCGCGTTGAGCGATGCCTGCTGGCCCGATCTGATTCTCGGCCCGATGCCGCATCTGTATCCGTTCATCGTCAACGATCCGGGCGAGGGCAGTCAGGCGAAGCGTCGCACGCAGGCCGTTATCATCGATCACCTGATGCCGCCGCTCACGCGCGCCGAAACCTACGGACCGTTGCAGGACCTCGAACGCCAGGTCGACGAATACTATGAAGCGCTGATGGTCGATCCGCGCCGTTCGAAGCTGTTGAGGCGCACCATTCTCGCGACCATCGTCGAGCATAAACTGCATGACGAATTGAGTCTCGCGGCACCGAATGGACAGGACGCTGAGGACGCGCTGCTGACGCGCGTCGATGCATGGCTGTGCGAGTTGAAGGAGGCGCAGATTCGCGATGGTTTGCATACGTTCGGGCAATCGCCCGACGGGGTGCAGCGGCGCGATACGTTGCTGGCTTTAGGACGCTTTCCGGTCGGTGATGGCCAAGGCAGCAAGGCTGGGTTGATCGATGCGTTGGCGCGCGATCTGCAGATGGATCATCTGTTCGATCCGCTGTCGGTGGATTGGTCGGCGGCGTGGGATGGTCCTCGTCCTGACGTGTTGCAGCAGGTGAGCGATGCGCCATGGCGGCACTGCGGCGATACGCGCGAGCGCCTGGAACTGCTGGCGGCTGCGATGTTGCGTGAAGTGTGTGGCGATGGAGCGTCCGATGCGGCGCGCGTGAGCGGGACCTTGCTTCAGGCGGAACGAGTGATCGAGCGCCTGCGCAACGACGTATTGCCGCGGCTCGACGCCTGCGGTCCGCAGGAAATGCTGCATCTGAAGCGCGGGCTGGAAGGGCGCTTCGTGCCGCCGGGGCCGAGTGGTTCGCCTTCGCGTGGACGGCCCGATGTGCTGCCCACCGGTCGTAACTTCTATTCGGTCGATACGCGCGGAGTGCCGACTCAAGCCGCATGGTCGCTTGGTTTGAAATCCGCGCAGCAGTTGATCGAACGGCATCTGCAGGAAAAAGGCGATTACCCGCGCGCAATTGGCCTCTCGGTGTGGGGCACCGCAACCATGCGCACCGGCGGCGACGACATCGCTCAGGCGCTTGCATTACTCGGCGTCCGGCCGAAATGGGCCCCGGGCAGTCATCGCGTGACCGACTTCGAGATCATGCCGATCGAGGTATTCGACCGGCCGCGTATCGACGTCACGTTGCGCGTGTCCGGTTTTTTCCGCGATGCCTTCGCAAACGTGATGCATCTGTTCGACGCCGCCGTGCAGGCCGTGGCCGAACTCGATGAGCCCGAGGACCTGAACCCGATTCGCGCGCGCGTGCTGCGCGAACGCGATGCGCTGATTGCGCGCGGCATGGACGCCACCGAGGCGCGCAAGCGCGCCGGCTGGCGTGTCTTCAGCGCGCGGCCCGGCGCTTATGGTGCGGGTTTGCAGGACATGATCGACTCGCAACAATGGCAAACCGATGCCGATCTCGCGAACGCGTATCAGGCGTGGGGCGGTTACGCCTACACGCAGAAAAGCGCCGGCGAAGAAGCGCGCCACGCATTCGGCACACGTCTTGCCGCGATGGATGTGGTGCTGCAGAACCAGGACAATCGCGAGCACGACCTGCTCGATTCGAACGACTACTACCAGTTCCAGGGTGGCATGGTCGCGGCGGTGCGGCATCTGGCGGGTACTCAGCCGCAGATCTATCACGCGGACCACAGCAACCCCGCCGCGCCGCGCGTTCGCACGCTGCATGAAGAGATCGCGCGCGTGGTTCGCTCGCGGGTGATCAATCCCAAATGGCTCGATGGCGTGAAGCGCCATGGCTACAAAGGCGCCGCCGAAATCGCGGCGACGGTCGATTATCTCTACGGCTACGATGCAACTGCACGGGTGGTTGCCGATCATCAATATGCGCTCGTCACCGATGCTTACTTGAACGACGCCGATACGCGCGAGTTTTTGCAGCGGCACAATCCGCACGCCATGCATTCGATCTGCGAGCGCCTGCTCGAAGCGATGCAGCGCGGTCTGTGGCAGGCGCCCGGCGACTATCGCGCGCAAGTCGAACAGCATCTGCTCGCGAACGAGCAGCAGATCGAAGGAATGCAAACATGAACGCAGCGACCCAACGGCCCACTTTTCCATTCGCCGCGCTGATCGGCCAGACGCCACTGCAGCAGGCGCTCCTGCTGGCCGCGATCGATCCCGGTCTGGGCGGCGTGCTGGTGAGTGGGCCGCGCGGCACGGCGAAATCGACCGCGGCGCGCGCGCTCGCGGAGTTGTTGCCGGAAGGACAATTGGTGAACTTGCCGCTCGGCGCGAGTGAAGACCGCTTGATCGGCACGCTCGATATCGAAACCGTGCTGCGCGATGGCTCGGTGCGTTTCTCGCCTGGTTTGCTCGCGAAAGCACATCGCGGCGTGCTGTATGTCGATGAGGTGAATCTGCTGCCCGACGCGCTCGTCGATGCATTACTCGATGCGGCTGCCAGCGGCGTGAATACCGTCGAGCGCGATGGTGTCTCGCATAGTCACGATGCGAGCTTCGTGCTGATCGGCACGATGAATCCCGAAGAAGGCGAGTTGCGGCCGCAACTGATCGATCGCTTTGGTTTGATGGTCGAGTTGCAGAACTGTTTTGAGCCGCAGGTGCGTCAGCAGATCGTCAAGGCACGTCTCGCGTTCGATCTCGAACCACACGGTTTTCGCGCTGGGTTTACGCGGCAACAGAAAACGTATGTTGAGCGGATTCGTGCGGCGCGTGAAGCGCTGCCGCAACTCGACTTCGACGACGCCGTGCATGCGCATGTCAGTGCGCTGTGCATCGAAGCGGCGGTCGATGGTTTGCGTGCCGATCTCGTGATGTTGCGCGCAGCGCGGGCATTGGCTGCGCTGGAGCAGGCGGCTGCGGTTACGACGGAGCATGTCGAGCGAGTCGCCGAGGCGGTGCTGATACATCGGCGCCATGATCGCGAGACGCGTGCAGAGGGTGGCGCACGTGAGAACGAAGCGCCGCAACCGGCCGCTGACAATGCGAATGCCGGGTCTTCGCAAGCCTCGCACGATACAGAGCCAGGCGCCGCTGCCGGCGATAGCGATTGGGGTTATTTACCACCGCAGCCCGCGGGCGTCGCGCAGGTCAAAGGCGTCATTCCGCTCAACGCAAAAAAACGCTGAGCCATCGGAAAGGTGCCGCCGCTGACTCGCGCAGCGGTTTTCGATGGCGGCAAGGTGCCGGCGCAGGTTCGCGTGGCCGTTTGCAAGGGACACCGGGTAAACGTATCGCATGGCTGCCGACGCTCACCGCGATGCGTCAGGATTCACTGCGCGCCGAGCATCTGCGCTTCGTGCGCGAGGCGCCGCGGGGCGGTGTATTGCACTGTTTTGTGCTCGATTGTTCCGGTTCCATGCTTGGCGGGCAGCGTCTTGCACTCGCGAAAGGTTTGCTGAGTGCGCTGTTCGATCACGCAAGTACTTCGCGCGCCGAGGCGGCGTTGGTGTGCTTTGGCGGTGCTGGCGCCGATCTGCGTTTCGGTCCCGCCGTGCCGCGCTGGTGGAACGAGCGATGGTTAAGGCCGGTGGGTGGAGGCGGCGGGACGCCGCTCGCGTCCGGCGTGCGTCAGGCCGCGCTGGTGCTGGAGCGCAGCGCCCGACGCAAGCCTGCGCAGCAGCGCTGGCTGTGGGTCCTGACCGACGGCCGCAGCGGAGATCAGCCGGCGCGGCCACTTCACGCGGACGAGGTGGTATTCGTCGATTTTGAGCGGGAGGCGATTCGACTGGGTCGTTGCCGGGCGCTTGCGAATGCTTGGGGCGCGGCGCTTTTTACGCCGGAAGAACTGATCGTCTGAGTCGCGCGCGCCATGCTGCGCGTTTTCGTGCGTTTATTTCAAACCGTTGGACCAATATTGCACGTCGTCCTGGCGGTCGAATACGAAGACTTTCATCGCCATCTGCTGCGCAGCATCGAGTTGATCGAGTTCGAGACCGTGGATCGATGGCTCGCCCGGCGCACTGCCTTTCGGCACGTTGCGGATGACTGCGGTGGTTTCGATCGCGGTTTGCTGCTCAGCCGATTTGAGGAAGAAGGCGACGCGCAATCGTTCGCCGACTGCACCCAGCGTCCATGAGGCGTTTAGCGACATGCCGAGCGTGCTGATGCTGTTGGCCAGGCCCAGACCTTCATATGCATCGCCAGTTTCGCCGATGCTGAAGCGCTTTGCGCGTCCTCGATTCGCTCGTTCCCGCTGCGTCTTCCTCGTCCTCCGCGTTCGTGCGTCCCTTGTGTCCGTGCATCTGAGTGTCTCCAGTGTCTCCAGTGTCTCCAGTGTCTCCAGTGGCGCGGGATCGTTCGATCGAGTTAGTGCCTCTCGCTTGCAAAAAAATGCAATCACTGGTATTGCGTTAAATTAACTCGGATAACTAAGTATTTTTTCGGTGCCCGGATAAGGGCTGCTTCGGTTCTTCTCAACTTTTTGAAAATAATTGCATGAGAGGGATTGACGACATGCCGACCGTTCTCCATAATCTCGTTTCTCTGCTGCAGATGCAGCGACGCAGAACGAAGCGGTGCCGGATGGTTGTGAGGTTGGCGACAGCGGTGCGGTTTTGGTGGTGAATGCGGACTCGATCTTTAAAAATTAACAGCCGATAAGTGTGGGCGCTTGATGCGCGACGCGCCGGTGGGTCCTTCGGGGTCTGCCGGGAAGCGAAAGTATCAAGTCTCACACGAGTATTAAAGGAAGGTTTTGCTGTTGAAAGACAGGAAGATCATTCGTCAGTACGTTGAGTGAG
>NZ_DASRSY010000024.1:0-2032 GCF_035656215.1 Paraburkholderia sp.
CTTTTGCACCCCCTTTTGCACCCCTCTTGCGCGCCTGCTTTGCATTTCCTTTCTGCTGAAATGCCCCTTTCTGCGCACCTTTCATCTCATAATTAATCCCTTCGCACCACCAATCAAATCGGCTTCGACCCAGCAGAAACCGATTTGACTCGCACCATCTTTTGCAATTGCTTGCACTTTCCCTCTGCCAATTACAAATGGCATCCTGCAAAATGCGGCAGCGCATCGTGCAGCAATGAGAAAGACGTGCCGCTCGTTTACACATCTGCTTCGCGTGAACGAAAGGCAGTCGCAGGAGCAGAGACAGGGAAATGCAAAAAAGTATGGTGTGGGCCAAATGGGCAAAACAAACAGCCAATGCGGATAAACGCGAACGTCCCAGTGCAACGGCACTCGTCGCGTTGGCAGTAGCGATCACGTCGGCGTTGAGCGGCTGTAGCTCGCTCTATTCGGAAGGTGCCACCGCCGGCGCCGGTATCGCAGGCGCCGCGCTCGCGGCCAAAGTCACCAGCAACGCGGCGGTCGCCACCGGCATCGGTCTCGGCGCGTTGGCCGCGGCCCGCGCCGGCGTGCAGTACTCGGAGCGCGTGGTGCACACGAATACGCAGGACGGTATCGCCAAAATCGCCGGGCCGCTCGAAGTCGGTGCGATCGCACCGTGGAGCGTAACGCACTCGGTGCCGATCGAAGACGACGAACACGGCCGCGTCACCGTTAGCCGCACGATCAGCGCCGGCGCGCTCGACTGCAAGGAAATCGTCTTCTCGGTCGATCAGACCGCCACCAAGAATGTGCCGGCGAGCAGCGCCTTCTACGTCGCGTCGATCTGCCGTGACGGCGACAACTGGAAATGGGCGTCGGCCGAACCCGCTACCGAACGCTGGGGCGCGTTGCAATGAGGGCGCTGTCACCCCCGCGTCCCCGGAATGAACGCGCACTGTCCGAGCTACGTCTTGCCGATGGCGCGCGTGCCGCCCTGGTCCCGCGCACGTCTGCGGCAGCGCTTTCCGGCAACCGGCTGCGACTCGTGCTGGCCGGTGCGATCTGCGTCGGCGCCAGTCTGCTGACGAGCGGCTGCTCGTCGGTCGGCGCGGCGAGCGGCGCCGCGGCCGGTGTCGCGTCAGGCCTTGTGACTTCCAACCCGGCAGTCGGCATCGGCGTCGGTATCGCCGTACAGGCGGCGACCGACGAAGCCATCGGCCGCTACATGCGTACCATGCACACCGATCAGCAGAACATGATCGCGGCGCTGGCGGGTGCAATGCCAGTCGGCGAGACGCGGCCCTGGGCGGTCAAACACACGCTACCGATCGAGAACGGCCACGGCCAGGTGCGCGTGACGCGCGCGTTCAGCTCGGCGCTCGCGCTATGCAAGGATTTCGTGTTCTCAGTACAGGACGGCGATGGCCCGAACGCGCATGAAGCCTGGTACACGGCGAGCGCGTGCCAGCAGGACAAGGGCTGGAAGTGGGCGTCGGCAGAACCGGCGGTCGAGCGCTGGGGCAATCTGCAATAAAAAAAGCGGCAGGGTCTCCCCTGTCGCTTTTTGCCTGAAGCCGTCTTGGCCAACCGCGGATTTAAGACTCCACGTCTTCCAAACTGAAAATTTCCGTCTGGTCGTTGTACGAGAAGATCTCGCCATAACGGCCCCAGTTGATCACTGCGTCGAGCGTCTCTTCCGCGGCGCTGTCCGACAGAAAATCCTCCAGCTCCTGCTCGAAGCGCACGCGCGGCGCGCGATGCCCCGGCCGTTCGTTCAACACCTTCTTGATTCGTGCGGCGAGCGGCACATGTCGCAGCAAATGCTCGGCGAACATCATCTTGCGCTCCTGGGTGCCGAATTCAGAGAACACGCGTGCCGGCGGCGTCAGGAAAATATCCCCTTCGCGCACATCGGCAAAACCCAGGTGCTGCAGCACTTCGGCGACCGGGAACAGATCGTCCACCTCCAGATGCAGCGAACGGGCGATTTCCGGCATGTCCGCGCGGCCATGGTACGGCGCAGCGGCCAGGGTTTCGATCAGACCGGCCA
>NZ_DASRSY010000025.1:0-7833 GCF_035656215.1 Paraburkholderia sp.
AGTGAGCGGTGCCGGCGCCCTGACGAAAGCCGGCAGCGGCAGCTTGCTGATGACAGGCGTGAGCACCTATAGCGGCCCAACCACGGTCGCGGCGGGCACCCTCGCGATCGGCGATGCAGCGCATGCCAACGCCGCACTGACGGGCGGCGGCGCCACCACGGTGGCCGCCGGCGCAACGCTCGGCGGCTATGGCAGCGTGACGGGCGCAGTCACGAACAACGGTACGCTCGCGGTGGCGAATGCAGTACCGTCGTTTGCAAGCGCGGGGAACGGCGCGTTCTCGATCAACGGCTCGCTGGTAAATGCCGGACTCGTGCAGATCGGCGGCCCTGCCGCTGCGGGTGTAGGCAACCTGTTGAATGTGACGGGCAACTATGCCGGACAGAACGGCACCATCGGACTGAACACCGTCGTCGCCGGCGACGGCGCGGCATCCGATCGCCTCGTGCTGAGCGGCGGAACGGCCACTGGCTCGACGCACCTGCAAGTCACAAACGTGGGCGGCCAGGGCGCACAAACGGTTGCGGACGGCATTCAACTGATTCAGGCGACCAACGGTGCCACGACAGACGCGAGCGCCTTCACGCTGGCTGCACCGGTGAAGGCGGGCGCGTATTCCTACTACCTCGCCAAAGGCGGTGTGAGCGGCGGCACGACAGACAACTGGTATCTGCGCAATACGGTTGCGCCCCTGCCGCCAGGCGTGACGCCTCCACCGCCGGTCACGACGCCTGGTGAACCACCCGCTGTGGAGCCCGGCGTACCGCTTGCCGCTGAGGGCACGCCGCCTTTGCCTCCCGCACCGGCCGCGGGCTCGGCCGCCACGCCGCTGTATCGCGTCGAAGTACCCGTCTACGCCGCGGCGCCAGGCGTCGCACGTGAACTTGGCTTGATGCAGATCGATACGTTTCATGACCGGCAAGGCGACCAGGCCTTGTTGAACGACAGTGGCAAGTTGCCTGCCGCGTGGGGTCGCGTGTGGGGCGGCCATAGCGTACTCAGCCAGGACGGTGCGGCGAGCCCCCAGTTCGACGGCTCGGTGTACGGCATTCAGGCCGGACAGGATCTGTACGCCGATCGCAGCGCAAGCGGCCAGCGCAATCACTACGGTTTGTTCGTCGGCTTCGCGCGGGCGACCGGCGACGTCGACGGCTTCGCGCTCGGCATGCCCAATCTCGCCGTGGGCCACCTGGCGGTCAACGCATACAGCCTCGGCGGCTACTGGACGCATATCGGCCCGAGCGGCTGGTACACGGACGCCGTGCTGATGGGGAGTTCGTTGACCGTCGATCCGGCCTCGCGCGACGGCCTCAACACAACGACGCACGGCAACGCGGTGACCGGCTCGCTCGAAGGCGGTCTGCCGATTCCCCTCGGCGCGGGGCTCACGCTCGAACCGCAAGCGCAACTCGTGTGGCAACACCTTTCGCTATCCGACTTCAACGATGGCGTGTCGAGTGTCGGCTTCAACAGCGGCAATACTTTCGTAGGACGAATCGGTGCGCGCCTGCAAGGTCAATTCGACGCGTTCGCGACCGCATGGCGGCCTTATTTACGGGTCAGCCTCTTACGCGAGTTCGGCTCCGACGACAAAGTTACCTTCGGCGGCGGGACCGTGATTCCGGGCAACGTCGGGCAAACTGCGGCGCAACTCGGCGCGGGCGTAGTCGGTAAATTCAGCACATCGGGCAGCGTGTTTGCAACGCTCGGCTGGGTGACGAACCTGGGTGGCGCGCACCAGAGAACGGTGACGGGCGATGCAGGAGTGCGGTGGGTCTGGTAGTTTCGCGCAACCGTCGGCAAAGCCGCTAAAAACCTGCCAGACTGATCTCTGATCCTCGAAACAGGCCGGCGTTTGTCGTCCTCTGGATATGGCACGGCGCGTCCCCATCTATGCAAGCATGACTTCCGCTCCGACATCCGCCGCCCTGGCGGCGCCTCCCGATTCTTCGGCGTTCGATCCGGCATTGGAGCCGGCTCCGGACGCCGCTTTGAATCCAACTTTGGGCCCCTTCACGGCCAGCGCGCTGGATGAGTTTCATCCCGCGGTCGCCGGCTGGTTCCTGAAGACCTTCCCCGCGCCCACCGATGCTCAGGCTGCCGCCTGGCCGCAAATCCGCAGCGGACGCTCGACCCTGGTGGCCGCGCCGACCGGTTCGGGCAAAACCCTCACTGCCTTTTTGTCCGCGCTCGACGAACTCGTCCAGCAAGGCCTCGCCAACGGCGGCGTCCTGCCCGACGAAACCCTGGTGGTCTACGTCTCGCCGCTGAAGGCGCTCTCCAACGACATCCGCATCAATCTGCAAGTGCCGTTGCAGGGCATCGCCGCGGAACTCGACGCACGCGGTTTGCCGCCGCTCGACATTCGCACCGCCGTGCGCACTGGCGACACCACGCAGCAGGAACGCAACGCGCTGAAAAAACGCGCGCCGCATATTCTCGTGACCACGCCGGAATCGCTGTACGTGCTACTCGGCTCGGATTCCGGCCGCCGCATGCTGTCGACGGTGCGCACGGTGATCGTCGACGAAATTCATGCGCTCGCCGGCAGCAAGCGCGGCAGCCATCTGGCGCTCAGCCTCGAGCGGCTCGACGCGCTGTGTCAGCGACGCTTGCCGCGGATCGGCCTGTCGGCGACGCAAAAGCCGGTCAGCGCCGTCGCGCGCTTTCTGGTGGGCGGCGCGAGCATCGAAAGCAGTGCTCCCGCTGACTGCGCAATCATCGACGTGGGTCACATCCGCGAACGCGATCTTGCGCTGGAGATTCCGCCGGTGCCGCTCGAAGCGGTGATGCCCAACGAAGTGTGGGAGCGCGTCTACGACCGGCTCGCCGAACTGGTCGCGATGCATCGCACCACGCTGGTTTTCGTCAACACGCGCCGTATGGCCGAACGCGCCGCCCGCCATCTGACCGAACGGCTCGGCAAGGATGTGGTCGCCGCGCATCACGGCAGCCTCGCCAAGGAACATCGTTTCGACGCCGAGCAGCGCCTGAAACGCGGCGAGCTGCGTGTGCTGATCGCCACCGCTTCGCTGGAACTCGGCATCGATATCGGCGACGTCGATCTGGTCTGCCAGATGGGTTCGCCGCGCGCGATCGCGCCATTCCTGCAACGCGTGGGGCGCTCGGGCCACCATGTCGGCGGCATGCCGAAGGGCCGGCTCTTTCCGGCTTCGCGCGACGATCTGATCGAATGCGCCGCGCTGCTCGATTGCGTGCGGCGTGGCGAACTCGACGCGTTGCGGATTCCGCGTGCGCCGCTCGATGTGCTCGCGCAACAGATCGTCGCCGAGGTATCGAGCGCCGAATGGAGCGAAGACGCGTTGTTCGAGATGATGCGGCGCGCGGCACCCTACGCCGCCCTGGAACGCGATCAATACGACGCCGTGCTGCACATGCTGGCCGTTGGCTATACGAGCCGCAACGGTCCGCGTGGCGCCTATATTCATCGCGACGCCGTGAGTGGCACCTTGCGTGGCCGGCGCGGCGGCAAACTGGTCGCCGTGACGTCAGGCGGCACGATTCCCGAGAACGCCGACTATGCGGTGGTGCTCGAACCGCAGGCGATCAATATCGGCACCGTCAACGAAGATTTCGCGGTCGAGAGTCTGGCCGGCGATGTATTCCAACTCGGCAACGCGTCGTACCGGATTCTGCGCATCGAAAGCGGCCGCGTGCGGGTCGAGGACGCACAGGGGCAGCCGCCGAATATTCCGTTCTGGCTCGGCGAGGCGCCAGGACGCAGCGATGAACTGTCGTTCGGTGTTGCGCGTTTGCGTGAGCAGATTGGGCGCTTGCTCGAAGGGGAGGAGGACGACACCGAAGTCATGACCGCGCGCCTCCAGCGCGCGATCGACTGGCTCGTCGACGCGCTCGGTCTCGACGAAGCCGCTGCGCGGCAGATCGTCGACTATCTCGCCCGCGCACGCGCCGCGCTCAGCGTGCTGCCGTCGCAAAACACGCTCGTGATGGAGCGTTTCTTCGACGAGTCCGGCGGCACGCAACTTGTCATCCATGCGCCGTTCGGCAGCCGCGTGAACCGCGCGTGGGGTCTCGCGCTGCGCAAGCGTTTTTGCCGGACCTTCAACTTCGAACTGCAAGCCGCCGCCACCGAAGACGCGATCGTCCTCTCGCTGACCGGCAGCCATTCGTTCGTACTCGACGAGGTGTGGCGCTACCTGCACTCGAACAGCGCCGAGCACCTGCTGATCCAGGCGCTGCTCGACGCGCCGCTCTTCGGCGTGCGCTGGCGCTGGAACGCGACCACCTCCCTCGGCCTGCCGCGCTATACCGGCGGGCGCAAGACGCCGCCGCAATTGCAACGCATGCGTAGTGAAGATCTGCTGGCGAGCGTGTTTCCCGAGCAGGCCGCGTGCCTGGAGAACATCGTCGGCGAACGCGAACTGCCGCATCATCCGTTAGTGGACCAAACCGTCGACGACTGCCTGCACGAAGCGATGGACAGCGAAAGCTGGATTGCCTTGCTGCGCCGCATGGAACAGGGCGACGTGCAACTGGTCGCCCGCGATTTGCCGGCGCCCTCGCCGCTTGCCGCCGAAATCCTCACCGCCAAGCCGTACGCCTATCTCGACGACGCACCGATCGAAGAGCGCCGCACCCAGGCCGTGCTGAACCGCCGCTGGACCGATCCGTCCAGCGCCGATGACCTCGGCGCGCTCGATGCCGACGCGATCGAGAGCGTACGCGACGAAGCATGGCCGCAGGCGCGCACCGCCGACGAGATGCACGAAGCGCTGACCGGCCTCGCCTGCATCACCGAGGCCGAAGCGCGCAATGAAGCGGGCTGGCCGGGATGGCTCGCCTCGCTTGCCGAATCCGGCCGCGCGACCCGCCTGCGGATCGCCGCCGATAACACGCTGTGGCTGCCCGCCGAGCGCCTGACCTGCTTCCAGGCGCTCTACCCGGACGCTCCATTTGACCCACCGCTCACCGCGCCGAAAGGCTACACCGACACCTGGAGCGCCGACGACGCACTCCTCGACGTGCTGCGCGCCCGGCTGACCGGCTTCGGCCCACTGCCGGTACGCGCGATTTCACAGGCACTGATGTTGCCTGCGGCATCCGTCGAACAAACGCTGGCGCGTCTCGAAGCGGAAGGCTATGTGATGCGCGGCCGCTTCTCGCGAGGCGCAACGGAAGAAGAATGGTGTGAACGTCACTTGCTTGCGCGGATCCACCGTTACACGGTGAAACGCCTGCGACGCGAAATCGAGCCGGTGGAACGGCACGACTTCATGCGCTTTCTGTTCGAGTGGCAGCATCTGACGCCGGACACGCGCGCCGAGGGACGCGACGCTTTGGCCGCCGTACTCGACCAGCTGGAGGGTTTTCAGGCCGCGGCAGCCGCATGGGAAGAAGACATTCTGCCGGCGCGCGTCAAGGCCTACGCGAACATTTCGCTTGACGAACTATGCCGCGCCGGCAAGATCGTCTGGACGCGTCTGACCGAGCGGGCACGCAGTGCGGCGGGACCGGTGCGCAGCACGCCGATCGTGCTTTTGCCGCGCGCCCAGGTGCGCGTCTGGCGCGCGCTGATCGACGCATCGAAACAACCGGAGTTGTCGGCCCGGGCGCAGAGCGTCTATGACACGCTATCGCAACATGGCGCGATGTTCTTCGACGAGTTACTGACCGAAGTAAGCGGCTTGCGTATTGAACTGGAGAATGCGCTGGGCGAGCTGGTTGCAGCGGGTCTCGTGAATTCCGACAGTTTCGCCGGCTTGCGGGCGTTGTTGAAACCCGTCGCCAAACGCAGTGCTTACTCGAGTAGCCGCCGTGTCAGATCGAGCGCATTGATCGGAGGAATGGACGACGCGGGACGCTGGGCGCTGGTCACCCGGCAGCCCGTTGTCGCTGCAACGGAAACTCCGCCCGCGCACCGTCAGCAGTTCGCCCCCGAAGTACTCGAACATATTGCAATGACTTTGCTGCGCCGCTATGGCGTGGTGTTCTGGCGTTTGCTCGTACGCGAGGCCGAATGGTTGCCGCCGTGGCGGGATCTGTTGCGCGTATTCCAGCGGCTCGAAGCGCGTGGTGTCATTCGTGGCGGACGGTTTGTGAATGGCCTCGCGGGTGAACAGTTTGCGCTACCGGAAGCGATTCCATTATTGCGTGAGGTTCGTCGGCATGCGAACGATGGTGCTTTTGTGTGCGTCGCCGGAACCGATCCTTTGAATCTTGCCGGCACGTTGCTGGTCGGCGAGCGGGTGCCTGCTGTGGCGGGGAATCGGATTCTGTATCGGGACGGGGTCGTTGTCGCGACGCTTGTTGCAGGGGCTTTCTGGTTTGACCCCTCGGTGGAAGCGATTTCCGCGGAACGGGAGCACGCCCGGAGCCTATTGGCCCGGCGGTTCTGAGGCGGTGTGGAGCGGTTTGGAGGCGTCGCGCCAGCGCGCGGCTCATATAAAAGCCTAAAAAAGCGAGCCATCCCAGCCGTTAATGTTTATAGGCCCGAACTGCAGCCGCTTCGCTACAATGGGCCAGTCTTTAAGTATGATGAGACTGTCTGCCGCCAACCCGGCTTCACGAGCCGCTCACCGGCACACACCGCCCGGGGATTTCATGAATGACGACCAACACGATCAAGTGCTTTTTGCGCAGTTCGGCACAAGCAGCCCTTGCTGGCGTCTGTCGAACGACAGCAACGCACTGGAGCTCGCGCCCGTCACCGGCGACGTGCCAGCCAATGTCGCCATTCCTCTGAATCCCCAACAGGCTTCGCAAATCCGTTGCCTCACCGGCATCACCTCGCATCTCGTCCTCGACGTGCGGCTGTTCGGCGAACCGCTGCGCCTGCATCTCGTCGGTAAAAAACTCGCCAGCAATACATGGGCAGGCACCGCCTCCGCCTACGACGACACGGAATCCGTCGCGCGCGATCTGGTGCACGGTCTCTCTTTCGCCGAACAGGTCGTCTCCGAAGTCAATTCGGTTGTGGTTATCGTCGACAGGCACGGCCGTATACAGCGTTTCAACCGTCTCGCCGAGGAACTCACCGGCGTGAAGGAAGAAGACATCGTCGGCCGCAATGTGTGGGCGCTGTTCATGACCACCGAATCCGGCGCGGCGTCGAGCCAGAACATCACGGGGTTCTTCAATCGCGGCGTCTCGTACGAAGTCGAGCGGCGCGTGAAAACCCTCAACGGCGAACGGCTCTTTCTGTTTCGCAATAAGTTCGTTCAGAGCGGCAGCGGCGTCGAAGAACAGTTTCTGATCTGCTCGGGCACCGACATCACCGAGGAACGGCTCGCGCAGGAACGGCTCACCGAACTGGCGAATACCGATTCGCTCACCGGTCTCGCCAATCGCAACGCGATCCAGGACAAGATCCGTACCGCGATCGAAGAAGCCAGTCCTGGCGAATCGGTCGGCATTCTGTTCCTCGATCTCGACAACTTCAAGAAGGTCAACGACCACTACGGCCATGTCTTCGGCGACCGGCTGATCCGCGATGTGTCGGCTGCCATCCGCACCTGCCTGAACGAAGACGATGCGCTCGCGCGCCTCGGCGGTGACGAGTTCATCGTGCTCGCCGCCAAAGGCACCGCTCATGATCTCGAAGCCACCGCGCAACGTATTCTCGAACGTCTGCGCACCCCGTTCAGCCTGGGGCTCGTCGAGGTCTATACCGGTTGCTCAATTGGCATCGCGCTGTGTCCGGAACATGGCAACAACCTCGAATCGCTGACCCGTTCGGCGGACACGGCCATGTACGTTGCCAAAGATGAAGGCAAGCGCACCTACCGCGTGTTTTCGCCCGACATGGACCGCAAGGTCGCCGAGTACATGTGGCTCGACACCAATCTGCGACGC
>NZ_DASRSY010000026.1:0-6385 GCF_035656215.1 Paraburkholderia sp.
CACATCCTGATTCTGCCGGAAACACGCAACGGTGGCGGGCGTCCACACGGTCGCCTGCACGTCGGAGCGACCTTCACCCAGCGTGAACTGCTCGACCACCGTGAGCGCGCGGTGCATCTCGAACGCTGTCGACGTGTGTTGTACCGGTGCGTCCACGCAGCCCTGATTGAGCAGCACGCGCATCAAGCGCCCACGCGTATCATCGCGCGACTCGTACACCTGTGCCTGGGTATAAATGCCGAAGCTCTGCTGGTATTGCACATCGGTCGAATAGATAGTGACGCGTGACCACGCGTTCTCTTCGCTT
The DNA here is from genome assembly GCF_035656215.1 of Paraburkholderia sp. Lineage (GTDB taxonomy): Bacteria > Pseudomonadota > Gammaproteobacteria > Burkholderiales > Burkholderiaceae > Paraburkholderia. Next base: position 308 of record NZ_DASRSY010000026.1, read on the forward strand.
AGCACCTGCGCCACGGCCTGAGTTTGCGGCTGTACAGGCAAAGCTTTCATATCGAGGACAACCGGCATGGTCGGGGGGATCGCACGCAACGCTTCGCGCAGCGTGGGAATGCCTACCGGTTGCGTGCGATACGGGTACGTGTCGCCTCGGCGGAAAGCCCAGCCTGCGTTCACGCGCCCGAGTTCCGCCGCGGTGTGCGCGGCAACCGGGCCCGTCGCGTCGGTTAGCGCCGATAGGTCCGCGGGACGGTACAACACAGGGACCCCGTCCTTGCTCAACTGGACAGATAGCCACATGGCATCGGCACGATGCGTGATCGACAAACGAATCGCTTCGAGTGTGTTCTCGGGCGCGTCGCCCGTACCGCCCCGATGGGCGACGATCTTCGGCAAAGTAGCAATCGGCAGCGCGCCGCTGTCTGCCGCCACGCGCGTCAAGGGGCAACCGGCCAGCACAAGGCCCATCACCGCGCCACTCAGAGCAAATCGTATGGGTCGAAGCATATGGAATCCTGATTAACGAACGACATGGCAGTGCGTACCCGACTCAAATATCGCCGCGATACCGGTCTTACCGTCTCGATGCCCATCATTACCACGCGCTCGCAGCGATGTTCACCGATTAACGTCGGGCCTTGACTTCGCGCAAAATCGGGCGTTGAGACGCCCATTGTTTCCGTTTCATGACAGCCGATGTTAAATTGCGGCATTCGGCACCTGTCAAAGCGGGCTCCCGCCCGGCGGCCGACGCCGGACTGTCATCGAACACAAATAGAATCGCGCGATTCCCATCTGCGCCTGTTCCGATCAGCAACCATGTTGCATGGGACCGGAGTAAGCGCTAAAGCGCTAACTCCGGTCGACATAGGAGATAAATCGATGAGTTGCAAGCCACTGTTCCGTTCGCTTTCCGTTGCCGCCGTATTGAGCTTCGGCATTAGCCAGGCAGCCCACGCCGCCACTGAAATCCAGTTCTGGCACGGCATGGAAGCTGCGCTCGGCGAGCGTCTGAACGACATCGCCAACGCGTTCAACGCGTCTCAAAGCGACTACAAGATTGTGCCGGTGTTCAAAGGCACCTACGACCAGACCCTCGCCGCCGGTATCGCCGCTTATCGTAGCGGCAACGCGCCGGCCATTCTGCAGGTCTACGAAGTCGGCACCGCCACGATGATGCAGGCGAAAAAGGCCGTGATCCCGGTTTCGGAAGTGTTCAAACAAGCCGGCGTGCCGCTCGACGAAAAGGCTTTCGTGCCGACCATCGCGAGCTATTACAGCGACGCCAAAACCGGCGAACTGATTTCGATGCCGTTCAATAGCTCGACGCCAGTGCTGTACTACAACAAGGACGCGTTCAAAAAAGCAGGGCTCGATCCGAATCAGCCGCCGAAAACCTGGGCCGAATTGCAGGTGGACGCGCAGAAGCTGAAGGCGTCGGGCATGGCGTGCGGCTATTCGTCGGGCTGGCAGAGCTGGATTCAGCTCGAAAACTATAGCGCCTGGCACGGCGCGCCGTTCGCGTCGAAGAACAATGGTTTCGACGGCCCCGACGCGCAGCTCGAATTCAACAAGCCGCTGCAGGTCGCGCACATCCAGTTTCTGCAGAACATGCAGAAGGAGGGCACCTTCACGTATGTCGGCCGCAAGGACGAACCGGTGTCGAAGTTCTATAGCGGCGACTGCGGGATCATCACGAACTCATCGGGCTCGCTTGCCACGATCAAAAAGTACGCCAAGTTCAATTTCGGCACTGGCATGATGCCGTATGACGCGAGCGTGAAGGGTGCGCCGCAGAACGCGATCATCGGTGGCGCAAGTCTGTGGGTGCTCTCGGGTAAAGACCCGGCCGTCTACAAGGGCGTGGCGAAATTCCTCGCGTATCTGTCGTCGGCGCCAGTTGCCGCGAAGTGGCATCAGGACACGGGCTATCTGCCGGTCACGACCGCCGCGTACCAACTGACTCAGCAGCAAGGCTTCTACGAGAAGAATCCAGGCAGCGACACGGCGATCAAACAGATGCTCAACAAGCCGCCGCTGCCGTACACGAAAGGCTTGCGTCTGGGCAACATGCCGCAGATCCGCACCGTCATCGACGAAGAACTCGAACAGGTCTGGGCGGGGAAAAAGACGCCGCAACAGGCGCTCGATTCATCCGTGTCGCGAGGCGACGAGTTGCTGCGCCGCTTCGAGAAAGCAGGCAACTAAGCACTAGCCGGCCAGGTTTCGGTGCGCCCGCACCGAAACCCGTTGTTGCAGCAGACCTAGGAAACCTCGATGGAAAAGCGCTCCAGCTTCGGCACCAGCGTCCTGCCCTATCTGCTCGTTGCGCCGCAACTCGCGATCACGCTGCTGTTCTTTCTGTGGCCGGCGGGCGAAGCACTGTGGCAATCCACGCAGAGCCAGGACGCGTTCGGCACGTCCAGCGAGTTTGTGGGCCTGGCCAATTTCAAGCAGTTATTCGCCCATCCGCTCTACTTGTCGTCGTTCAATACGACGCTGATTTTCTGTGCGCTCGTCACCGTGTCCGGATTGGTGATTTCGCTGTTGCTGGCAGTCTGCGCGGATCGCGTGACGCGCGGCGCGAGGGCCTATCAGACGCTGCTGATCTGGCCGTATGCGGTCGCACCCGCAATCGCGGCCGTGTTGTGGTCGTTCCTGTTCAACCCGAGCATCGGACTCGTCACCTATACGCTCGCGAAGTACGGCATCGTGTGGAATCACGCGTTGAACTCGGGACAGGCGATGTTTCTGGTCGTGCTGGCTTCCGTATGGAAACAGGTCAGCTATAACTTTCTGTTCTTCTATGCCGGCTTGCAGGCAATTCCGCGTTCGCTGATCGAAGCGGCGGCCATCGACGGCGCCGGGCCGGTGCGGCGTTTCTTCGGCATCGCACTGCCATTGCTCTCGCCGACCAGCTTCTTCCTGCTGGTGATCAACATCACCTACGCGTTCTTCGACACCTTCCCGGTGATTGACGCCGCCACCGGCGGCGGCCCGGCGCAATCCACCCGTACGCTGATCTACAAGATCTTCGCCGAAGGTTTCCAGGGGCTGGACATCGGCAGCTCGGGCGCGCAGTCCGTCATCCTGATGGCGATCGTCGTCGCGTTGACGGTCGTGCAATTCCGCTTTATTGAACGCAGGGTTCAATACTCATGATCGAGAACCGCCGCGGTTTCGACCTCTTCTGCCATGCGGTGCTGATTCTCGGCGTCGTGCTGGTGGTGTTTCCGGTGTATGTCGCTTTTTGCGCAGCGACGATGAGCGAGCATGAGGTGTTCAGCGTGCCGCTGTCGCTGGTGCCGAGCACGCATCTGTTCGAGAACATCGCGACTGTCTGGTCGCATGGCAGCGGCAATGCGGCGGCGCCGTTCGGCCGCATGCTGTTCAACAGCCTCGTGATGGCGCTGGTGATTTCGATCGGAAAGATCGCCATCTCGATGATCTCCGCGTATGCGATCGTGTTTTTCCGCTTTCCGTTTCGCAATCTGTCGTTCTGGCTGATCTTCATCACGCTGATGCTGCCGGTCGAAGTACGTATTTTCCCGACCGTGCAAGTCGTGTCGTCGATGCATCTGAGCAATACGTATAGCGGGTTGACGTTGCCGCTGATCGCCTCGGCCACCGCGACGTTCCTGTTCCGCCAGTTCTTCATGACGCTGCCGGACGAATTGATGGAAGCGGCGCGCATTGACGGCGCCGGTGCGATGCGGTTCTTCTGGGACGTGGTGCTGCCGTTGTCGAAAACGAACATGGCGGCGCTGTTCGTCATCACGTTCATTTACGGCTGGAATCAGTATCTGTGGCCGATCCTGATTACGAGCCAGCAATCGCTGACTACGGCTGTGGTCGGCATCAAAAGCATGATCGCGTCTGGCGACACCGCGACCGAATGGCATCTCGTGATGACCGCAACGCTGCTCGCCATGCTGCCGCCGCTCGCCGTCGTGCTGACGATGCAGCGCTGGTTCGTGCGCGGACTGGTGGACTCGGAGAAGTAACGCGCGCAGCGTGGGCGAGCTTCGGCGTTGGGTATGAGTCAATCACGGAATCAAGAACACCGCGTTCTACGCGGCAAGCAAAGAAAAGGCTAAAACGGCATGGCTGCACTGACTCTGCAAGGCGTTAAAAAGACCTACGACAGCAAACAGTTCGTGCTGCACGGCATCGACGTGGACGTCGCGGACGGCGAATTCGTCGTGATGGTGGGCCCGTCGGGTTGCGGTAAATCGACCCTGCTGCGGATGGTGGCCGGGCTCGAAGGCATTTCCGAAGGCGCCATCTCGATCGCCGGCAAAGTGGTCAACCGACTGGAGCCGAAGGATCGCAACATCGCGATGGTGTTCCAGAACTACGCGCTGTATCCGCATATGAGCGTCGCCGAGAACATGGGTTATGCGCTGAAGATTGCGGGCGTCGACCGTGCGCAGATTGCGAAGCGCGTGCAGGCCGCGGCGCAGATTCTCGAGCTTGAACCGCTGCTCGCACGCAAGCCGCGCGAGTTGTCCGGCGGACAACGGCAACGCGTTGCAATGGGTCGCGCGATCGTGCGCGAGCCGGCGGTGTTTCTGTTCGATGAACCGCTGTCGAATCTGGATGCCCGCTTGCGGGTGCAGATGCGCCTCGAAATACAGCGCCTGCATGCGCGGCTTGCCACCACCAGCCTGTACGTCACGCACGATCAGATCGAAGCGATGACGCTGGCGCAACGCGTGATCGTGATGAACAAGGGTCACGCGGAGCAGATCGGCGCGCCGACCGAGGTCTACGAGCGGCCGGCGACGGTGTTCGTCGCAAGCTTCATCGGCTCCCCGGGGATGAATCTGCTGGAAGGCCGCGTGTCGGATGACGGCTCAACGTTTGAAGTGGCGGGCAATGGGCCGAAGCTGCCGCTGTCAGGCGTAGCGTCGATCGGCCGCGAAGTCGCCAAGGGCCGCGAATGGACGCTCGGCATTCGCCCGGAGCATATGACGCCGGGTCAAGCGGACGCTTCTCATGCAACGTTGACCGTCGATTCCTGCGAACTGCTCGGCGCGGACAACCTCGCGCACGGCCGCTGGGGCAAGCACGACGTCACCGTGCGCTTGCCGCACACGCACCGTCCCGCAGCAGGCGAAGCGCTGCAAGTTGCGCTGCCCCAGCAGCATCTGCATTTCTTCGATCCGTCGACGGGACAGCGCGCGAACTGACGTCGCTGCGGACGCCCTCTGCCGCCCCACCCTCACCCCGAAGTACAATGCCACCTGGACCACCCGCCCGCGCGCGGGGCGTCGCGGGGTTCGACGCCGCGCTCGACGCCGCGCCGGCCGGCGCCAGGCGCACTGCCTGGCCACAACACCGATTACCCATCCACCCACGACCGCCCGCCCCCACGCGGCCGGCGGCGTCAACGTCTAGTGCAAGCAAATGGCCCAATACGTCTTCACCATGAACCGGGTCGGCAAAATCGTGCCGCCCAAGCGTCAAATCCTGAAAGACATCTCGCTGTCGTTCTTCCCCGGCGCGAAGATCGGCCTGCTCGGCCTGAACGGCTCGGGTAAGTCGACGCTGATCCGCATCATGGCCGGTGTGGACAAAGATATCGAAGGCGAAGCCACGCCGATGCCGAACCTGAACATCGGCTATCTGCCGCAGGAGCCGCAACTCGATCCGAACAAGACGGTGCGTGAAGCGGTCGAAGAAGGTCTCGGCGACGTCTTCGGCGCGCAAAAGAAACTCGACGAAATCTACGCCGCCTACGCGGAGCCGGACGCCGATTTCGACGCACTCGCCGCCGAGCAGGCGAAGTACGAAGCGATTCTAGCCACCACCGACGGCAGCGCCGAACAGCAAATCGAAATCGCCGCCGACGCGCTGCGCCTGCCGGCGTGGGACGCGAAGATCGAGCACCTGTCGGGTGGCGAAAAGCGTCGCGTGGCACTCTGCAAGCTGCTGCTCGAAAAGCCGGACATGCTGCTGCTCGACGAACCGACCAACCACCTGGACGCGGAATCGGTCGACTGGCTCGAACAGTTCCTCACGCGCTTCCCGGGCACGGTCGTCGCCGTTACCCACGATCGCTACTTCCTCGATAACGCCG
>NZ_DASRSY010000027.1:0-7159 GCF_035656215.1 Paraburkholderia sp.
CGACTACCGAGAGCTTGAGCCACGTGCCGATTTCCGCGTCGCCCTCGTGCAGGCATGCGCTGAGTGTCTCGCCCGTCGCCTCGGGTTCGACCAGGCTCCGGGCCGCAAGCCGCAGACGCTTCGCCAGCGCGCGGCCGGCGAGTTTCCGCGGCGACGGCGCTATCAACAGGTTGACGCAGATCGAGATACCGACCGGAATCGCGACCATCAGCCAGGCGTAGAGCAGGGCACGCGTCGCCACTTCGCCGAACGGTGCCATGCCGAGTTCGTCGAGGGCAAAGCCGACGATCATTGCGATGATCGCGCCCACCGGCCGCAGCTTGCTTGCCGACGTCACGAACAGCAGACCGAACGATAGCCCTGCGATGCACGCAACCCGCCACATGGGGTCGTCGAGCGCGAACATGGCCACCACCATGACAAGCCCGACGACCAGCGTGACCAGCACCATCAGTGCCGAGCCCAGCACCACGCTCAGCACCCGGTCGGGCCGGTTCAAAAAGAACACGACATAGGCGGAAATCGCCGCTTCCGGCGTGCCGTACGCGCTCGTCACGAACGCCGTCAGCGCGCAGATTAGCGCGATGCGGGTCGCCATCGCTGCTCGCCCCGGATAGGGGGCGAGCAGCTTCAGGATGTCGGCGGCGCCCGGTCGGGCAAGGTCACCGGCAGGCTGCGCCATGCCGAACCTCGACTATCGCACTCGCACCGATCCGGACCAGCCGGGCCGCCGGCTCGTCGAGATGCACGCGCACGGGGAAGCGCTGGGCGACCCGCACCCAGTTCACGGACTGCTGGACGATCGGCAAGGTGCGCGGCAGATTGATGCGGTCGGAATCGGCAACGCCTGCGCCGATGCCGACCACTTTGCCGTGAATCGCCTGGCTCCGGTCGATCATGGAATAGACGGTCGCGCAATCACCCGGCTGGATCCGCGCGAGCGCCCCTTCCCGGAAGTTGGCGACGGCGAACCATTCGTCCGCGTGGACGAGCGTGAAGATCGACTGATGCGGCGCGATCGTCTCGCCCGCCAGCACCGACAGGCCCGTGACAAAGCCATTCTGCGACGCGCGCACGATGGTGTCGTCGAGGCCGCGCTGCGCGAGCGCGAGGGCGGCCTCGCGCGCATGCACCGTGGCGACGGCGCCCGCTTCGTCGCCGATCGTCTGAGCGGTCGCCTGCTTCTGCTCCTTCGCCTGCTTCAGCGACAACGCGGCATCGTGCTGCGCGACCTGCGCCTGATCCAGTTGCTGGACCGGCACGTAACCCTTTGCTACGAGTGGCGTGAGCCGTTGCACAGTGCGCGACGCCAGTTCGTAGTTGTGTGCCGCTTTGCCGGTCTGGTCGCCGGCGATGACCGCATTAGCGCGCTCACCGACAATCGACCTGCGCCGCGTTTCGAGCGCCGCGCGGGCCAGTTCGAGGTCGGCCTGGGCTTGCGCGAGCGCAAGCCGATAAGGCACAGGATCGATCTCGAAGAGTACGTCGCCCTTTGCGACCCGCTGGTTCTCTTCCACCGCGACCCGGATGATCCGGCCGCCGACTGGCGACGCGACGTGCACGACGTCGGCATCGATCGTTGCGTCATCCGTGGATGGGAAGCGGGTTGTCCGGTCATAGCCGTACCAGGCCACCGCGAGGCCGAGCGCGACGATCACGCCCGCGATCATGCGGCCTTTGACAGCGGCTTTGCGCATGCCTGCGATTTTCATAAGAGCTGTCCTGTTCCGGAAAGCCAGAAGAGCACGGCGACCGTCAGACCGATCGCCACGCAGACGGAGAGCTGAAACGGGACGATCTGCGCCCACCCCGTGGAAACGAATATCCGGTGGGCGATCAGCGCGCCGACGAGTCCGACGACCGCGCTCAATAGCCAGAGCGGAAAATAGGCGCCGAAGATTTCATACGACGGCGCACCGTGCAGCGTACATCCCTGCAAGGACAGACTCAGGGCAGCGACGGCCGGAAGATACCGCATACGGTGCACGATCGAGGCGCAGGCGGTAGTGTGATTTGGCTTGAACGGCATTGCGGCGTCGCGAGGTGGGTGAATACGTTATGGGAGCAATGACATCACGGGCACTTTACCAGTGCGGCAGTTTCCTTTCGACGTTTTCCGTTCTCGCACACGTTCATCTCTATCAAGATCGTCGATAATGAAAATGGATATTGATGTTTGAAATGAACGCGGGCCGAAAGCGGTCGGTAATGCGTGGTCCCTATCAGTCCGTCCGCGACGAATATCGAAGGTCGTGTGCAAACAGGAGAATACATTGCCGTCAACGAGTCTGCGCCTCTACGCCGATGCCCAATTCGCGAGCCCCTATGCAATGTCTGCCTTTGTGGCGCTTCACGAAAAGGGCTTGTCGTTCGAGCTTTCAACGATTGACTTGAGCAATCATGCAAACCGCGAACCCGGCTATGCCGCCAGTTCGCTAACGCAGCGTGTGCCTACGCTGGTTCACGACGACTTCGCTTTGTCCGAGTCGTCCGCCATAACCGAGTATGTCGACGAAGTTTTTTCTGGCACGCCGTTGTATCCGGCAGATCCGCGCCGTCGCGCGCGAGCACGTCAAGTGCAGGCCTGGTTGCGTAGCGATCTGATGCCCATCAGGCAGGAGCGCTCCACTGAGATCGTGTTTTACGGGGCTTCCGCGGCGCCACTTTCTGATGCAGCACGCGCTGCGGCCGGGAAACTGTTTTCCGCCTGCGAGACACTCCTCGCCGGTGACTCGTTGAACCTCTTTGACGAGTGGTGTATCGCAGACGTGGACCTCGCGCTCATGCTCAACCGTCTCGTTCTGAACGGTGACCCTGTGCCGCCCAGGTTGGCTGACTACGCGAGGCACCAGTGGCAACGGCCGTCTGTTCAACTTTGGGTTGGCTTGAATCGACCGCCGCTATGAAAGCCTTCGAACTGGCGGCGAGCGGTTTGATGTTTCTGTTCATGCTGACGTGTTGAACTGAGGGCGGTGTCAGTGTCTGGCGCGCCCGGTGCACTATTTTTGCAGAGCAGGTCTCCGAGCCTGACGTCGCACTTTCGCTGAAGGAAAAGCGGCTTATGATTTTGCTAGAACGCAAAAGGGTCTTCCATGACGTGAAGCATTGCCAATGCGCCGGTGTCCATCCCGGTGCAAGAAGCCTGATTTAATTACCGTCTCCAATGAGCCATCGGTAGTAAGCGTTATCCGGGTCCGTGCGTAAGGCATTGCCGATGTCCTCTGCCCACGCATCGCGATCGCCTTTATAGGCATCCAGTCCGGCTGAATAGAAGCTCTGTAATGCGCTGCGCGAGTTCTCCATGGCGGCGCGGAACGCGTCGTCGGCGCCCTGCAACGGTGGCTCGGTGTGAAGTGCCAGCAGGTGTGCCAGCGTCGCCGGGAAGGCGTCGTGGCGAACCCATGTGGCGTATTCGATGCGCGGTTGATCGTCCGTGACCGGGCGGGCGTCCGCGGCGTAGTACTCGAGGCCGGCGCGGTCGGTGATCCATGTGGCCAGCAACGCCGCCGGCGATGCAATGCCGACTTCGCGCAGTGCCGCAGCGACCTGCGGCTGCGCAAAGCGTGCCTCGATCCGCGGCACGTCCAGTTCGAGCGGCTGCATTGAGCCGACAAGCATCATCTCGTGCAACTCCGTGGTCCACAACGCGGCATGCGGAAACACCTGGATGAAGCTCTGGATCAGCGAGCGTGTGTCCTCTTCATTCTGCGTCGGCAACGGCAGCCATTGCGCGACGATGCCGCCTTGCTGCAGGCGCGACGCCGCCAGGCGGTAGAAGTCCGACGAGTACAGATTGACGACCCCCGCGGCTGACGGCGGTGGCGGTTCGAGCGTGATCAGGTCGTAGTGTTCGGCATTACGCAGCAGTTCGCGTCGTCCGTCACGCATCCGGATGTCCATGCGCGCGTCGGTGCTCATGTTGTAGTTGCCCTTGAACTGCGGCGCGGCACGCACGACGGCCGGCAACAGTTCGGCGATCGCGCGGTGTTCCAGCCCGGGCCAGGTCAGCAACGCGCCGCCCGTAATGCCGGTGCCGAGCCCGATCACCAGCGCTGCGCGCGGTGTCTCACGGTGGATGATCAAAGGCAACAGGGCTTGCAGGCGCATATAGCGCAGCGACGCCATGGTGTCGCCGGAGTTGGAGACACCCTGGATATAGAGCCGCCGGAACTGTCGCTGGCCAGCGTTCTGTTCGACGACCGCTACCGTGCCGCCCGCACTCTCTTCGTAGAAGGTCAGATTGCCGCCGCGCGATTCGGCGAGCAAAGTAGCGAGCCGGTCGGACGGCGTTGCGATCACGGCGACGAGCGTCAGCACGGCAAGGACCGGCACACTCCAGCGCGCGAATGGCCGCACGTCCGAGCCGCGCAGCACGGCGATCAGACTCACTGCGCCCGCGAGGAGGGCGAGTGCCGCGAGTGTGTGAATGAGGCCTAGCTTTGGCACGAGCACGAAGCCGGTCAGCAGCGTGCCGGCGATCCCACCCGCGGTATTGAGCGCCACGACGGCGCCGACGTCGCGTCCCGTATGCCGGTTGTCCACATTAAGACGCAACGCGAAGGGGAATGCCGCCCCCAACAGCAGGGTAGGGACGAAGACGACGCACACGGCTGCTACCGCGAAGCCCGCACACATGGCGGTCAACAGACTGCCGGTAGCGCCGAGCGCGGCTTCTCGAGCGAGACTTTGCCATTGCAGCAGCCAGTTGCCCAGCACGGCAATCTCCAGCAGCGCGACCAGTCCGGCCGACACGATCAGCACGGCAAACACGCCCCACGGATCACGAGAGCGATCGGCGTAGCGCGATGCCAGCGCGCTACCGAGCGCGAGGCCCAACAGATAGGTGGCAAGCACCACAGCGAAGGCAAAACTGCGGGTGCTGATGAATTGCACGATCACCTGCGACCACACCACCTCGTAACCGAGCGCGACGCCGCCGGCGATCGCGTAGAGCAAGAGCGCAAGGCGGGCCTTCGAGGCGGGTGTGTTGCGCTCGGTGCGAGTCGGCGCGTGTGTGTCATTGCTGGCGATGTCCGCTTTAGACTGGCTCAAAGCAACAACCGGTGAGGACGACCCAACTGCCGGCGCGAAGGCCTGCTGCGCGCGTCCGAGCAGTGCGGCGACGAGCGCTGCGCCAGCGTTCAGCGCGGCAGCGGCGCAGGCGCTGCCCAGCACCCCGAGCCATGGAATCAGGACAAAACTCGCGGCCAGCGTGCCTGCAATCGCGCCGGCCGTATTGGCCGCATAGAGACGGGCGCCTGAGCGGCCCATATGGATGGCGGCGGGGCACAGCGCGCGCATCAGCACCGGCAGCGTGCCACCCATCAGTACGGCAGGCAAGCCGACCAGGACGAAGGGTAACGCCCAGGCAAGCGGTCCGATCCGTTCCTGCAGCGAGGCGAACGGCGCCGCGGCATGCGGCAGCATCCACGTGCTGGCGACGGCCAGCACCAGCACGCCGGCTTCGAGCAGCGCATACAGGCGCAAGGGCCGCGCAAGCCGGTCGGCCAGTCTGCCGAAGATCCAGCCGCCTATTGCAAGCCCCGCGAAAAAAGCGCTGACACCGGTGGTGACGGCTTGTACCTCGACGCCGACCACCAGCGCGAGCTGCTTGATCCACAGAACCTGGTAAATCAGCGACGCCGCGCCCGAGGCGAACAGCAGCAGCAACGGCCAGGCGATCGGCAAGCCTGGGCTGCCGGTTTCATTCTGGGGCTCGTGCAAGTGTGCGTCGTCGCGACGCTGTGCGCGTTCCTGTGCGCGGCGCTCACGGCGTGAGCTTTTGGCACGGCTGACCAGCGTTTGGGTCATGGGATGATTGGCGTCAGGAGGGTGTGAACTGATCTGGATCGGCTTGACGCGGCTTGCGCGCGATCAGGACGTTGCGCCCACCGGTCAAAGCCGGCAGGCGCAACCGTACTACGTATTACTCAAGTCCACGCTTCTTGAAGGACTCGTCGATCTTCTTGTCGACCTGGCGGCGTACGCCGTCCACGCTGAAGCTCGCGGGGCGTTGGCTCGGCGGATAGTTGACAAAGGTCTGCAGGAACGTCGACGCCTTCAGTGTGGCGATTCCATTCAGGTAGACGTTCTTCGTCACCCAGTCGTTGTACTGATCCGAGGTGATGTCCGCCCGTTCATAAGGATCCATGCGCAGGTTGAACAGCTTCGGCAGACGCAGGCAGACAAGCGGGTCCTGCCAGATATTCAGGTTGCCCTTTGCACGCTGCTCGCAGAATACCGCCTTCCACGCGTTGCCGTCCTGGTCCCAGCGCATGGCCACCAGATCGCCGTCGTCGTCGAAATAGTAGAACTCGGTGCGTGGGTCTTTGGTCGTCTGTCCTGTCAGGAACGGTAGCTGGTTATATCCGTCGAGGTGATTCTTGAAACTCGCGCCACCCGCTTTAGGCGACCAGCCCTTCAGGAGCCGGTCCGTCACGCTGGCGTCGCCTGCCGCGGCAAGCAGCGTCGGGAACCAGTCGAGTCCCGAGATCATCTCGTTGGATGTTTCGCCCGCCTTGATATGTCCCGGCCAGCGGATCATCGCCGGCACCCGGAACGCGCCTTCCCAGTTGGAGTCTTTCTCGCTGCGGAACGGTGTAGTCGCCGCATCCGGCCACGAGAACTGATTCGGCCCGTTGTCGGTCGTGTAGATGACGATGGTGTTGTTGGCGATCTTCAGATCGTCCAGCAGCTTGAGCAGTTTGCCGACGTCCTGGTCGTGCTCCCACATGCCGTCGGCGTATTCGTTGCCGGGCATGCCGCTCTTGCCGCGAAACTCGGGACGCACGTGCGTGAAGACGTGCATGCGCGTGTAGTTCATCCAGACAAAGAACGGTGTGCCGTTCTTCACCTGCTTGCGGATGAACTCTTCTGCGTGGGCACCGGTTTCGTCGTCGATGGTTTCCATGCGCTTGGCCGTGAGCGGACCGGTATCCTGAACCTTGCCGTCCGAGGTGCTATGAATCACCCCGCGCGGCGAGAAGTTCTTCACGTACGGGTCGTTCTTGTCCTTCGGCCAGTACGGGCGCTCGGGTTCTTCCTCGGCGTTCAGGTGATACAGGTTGCCGTAGAACTCGTCGAAACCGTGGTTGGTCGGCAGGTACTCGTTCTTGTCGCCAAGGTGGTTCTTGCCGAACTGGCCGGTGGCGTAGCCCAT